>NZ_QTZO01000001.1:0-300000 GCF_004025585.1 Pseudodesulfovibrio sp. S3
GGGGAGGCTTGTGCGGGAGGGGGTCGGGGACGAGAGCCGCTGTTGGATGCCGTTGGCATCCAAGGCGCTCCACTGGATGCGAAAGGCAATCCGCTTTTTCTTTTTCCGAACTCGCCACGCCGTTTTTGAAGCATCCTACAGCGATGGGCAATTGGAAGCGGGGCTTAGAGCCTGTTGTGCGCGGCGGAGCGTGGCCCGGAAAGCGTTCGTTCACGAACTTTCTTTCCCGGGCAGTGGAGCCGCGCTACAGGCTCTTGGTCACGATTCCAGGATCACAGCCCAAAAAAGGCGTTTTTGCCTACTTTTGTCGCCTTGAACAAAAGTAGGGCGCTGTAAGAGCGCAACACTTCATAATGATGACGAGCCTAGCTTCCACCGCGAATGCGCTACGTATCAAACAATCAACGACACCTCGTACAGAGAACGCGCTTATCACCACCGCGGATGCGCTCTAAATCAAACAATCCTCCAAAACCTATGCTGAAGCCTGCCGTCCCGAAAAACCGAAGAACCTAATCCAACAAAAAAACACCATCCCCATTGCCCCTTACAACGACCGACAATTGGAACCGAAGCTTAGAGCCTGTCTCGGGCGGCGAAGCGCAGCCCGATTGAGTTCACAGGGTGGACAATCGTTTCGGGCAGCAAAAGCCGCCTACAGGCTCTTGGCTTCGGGGCCAGGCTCACAGCCCAAAAAAGGCGTTTTTGCCTACTTTTGTCGCTTCGGACAAAAGTAGGGCGCTGTAAGAGCGCAACACTTCAAAAGGATGACGAGCCTAACTCCCGCCGCGAATGCGCTACGTCATCAATAAAGAGGCACAACCTATCGTTGGGAGGACGATTAAATGATCACCGCGAATGCGCAAGAAGAGACAAGAAAACCGCGTTTACCGCCTCATTCCGAGATATTTTTCCCAAAGGTTCTTGAATTCAATAGTTGTTTTGAATTTTCTGAGCTCGTTGGAAAACTGTGTCACGAATTTCGCATCCGTATGGTCACGGCTGAACACGATATAGAGCCCGTCTTTTTTAATGGTGACGCCGACCTGGGGCCGAAGGTCCGGGGCAGACAGCTTTTCGGCGAGAAACAGGCCGTTGGCGTACTCGGCCACGGTGGCGTCCAACCGGCCAAGGCTGAGCTTCTTGAAATTGCTGTCGTCGTTGTAGACCTCTTCGACATTGCAATAGGTTTTGATGAACTTCCAGAATTCCGGCGTATAACTGTAGCCGAGAACGACTCCGATGGTTTTGCCCTTCAGGTCTTCAAGGCTTTGGATCTGCGTATTGCCTTTTGTCCAGATAACCCACTGCGATTCGAAGAGCGGTTCGTCGGGATAGTACAGATAGTCCTCGCGGTCTGAAGTGAAATTGGCGGAAAAGAGTGCTTCGGCTTCACCAAACCGGACCATGTCCAAGGCCCGCTTCCAAGGCCGGGATTGAATTTCGACGCGGGTGATGCCCATCCTGTTGTATACGGCTTTTACCAATTCAGCCGACAGGCCGGTGACGGCATACTGCGTGTTCATCTGGTAGGGGGGCCAGATATCGCACACCAGCTTGACGGACCGCTCGGTCATTACCAGCGGTCGGGCAAGTGCGATGCCCGTGATCACTAAGGATGCGAACAGCATCATTGTTGTTTTGGATATCCGCATCAAACTTTCTCCTAGCTTCAATCCAAGGTAGCCCTTTGTTTGAGTTTTGCAAAGCAACGATGGGGAAAAAGGGTAAGTGTTGTCTTGTTTTCGCAAATTATAAGCCTTTATCAAATGAGAAAAGGGAATCGTCCCTTTCGGAAGGTTCCCTCTTCTGGTAACTGCTTCAAGGCGTTTATTTAAATAAATCCAGAAACTTTCCATACCCTCTACTCTTCAGCTCAGCCTTGGGAATGAACCGCATGGCTGCGGAGTTCATGCAGTACCGCAATCCGGTGGGCGGCGGTCCGTCATTGAAGACGTGTCCCAGGTGGGAGTCTGCATGTCTGCTCCGTATTTCGGTGCGGGTGGTGAAGAAGCTGCTGTCTTCCTTTTCCACGATGTTGTCCGGGACCAGTGGCCTGGTGAAGCTCGGCCAGCCGGTGCCTGACTTGTACTTGTCCTTGCTTGAGAAAAGCGGCTCTCCACTCACGATATCCACATAGATACCCTCGGCCTTGTTGTCCCAATACTCGTTCTTGAAGGCAGGTTCGGTGCCTTCGTGTTGGGTGACCTTGTATTGCAGGGGGGTGAGCGTCGCCTTGAGGGTGGCGTCGTCGGGCTTGACGAATTCGCTGTCAGCCATGGGCAGGGCCGCCCCCCTGGAGACAACGTTGGCCTCGTCGCCCCAATGTTCCTCCACGAACTTGTCGCGCCCTGAGAAGTAGCGGTAGGTCTTGTACCGCACCGGATTGTGCTTGTAGTAATCCTGATGATAGCCCTCGGCCTCATGGAAGGTGGTGTACTTGATGATGGGCGTGATTACGGGCAGGTTGAATCGGTTCGATTCATCCAGGGCCTTCTTGGACGACTCGGCGATTTCGCGTTGCGCTTCTGAGTGGTAGAAAATGGCGGAAGTATATTGGAATCCGCGGTCGCCAAAGGAACCGCCTTCGTCCGTGGGGTCGAAGTGCTTCCAATACTGGTCGAGAACCCGTGCATAACTTACCTTGGCAGGGTCGAAATACACCTGCACCGCCTCGCGATGGCCTGTGCTTCCGCTCGAAACCTGTTCGTAGGAGGGGTTCTCCTCTTCACCGCCCGCATATCCGGACACGACCCTGATCACGCCGGGCAGTTTTTCCATGTCGGATTCCACACACCAGAAACACCCTCCGGCAATGGTGGCGATTTCAACGTTACTATTGTCAGCCATGGCTTGATCCTCCGAGGATATATTCGCGGTAAACATGATACCCAGCGTCAATGCGAAGACGCCGGCTACGATCAAAAATGTTAACTTGCGGGACATACGCATCACCCCTGAAAATTGGTAGTAGTAATTATTTTTATCATAAAACAGTGTAGGCATGGAAAAGCGGCTGTCAATGGTGGATTGGGAAAGGTGTGGTTGCGAACATCCAAAAATGCGATTTTTCCAAAAAATGGTGGATTTTTGGTCCATTTTGTTGCAGAGGGCATTGCTTCACGACGGCGGCCCGTGCATACTGTCCAGAACAGGCCAGCTGGTCGCGACCAAATTTCGCATAGAATCATTCTTAAGGAGATAGCATGCCCAATCAGAACTTCACTCTTTTCAGCGGCGGCGCCCAGGGCGCAGAGAACCAGTTCGGCAAACTGGCCGAGTACTATGGGATGTCTGAGGTCAATTATACCTTCGATGGTCACAAGATAGAACGTACACGCGGCGTCCGTGTCCTGACCGATGAAGAACTGACCCAGAAGGATGTCAGCCTGACCTACGTTTCCAAGCTGCTGGGCCGCAAGTTCACCAATGCAGAGAAAATGCGCAAGGTGTTGCAGACCATCATGTGGCAGGTGGAATCCAGCCACCAGGTCTTTGTGATCGGCACCATCCAGGAAGACGGCACCGTCAAGGGCGGTACCGGCTGGGGCGCGGAATTTGCCAAGATCTGCAACAAGGAACTGTACGTTTTCGGCCAGGTCAAGAACGGCTGGTTCAAATGGGAGAAGGGCGAGTGGATCAGCGTGGCCGCTCCCGTCATTACCGACAAGCACTTCACCGGCACCGGCACCCGTTTTCTCGAAGACAACGGCAAGAAGGCCCTTGAAGACCTGTTTGCCCGTTCGTTCAAATAAGACGGCGAGCTCTCTAAAGAACAAAGGCGGTTGGGATATCCCAACCGCCTTTTTGTTATGCTTCCAGCGACTTTTTTGATCTCCGCTTTGATTGCGAAAACTTTTTCACGTCGATGTTGTATTTCTTCACCTTGTAGTTGACGATCCGGTACGAGACGCGCAGGTCGCGGGCGGATTGCAGCATGTTGCCGCCGGTCTTCTTCAGGGAGTCCACGAGCAATTCCTGCTCGAATTTTGCCACGGCCTCGCCAAAGGAGAGATTGGTGCCGGTGGCAGAACTCTCTGCGGACTGGAGGGTGGGCGGCAGGTGGTAGGTGCGGATGACCTGCTCCTCGCAGAGCAGGACCGCACGTTCCATGCAGTTCTTCAGCTCGCGCACGTTGCCGGGCCAGTGGTACATGACCAGCAGTTCGATGGCGGGCGTGGAGATGCGCTTGACTTCCTTGCCGTACTCTTCGGTGAAGTCGGCAAGGAAATGCTCCGCCAGCGGCAGAATATCTTCGCGCCGTTCTCTCACGGGCGGGATGAAGATGGGGAAGACGTTGATGCGGTAATAGAGGTCTTCGCGGAACAAACCCTTTTCCAGCAGCTCTTCAAGGGGCTGGTGGGTGGCGCAGATGAGACGCACGTCAACGGTGATGGTCTGTTCGGACCCGACCCGCTGGATTTCCTTTTCCTGAATGGCCCGCAATACCTTGGCCTGGGCATCCAGCGACAACTCGCCGATCTCATCAAGGAACAGGGTGCCCTGGTCCGCCACTTCGAACAGGCCGCGCTTGGTCTGGAAGGCCCCGGTGAATGCGCCCTTCTGATGGCCGAACAGCTCGGACTCGATGAGCTCCGAGGGCAGGGCCGCGCAGTTGAGCTTGATCAGGGGCTTGTCGGCGCGGGGGCTGGACTGGTGGATGGCTTCGGCCAGAAGCTCCTTGCCGGTGCCTGATTCGCCTCGCAGCAGCGCGGTGGCCCGGCTGGGCGCCACCTGGCTGGACTGGCGCAGCACCAGACGCATGGCCTTGGATGCCGCCACGAAATCCTTGGGTGGCGTGGTCTCGGTGCTGCTGCCCATGAGGCCTTGGGAAAGCAGGTGGTTCTGTGTGGCCATTTCCTCCTGCAGCTGGGCCACGTGCCCGGCGATGATGCCTGCGACCACTTCAAGGAACTGGCGGTGGGCTTCCATGTCGTCGGCCGGAATGAGCGGCACGTCGACGGAAAGTGCACCGATGACCTCGGCATCGTCGGAGCGCAGGTTTATGACCGGCACGCAGATGAAGCCGAGCTTCTTCAGTTCTTCCTGGCTGCGGCCAAAGGCCTTGTTCAGGAACTCGGGATCGTCGGACATGCGCGGGACGCTGATGGATTGGCCTGAGTCGAAAACGCGGCCGATGATGCCGCGCCCCGGGGAATAGGTGACGTCGTCCGCCTGGGCGGGGCTGTAGGTCAGCGAGAGCTTCAGGTTTTCGGTCTTGGGGTCCATGATGACCATGAACGCCCGAACGTATTCCATGTCCAGGGCCAGGGTTTTCAAGAGCGCGTTGAGGGATTCCTCAAGCGGAGTGTCCTTGATCAGGGTCTCTTGAATGGTCTTCAGCGTATGTAGATAGCTGAGATCGGAGTGGTCCTGTGTGTTGGTTGCCATTATGCTTTTCTCTAGGCGTTCAATGCGGCTACGCCCAGCTCCAGGGCTTTGAGGTTTACGGCTTGAAGCTTGGCCGGAAGGTTTGCCTTGATGGCGGCTTCCAGGGCTTCAGGGCCAAAGGGCAGGTCGCCGGCTGCGCATACTGCGCCGAGCATGGCCACGTTGCCGGATTGCACGGCACCGGCCTGAAGGCCGATGGACTGGTTGGCCATGTAGTAAGCCTTGTCCGTACAAGCGGAAACGGCTTTCTTGATGTCGTCTATGGTCGGGCAGGTCTGTTTGCCCATAGCCACCGAAAGGGGCGGCATGAACTCGATGGATGAGACCACCAGCCCGCCCTTTTTCAGGTAGGGCAGGGCTCGCATGGTTTCCATGGGTTCGAATCCGATCAGGATATCGGCCTCGCCGATGCCGAGTTTGGGGGATTTGCAGCCGATGAGCACGGTCGATTCGACCACGCCGCCGCGCTGGGCCATGCCGTGGATTTCGCCGGAAGTGACGGGCAGTCCCTGGCTGAGCACGGTCTGGGCAAGCAGGGTGGTGGCGGTCAGGGTGCCCTGGCCGCCCACACCGGTCATGAATATGCGTATTTTCTTGGTGTCGCTCATGATTAGCTGCCTCTCTTCTTGGCTTTGATATGTCCGCAAACCTGCAGGCAGAGCATGCAGCCGTTACACAGGATGGGGTTGACTGCGGCCTTGCCGCCTTCCTTGTACATGGCGGGGCAGGCCAAACGGTCCAGGCATTCGAAACGGCCGGTGCAGGATTCGGCGACATACGCCACCTGCGGAGCCACTGTCTTGTAGACGCGGCGGGTGAAGAGGGGACACGGTTCCTTGGCGATGAGCACGCGCACGCCGGACAATGCCTTGAGTTCCTCGAAGGCGGCCAGGGTCTTCTTCTGGTTGAACGGATTGACGGTGCGCACTTCGGTGACGCCCAGGCCGCGCACGGCGGACTCGATGTCCAGGGGATGGTCGTTGTCGCCGATCACGGTCTTGTCAACGCCGGGGTTCGGCTGGTGGCCGGTCATGGCCGTGGTCCGGTTGTCCAGGACCACGATCAGGATGTCGTGCGAGTTGAAGACCGCATTGGCCACGCCGGTCAGGCCGGAATGGAAGAAGGTGGAATCGCCGATGAAGGCGACCACGGTCTGGCCGGAAGCCCGGGCCACGCCGCCG
This sequence comes from Pseudodesulfovibrio sp. S3, assembly GCF_004025585.1. Lineage (NCBI taxonomy): Bacteria > Pseudomonadati > Thermodesulfobacteriota > Desulfovibrionia > Desulfovibrionales > Desulfovibrionaceae > Pseudodesulfovibrio > Pseudodesulfovibrio sp. S3. The sequence goes on from NZ_QTZO01000001.1 coordinate 6,573, forward strand.
CCTGCGGAGATGGAAGACCCCATGCAGATCAGGAAGTCCGCCGCCTGGAGCGGGGGCAGGATGCCGAGGGTGTAGCAGCCGATGTCGGAAGAATAGACGGCGTCGTCGCCAAAGACCTTCTTGGCGGCGAAGTAGGTGCCGCGATGGGGGCAGCCCGCGCACAGGTTCGGCGGACGCATGGGCAGTTCGGGCAGGGTACATTCGCAGGCCGGAACCGGGGCTTCGCCCATGGCCTCACGAATGATGTTCTCCACCATGGTTACGCTGAATTCGCCGTTGCGGGGCAGAACGTCCTTGCCGGATATCTTCAGGGAAAGGCCGTTCTTCTGGGCCAGAATGCGCAGATCGTTTTCGACCACGGGCTCAAGTTCTTCCACCACCAGCACCTCTTTCACGGACTTGAGGAAGTCCAGGCACTTGTTTTCGGGCAGGGGGTATGAGAAGCCGAGTTCAAGGACGCTTACCCTGTCGGACAATCCTGCGTTTTCCAGGGCATCGGCCACGTAGGCGCGGGAGATGCCGGAACAGACGATGCCGTATTCTCCGGACCCGGTGACAAAGTTGTATTGTGAGTTTTCGGCTTCTTCGCGCAGGGCTTCCATGCGTTCCATGAGGGCAAGGTGCATGGGCCGGGAGAATGCCGGGATGGGAACGAATTTGGACGGGTTGCGTTTGAACCCTTCGGCCTTGCCCGGATCGGGGGCGGGGCCGAATTTCACGGCGCCGCGCAGGTGGTTGACGCGAGTGGTGGTCCGCAGCAGGAGCGGCGAATTATGTTTCTTGGACAGGAGCAGCCCGTCGCGGGTCATGTCCTTGGCCTCCTGGGCCGAGGCGGGTTCCAGCACGGGCATGCCCGCGATGCGGGCGTAGATGCGGTTATCCTGCTCGTTCTGGCTGGAGTGGCAGCCGGGGTCGTCGGCGGACAGCAATACCAGACCGCCGGGCGCGCCGATGTAGCACAAGGTCAGGAGCGGATCGGCAGCCACGTTCACGCCTACGTGTTTCATGGTGCACAGGGTCAGGGCTCCGGCCAGGGTCGCGCCGCCTGCCACTTCCAGGGCGACTTTTTCGTTGACGGAATATTCGAAGTAGTATTTGCCTTCGGGCGAAATGCGATAGAACGTGTCGGGCACTTCGCTTGAAGGGGTTCCGGGATAGCAGGAAACCACCTGAACACCCGCCTCAATGGCGCCGCGAACGATGGCTTCGTTGCCGAGCAGCAGATGGGTGTCGCCGGGGGTGTCACCCAAGAGCGGATTTGCCATAATGCCTCTCCAGTGGCCATCCCGAGGGTAGTTCCAGGGCAGCCTTTTGTTTCATTATATTAATATTTCGATGTGACTATTCGGTTTCCAGTTGGGAAATTTTGTACTCGATGAAAGGTTTGTCGCTGATCGTGTTTTCGTTGAGCTTCTTGTAAGCGGACAGCGCTTCTTTCTTGTCTCCGGCAGCTTCGGCGGTCAGGGCCAATTGGCGGTAGACGGGCACGGTGTAGGCGGCCGAGGCGATGCCCACCAGTTCCTTCATTTCGGTCAGGGCGTCCGAAGCCTTGTCTCCGAGGAGCAGGGATTTGGCCTTGCCCATCCGGGCCACGAACTGCATCTCGCCTTCGGTGTTGCCTGCCATGGCTTCCCAGTAGGTCGCGGCTTTGGCGTAATCGCCCTGAGCCATGCACGCCTTGGCCACTTCCAGCGTCACAGCGGGTTTGACCGAGTCCGGCACCTCGGAAAGCAGTCCTTCGAGCCGGGCGATCTGGTCCGGTCCGGAGGTCTCGGTCAGGATGGCGCCGAGTTCGGCCTGGGCCGAAGCCATGGCCTTGGAGGTGTACGCGTTGAAACCTGCGTAAACGGCGGTCACGGCCAGAATGGCGCAGACACCGATGATGACCTGCTTGCGGTATTTGAATGCGGCCTCAAGGATGGGGTGCAGGGATTCCGGGGTGTGGGACTCGATGTCTGCGAGCACATCGGGTTGAGCGGTCTTGGTTTCAGCCATGGGTTTTTCATGCCTCCATGAAGGTGAATTTCGTGTGTGTTCGTCCGGGAAGCAAGGCCCGGCAACGCAGAGGGCTTGATAAGCAAAATTGTAAAAAAGGTCAAAGCCTATTTTGGAAAGAAGGCCGAAAATCGGGTAAAACTCCCCTTGTTTTCATGAGTATTCTTTATGATATTACAAAAAATGTAAAATGAATGGAATTCTGTTGTCCATAGTGTATGTCCGGTCATTCCCGGGGGAATTGACTTTATCCCCCGGCGGAGGTTAGCAAAAAGGACGTGCCGGGGATGGAATTTTATTCGGCCTCCAGTTGATGACAATATTGTAGGAGTGGGTATGGATATACGTACACAGATGGTGGAGATGGGCAAGCGCGCCAAGTCTGCGGCCCGTGGTTTGGCGACTGCGTCGGGCAAGGCCAAACAGGACGCCCTGCTGATTCTGGCCGACCTGCTGGAATCCGAGTCCGGAGTCATTGCCGAGGCCAACAGGCTGGACCTGGATGCCGCCGCCGAGCGCGGTTTGGACAAGGCCCGCGTACAGCGGCTGACCATCAGCGAAAAGGTGTTGGGCTCCATGATTCAGGGCTGCCGCGAGGTGGCGGCCATGGCCGATCCGGTGGGCGAAATCGAGTCCATGACCAAGCGTCCGAATGGGATGCTGGTGGGCCGTATGCGGGTACCGCTCGGTGTGGTGGCCATGATCTACGAATCCCGGCCCAACGCCACGGTGGATGCGGGCATCCTTTGTCTCAAGGCAGGCAACGCGGTCATCCTGCGCGGCGGGTCCGAGGCTTTTCATTCCAACAAGTGCCTTGCGGGGCTGATGCATCAGGCCCTGGAAAAGGCCGGACTGCCCAGGGATGCAGTCCAGGTGCCGCCGACCACGGATCGCGAGGCCGTGACCGAGATGCTCAAGCTGGAACAGTACATCGACGTGGTCATTCCGCGCGGCGGTGAAGGGCTTATCAGGGCCGTGACCAGCCAGGCCTCCATGCCCGTGCTCAAGCATTACAAGGGTGTGTGCCAGATTTTTGCGGACAGTTCCTGTGACATCACCAAGGCGGTGCCCGTCATCGAGAATGCCAAGATGCAGTACCCCAGCGGCTGCAACGCCCTGGAATGTCTGTTGGTGCACAAGGATGTGGCCGAGGTTCTGCTGCCCAAGGTGGCCCAGGCCATCGGCCCCAAGGGTGTAAAGTTCAAGGCGTGCGCCAAGTCCCTGCCCTTGTTGGGCGAATTTGCCGAACCTGCCGTGGACGGTGACTGGGGCTTCGAGTTCCTTGACCTGATTCTGGCCGTGAAAGTGGTGGAGGATATGGACGAGGCCCTGGACTACATTGCGGAGCACGGTTCCAATCATACGGAATCCATATTGTCCGAGGATTATGCCAACTGCATGCGTTTCATCCGCGAAGTGGACGCCTCCCTGGTGGTGGCCAACGCCTCCACACGGTTCAACGACGGGGGCCAGCTCGGTCTGGGCGCCGAGATCGGCATCTCCACCTCCAAGCTCCATGCCTATGGCCCCATGGGTATCAAGGAGTTGACGAGCGCCAAGTTCGTGCTTCTGGGCGAAGGGCAGATACGCGAATAACCAGCGTCACATTGAAGTGATCACGACAGGCCGTCCCTTGGGGCGGCCTTTTGCTTGGGGCGTGGAATTGGGGTAGGAAAGAGCAACAGTGAGAAGATCATGAGAAAAATATTATTGTTCACCCTTTGCCTGTTGTTGCTTGCGACCTCGGCATTTGCCCGGGACGGCAGGATATTCGGGGTGGTGACCGATGGTGACGGCCGTCCTGTGGCCGGGGCCAGGCTGGAGTGCGTCCGGGAGATATCTCAATACAGGGTGGTCACCTTCACCACCGCAGACGGGAATTTCGCTTTCAATGCCGTGCCGCCTGGGATCTATTTTGTGAGCGCAACCCTGAAGGGCGTGGTTCTGGGCGAGCAGCGGGTGGAGTTCATGCTGCCGACAGGCCGGAAAGCGGATTTCATCGTTGACGCCGATTTGGTGGATTCGGTGAGCCAGTGATATCTTGTGTCCTGGTGTAAACAGGGTTAACCTCAAGGATATCAAGGAGCTTGTCAGTGAAGATAGGTATTCTCGGCGGTAGTTTCAATCCGGTCCATACCGGGCATGTGCGCATGGCCATCGAGGTCCGCGAACAGCTTGAGTTGGACCGTGTGGACCTGGTTCCGGCCAGCGAGCCGCCGCACAAGGCACATGCGGCCATCCTTCCTTTTGAGTTGCGTCTGGACCTGGTCGGACGGGCCATAGAAGGCATCCCCGGTCTCGGGATCAATCCCCTTGAGGGCGATCGTCCCGGCCCGTCGTTCACCTGCGACACCCTGACCTGTTACCGTACGGAACAACCCCGGTCCGAAATACATTTCATTCTTGGTGCGTCCACCTTTCTGGAATTGCCCAAATGGCGGCGCGGCCTGGAAATACCGAAGTTGGCTTCCCTGGTCGTGGTCAACCGTTGGGAAGCTGCCGATGCCGTGGCCGGAACCGTGAAGGACCGATGGCCAGAGGCGGTTCGGGAGGATATGGGGCTGTGGCGTCTGGCCGGCGGCAACACCATCCGGCTCCTCGACATCCCACGTCTGGACATCAAGGGTGGTCATATCCGCCGCCGGTGGCTGGAACACAGGAATCTGAGCCTGCTGGTTCCGGCCGGAGTGGAATCCGTGCTTGAGGGGCGGGCGGCTGAGCTTGAAGAATATTGGGGGAAGCGCAGCTAGGAAGCGGCAACGGGATAGACTGTGTTCGGCGTGCAGAACCGGGCGGGCGCAGCATGGTTAGACTTCGCCTTGGCCCGGTTCCGTGATTCGATAGAGTCCATTCTGTCACTCCTTTTGGGAGGTCGTTGTCAGGCGTTGCTTATGGATCAATCCGTTGCTGGTGAACAAGATAAAGGATGCGATGGAAATCAGGATGACTGCGCCGCCCGTCAAGGTTGTAACCGGCGGTTGTTCTTTGAAAATAATAAATGCCCATATCGGGGCCAAGACTACGCTGATCAATGTGATGGTCGCCATCTCTGCAGCCGGGATATACCGGGATGACAGCGCATTCAAGACCCGTCCCAGAGGGGCGGACGCGAGTCCCATGCAGCCCATGATCAACCATGTATTCAAACTGAAACTGGATGGCGTGGAGGGGATGAACATGACCAGGGCTATGAAGAAACCGCCCAGCCCCACTACGGCAAAACGACTCATCTCCTTGTACCGCCTCCACAAGGTGCCGTTTAGGCCGAGGCAGATAACGGCAATGATCGCAAAACAGTCTCCGAGAAGGTCGCTCGTCCCTAAAGCTCCTTTTACGACGATATATATGCCGCATATTACCCCTGCTATTGCAATTGCTAATGCTTTTGAAGTCTTTTCCCGCAGGAAAAGCCAGGAAACCAACGCCGTGGTGATGGGGCGGGCGCTTAGTATGAAGACGGTATTGGCCACGGATGTATGTTTGATGCTGAGTACGAAACACGATGCGCTGCCGACAATGAGCAATGCTGATACAACGATAGGCCAGCCGTTGTCCGATAACGTGCGTATAACCCCTCTGCGGTTCGTGAATTGTATTACTGCCGCCATGGAAATGGCCAAAACAGGCCGAACAGGAAGACTGTGTTGACCCCTTCGGTTCCTGACAGGCGTACGAAAACCGAGTCGAAGCTGAGAAGAAGCCCGCCTGCAAGGGCTGCGATCCGTCCCTTTCCCCGTTCACTTTGAGGAATCATTGACTTTACTGATGCTATGTTCATGAGGTACTCCTTTTATTCATACTCGCCGGTATGAAAAATGAGCCCTTTTTATGCGCACGTCAAGAAAATCATACCAACCAGTATGACTTTATTTTTTTACCACCTGAGGTCCCATGAAAAAAAGCGATTTAAACAAGGAACGAAAACGGAGTGATATCCTGCGTGCGGCCCATGACGTCTTCCATTCGGACGGCTATCTTGGTGCGAGCATGGATAGAATTGCTGAACATGCAGGTGTTACGAAGCAAACTGTTTATAGGTATTTTAATTCAAAGGAAGTTTTGTTTCAGGCCTCGCTGGAGACCTGGCGGAGTGAACGGAGCAATTCTTTTCAGGAAGAACTAGAGCGGAGTGACCCATATGATGCGCTGATACATTTTGCGATCGGTTTTCTTGAGCTACATATGTCGGAAGTTCACTTGGCGGGAGTTCGTCTGCTGATCGCCGAAGGTCCGACTGCTCCAGAAATGACCCGGGCGTATTATGCCGTTGGACCACGTAAAACAGAAGAGTGTTTAGTGCGATTCTTTAAGACACATTTTCGGGCTGAAGACCCGGAATATGCCGTCAAGATGCTGTTAAGCACACTCTTGTCCATGCGTATGGGGGTGCTTGTCGGATTGCATCCCATCCCGACGCAGGAAGAGTTGATGCGTCATGCTGAACGAACGGTCGCAATATGTATAAAACAGTTTGTTGACTAATGTGCGGCAGTTTTGGCGTTGTCTGGCGGCCTTGTTGATTGTCTTGGCAGTTCGAGAACGGACCGGATGGTTTCCAAAACCGTGCTAGGCTCGGTGTCGACCATGCATTCGAAGCCCCGGGCGCAGCTCCTTGCCCCGTGCAGGGAGCAGGGGCGGCATTTCAGATTTTTTTCCAGAACGACATCCTGCGGTCCTGCCGGATAGAATCCCCAGGCCTTGGCCGTTGGTCCGAAGATGGCGATCACAGTGGTGTCCACTCCTCCGGCCAGGTGCATGGGGCCGGAATCTCCGGTCACGAGCACGTCGGCCCGGTCGAGCAGTGCGCAGGTGGTGCGCAGGTCGGTCCCGTTGGTCAGGTCGCGCTTGTCCCCGTCCTTGAGCGGGGCATCGTTCATCCCCATCACGAACCAGTTGTATCCCGCCGACTCCAGCAGATCGATCAAGGCCAGCCAGTGTGTTGACGGCCACTGTTTGGCCGGGTTGGTGGCATAGGGGTGCAGCCCGACGAGAGGGGGCGCGCCCTTGATGGGGGCGAGCAGGGCCGCAGCGGCTGCCCGTTCGCGGTCGGTCAGGAAGATGCGCGGCACAACGGACGTTGGCGGTGGCGGGGTCTGGTCCAGGGTCAGGGCGTAGCGCTGGGGGACATTGACCGCTTCCAGTTTGGTTTGAAGAAATTTATTGTGGCTGCGTTCGAACAGCCTTCGGGCCAGGCTGTATTTCGGATAACGGCGGACCGGTCCCTTCCAGCGCAGGGAGAGCAGGCGGGAACGCAGGGTTCCGTGCAGGTCGAGCAGGGTGTGCCCGGAAAACAGGCGGGCCAGCTCTCCCGACTTCCTGACCCATCCGCCGTCCCTGATGTCCGCATCGGACAGCCCGATGGCCTGGGTTACGGCAGGGTGGTTCTCGAGCAGGGGCAGGTTGTTGTCTCGGGTTACGAAAACAAAGGTGTCCCCGGACAAGTCATGCCAATGCTTCAGGACGCCTGTGGTCAGAGCCACGTCACCCATGTGGCCGAGACGGAAGACTACTGACGGGTGCTTTTTTTCGGTCGCATTCATGCCCGTTCAGTTCGCCTCAATCGTCTTGGAAGTCAAGCCTGTTGCGTGTTGCACCATACCATGGCATCTGCTACATTCCGTTAATCGACAAGCCGCGTTTATGCGGCCTGTTTTCAGGAAGTAAAAAAAATGCTTGAACTCATTATCGCCGTCAGTGTGGCCGTCTTTGTCTCCATGTTCTGTTCCGTGGCCGAGGCGGCCCTCTATTCCATGAGCTGGGCAGACATCCAGAAGCTCAAGGACAGTGGCCGCAAGTCTGCGGCCTTGCTCCACAAGCTTCGTTCAAGGATCGACGAACCCATCACGGCCATCCTGACGCTCAACACCTGTGCCCACACGGCCGGGGCAGCGGTGGCAGGCTGGGCCTGGGCAAACCTTTACGGGAAAGAGACCCTTTGGCTCTTTACAATCGGCTTTACAGTAATTATTCTCATTTTTACCGAGATCCTGCCCAAGACGCTCGGTGTGGTCTACTCCGATGCCATTGCTCCGCCCTTGGCCCGTCCGCTCAATGGGATGGTTTGGCTGTTCAGGCCCTTGATCGCCGTGATGGGGGTTCTGTCGCGGGCGGTGAGCAGAAAGGATGCAAAGCCGGATCATACGGAAGATGACATCAGGGCCATTGTCAGCCTGACGCGACGGTCCGGCGTGATCAAGCCCTACGAGGAAGAGTCCATCCGCAACATCCTGTCCCTGGATTGCAAGACGGTGGAGCGGATCATGACACCCCGGACAGTCGTTTTTTCTCTGCCGGTGGATATGACTGTGGCCGAAGCCCGGGAGAGCCATCCCGAATGGCCGCACAGCCGTATCCCGGTGTATGAAGAGGACCCGGAGGATATCGTGGGCGTGGTCTATCGGCGGCAGGTGCTTGAGGCCCTTGCCGATGACCGGGATGATCTCAAGTTGTCGGACATCATGCGGCCGGTCCGGTTCGTGTTGGAAACCATCACCCTGGACAAGCTCCTGGTGAAGTTCCTGGGCAGCCGGTTGCACCTGTGTGTGGTGCTGGATGAATACGGCGGTGTGGCCGGTGTGGTCACCCTGGAGGACGTGCTTGAGGAGATTCTGGGCAGTGAAATAGTTGACGAGACCGATCAGGTGGTGGATATGCGGGAACTCGCTCGCATGCAGCGGGATGAGTTGACCGCCAGCCTCGAGGGAGCCGCCGATGAGAAAAAGTTGTAAATGCGCTTTGGTGCAAGGATGATTAATGGCTAAAAAGTCCAATAAAATGGTGTATGCGGTCGCCCTGTTTCTGTTTTTGGGCGGCCTTGGCTATCTCATATTTTCCGGTTTGACTGAGGACTCCGTCTATTTTCTCAACGTGACCGAGGCCATGGCTCAGGACCGTACCCAGATCGGCCAGGCACGTTTGTTCGGCAAGGTTTCCCCGCACAATCTCGAGATTGTGGACGGCAAACTGGGTGCCGATTTCGACCTTCAGGACAAGATGGAAGCGGACAAATCCCTGCGGGTAAGATTCAAGGGCGCGTTGCCGGACACCTTCAAGGAGGACGTGGAAGTCATCGTGGAGGGAAAGTTCTCCCCGGACGGACAGGTCTTTGTCGCCAAGACCCTGGTGACCAAGTGTCCTTCCAAGTACGAAGAGAAGAGCAAGAACATGGACATGGGAAAGGCCGGTTAGTGAAATCTTTTTCACATGGTTGCATGCCAGCTTTTTTCTCTTTAACTTCATCATGATTAACCGCAAGGGGTTGCGAGGAAGGGGTGTTGTTTTGCACCCGGCTCTCGCGTGTCGATTTTGTTTTAAGGAGATTATATGCACCTGACCGGATATGTCGGTTTACTTTTTTCCCTCCTCGCATTTCTCTTTCTCGCAGGCTTTGCCGGTTTCGCGGCCTGGAGCAGGAGGTCTGATGCACTGAAGATCGTCGAGCGGGGCCAACTCGTGGCTGCGGGCGGCGTCATTTTTTCAACGATCCTGCTTCTGGCCGGACTGACTTCACGGGATTATTCATTCCGTTATGTCTATGACAACGTGGATAATGCACTTTCCTTCGTCTACACCCTGACCGCCCTGTGGGGCGGCCGAGAAGGTTCGCTTCTTTTTTGGGAATTGATCATAGCCGTGTCCGGCATGGTTTTCGTGGCCACGCCCGGGTACAAGTCGTTGAGCGACAACACCAAGCTCTATTTCTGGATGTTCTTCCTTGCCGTGCAGGGGTTTTTCATGCTCCTGCTCACGGGCTGGTCCAACCCATTTATCGAGATCATCCCGGCCCCGGTCAACGGGCGCGGGCTTAACCCGCTGCTCAGAAATCCCGGTATGATCTTCCATCCCCCGTTGCTTTTCCTCGGGTTCGGCCTGTATGCCATTCCCGCCTGTGCGGCTCTGGCCGCCTCCATTGCAGGCGAGAAGAAATCATGGATCACGGTGGTCCGTAACTGGAACATCCTCTCCTGGGTCTTTTTGACCGCCGGTATCGTTCTGGGGGGCTGGTGGTCCTATATGGAATTGGGTTGGGGCGGCTATTGGGCATGGGACCCGGTGGAAAACGCTTCGTTGATTCCGTGGTTTTCGGGTACCGCAGTACTGCATACCGCCATCATCGAATCGAGACGCAACGCCTTGCAGCGGAGCAACGTCTTCCTGATGTCCCTGACCTTTATCTTGTGTATTTTTTCGACCTATCTTACCCGGTCCGGCGTCATCCAGTCCCTGCATTCCTTCGGTGAATCGGGCGTGGCCCAACCCTTGTTCTGGTTCATGATTGTCGGGCTGCTCGTCACCCTGATGGTCGTTTTCCTGTCCGAGCGGCTGACCCAGCGCTCCCTGTCCGACTTCCTGAGTCGGCAGGGCATGCTTGTCATCGCGGCCTGGTTCCTGCTGGCCCTTGGTCTGGTCGTCACCCTGGGCACCATGTGGCCGGTCATCAGCCAGATCTGGACAGATTCGCCCATGGGGCTGGACGCCAATTTCTATAATCGCGTCTGCCTGCCGTTCATGTCGTTTCTGGTGCTCATCTTCTGCTATTGCCCCTGGCTGGGCTGGAAGGGCGGCATCCGCAACCGCAAAGGCTTCACCGCTGTCAGTGTCGTGCTGGTGTCAAGCTTTGCGGGATTCTATTTTGCCGGCATGACCAACGTCCTGGCCGCCCTGACCGCCGCTGCCAGCGTGGCCGCCATTTCGGGCATCGTGCTTCTCTTTGTCCTGTATCCGCACATGCGCAATAAGCGTCAGTCCTGGGGGGCCTACGGCGTCCATCTCGGTCTGGTGCTGCTGGCCCTTGGCATCGCCTTTTCCGGTCCCTACAAGGCCGAGCAGGAAGTGGTCCTGGCCAAGGGCGAATTCACTGTCATCGGTGATTTCACTTTGACTTTTGCCAGTCTTGACGAGGATCGCAATGTCGACGACATCCTGGCTCGGGCCACGGCCACACTGGAAGTGGTCGAGTCCGGCAAGAGTGTCGGAACCGTGCGGCCTGACAAGCGCATCTACAAGAACTTTCCCAACCAGCAGTTTGCCGAAGTGGCCACCATCCCGAGCCTGGGCGATGAACTTTACGTCACCTTGCTCGGCCTGACCGAAGACGGCAAGGCCAGCTTCAAGATCAGTGTCAATCCGCTGGTCAACTGGATATGGATCGGCGGTTCCCTGATGTGCCTGATCGCTTTCCTGCTGCTCAGACGCGTGCCCCGCCCGGGAGAGGTCGGCTAGATGGACGGCACGGGCAAGACGCTGCTTTCCGTGAGACGAGCGGCCAAGTTTTTTGGCAACAAACTCGTTTTCAAGGAGGTCTCCTGCGAGATTCTTCCGGGGCAGATCCTGCTGGTGGCCGGTCCAAACGGCGCGGGCAAATCCACGCTCATGCGTATCATGGCGGGCCTGAGCAGGCCTTCGGCAGGAGAGGTGGCATTGCACCTCGATCCTGCGGACGTCGCCTATCTCGGCCACGCCACCTTTATTTATCCGGGCCTGTCCGCTCTGGAAAACCTGAAATTCTGGGCGTCCATGTACGGCCTGTCCCCGTCCCGTGAAGAATTCATGGCCCTGTTGAAGAGGGTGGGGCTGGAACGGGCGGCAGAGGAAAAGGCCGGGTCGTTCTCGCGTGGTATGGCCCAACGTCTCAATCTGGCCCGCATCTATCAGGCGGAACCGAAACTCCTATTCCTCGACGAACCCGGCACCGGTCTGGACCCACGGTCCCTGGCCCGGCTCCGCGGGGAAATCACCGGGTTTCGCGACAAGGGCATCAGCGTTGTCTGGATAAGCCATCATGTGGTCGAGGACACTGCCCTGGCCGACACGGTCCTGGCTCTGGGCGGCAAGAAGGTGGAGTATTTCGGCCCGGCGGCGGACTTTGTCCCGGAGGCTGTATGTTGAGGCGCTCCCTGGTCATGGCCCGAAAGGATCTGAAGCTCTCCATGTCCGGTGGACAGGGATTGGTGCAGGCCCTGCTGCTCGGATTGCTCCTCATTTTTCTGTTTTCCCTGTCCAAGCCGTTGGGCGGCGAAATATCGCCCCAAGCCGCCGGCGCCATCTTCTGGCTGGCATCCTCCTTTGGTCTGGTTTTGGTCTTCAACGACCTCTTTGCCATTGAGGAGGCCAACGGTGCGCGTATCGGGATTCTGTCATCCCCTGCACCGGTACATGCGGTCTGGCTTGGTAAAGGCGCAGCGGGGCTGGTCCTGCTGGTCATCTCGCAACTGGTGTTTCTTCCGGCCACGGCCGCCTTTCTCGGCCAGTCGGTTCACGGCCCCTGGTGGCTGCTGTGGGTGACGCTCTTGGGTGCGGATGTCGGGCTGGTGGTCATCGGCGCGCTGCTCGGGGCATTGTCCCAAGGACAGGCCGCGCGCGAATCGCTTTTGTCGGTCATCGTATTCCCGCTGCTCCTGCCCGTATTGTTGTCGGGCATCACCTTGTTCGGGCTCTGTTTTTCACCGGAGCACACCATGGGCTACGACAAGTGGCTGGGTCTGATTTTTGCCTTTGATTGCCTGTTCGGCGGGGCAGGGCTCTTCCTGTTCCCGTTTGTCTATAGTGGGGAAGAGTAGTTATGAAAGTGAAGATTTTGGCAGCCATGGCAGGCATAACCCTGCTCGTGCACCAGTATATGATCTGGTTCTACGCGCCCATTGCCCAGTCCGGCCCGGTGCAAAAGATATTTTACCTGCACCTTCCGTGTTCCTGGTGGGCGCTGGTGTCCTTTTTCGTGGTCTTCGTGGCTTCCCTCCTTTTTTTGTTCAGCCGCAAGGATGTCTATGACCGTGTGGCCGGGGCCGTTGCCGAACTGGGCGTGCTGTTCGCCAGCCTGGCGCTGGTGACCGGCTCCGTCTGGGCTCGGGCCGAGTGGGGGCATTGGTGGCTGTGGGATCCGAAGCTGACCACCGCCCTGATCATGTGGTATGTGTACGCCGGTTACCTGGTCCTCAGGAATACCCCCATGGGCCGGGACCGCAAGGCTCTTGTCTGTGCTGTGCTCGGCATCGTGGCCTTCCTGGATGTGCCCTTGGTGTTCTTTGCGGCCAAGCTCTGGGGCAGTGCTCATCCCGACGGACTTGCCCGGCAGGGGTCGGGCATGGAACTGCGTATGTGGTATACGGTCTTTGCCGGTTTGGCCGCCTTCGGGTTCGTGTGGGGAGCCATGGCGCTCACCCGTATCAGGCAGCTTGCCTTGCAGTCTCGGCTGGAAGCCATGCTCGTTTGGGACGACGCGGAGTAACGCCGGTCTCGAAGTGCTTTTATTCATTGAAATACAAGGATATTCAGTATGTCAGCAACCTCGTATATATTTATTGCCAATGTAGCCGTATGGCTCGGTGTGGCCGGGTACCTCGTGTTTTTGGCCTCCAAGTCCACAGGGCTGGAGAAACGTGTCCGGCAGTTGGAACTACTGGGAGAAGATCATGACGGATAGCAGAACCGCATTTGGGCGTAAGGCCGTCATTATTACCGTGGTCGTGGCTATCGGCGTCATGTTCGTGACCAGCTTCGTCTACCGCATGAATAATCCGAACCTGTTCGTGAAGGCGCAGCAGCGCCAGGGCATGGGAAATGCCGGAGATGATCATGGTGATGGCAGCGCCAATCAGGGAATGAACGGTGCCATGTCCAGGGTCAAGGAGTTCATGGACCGGGTCGACAAGAATCCGGGTGACGTGGAGGCGCTTGTCGGGCTGGGCAATTCGTTCCTGATGATGCGTGCCTGGGACCGTGCGTTGGCTCCCCTGGAAAAGGCCCTGGAACTCCGGCCGGACGACACGACCATACTCAAGGCCATCGGCATTGCCCATTTCAACAAGGAAGAGTTCATCAAGGCGAGCGAGGCCTATGAAACCATTTTGAAAATCGACCCTCAGGATACCCTCGCACTTTTCAATTTGGGGGTTATTTACAAACATTATTTCAAAAAACCCGAGGTTGCCGGAACGTACTTCGAGAAGGTCCTGGCCCTGGAAAAAGAAGATGCGGATATGATAAAGCTGGCACGCGAGGAGCTTGGAAAATGATAAAATCCGTAAAACCGGATAATTAGCCCCCCTGTGCTCAGGTCGGATATTATTGACAAGAGTTTGAAAATAACTACAATATCACATTCCATAGCAGAATCCGTTGGAAACGGAGTGTTGTGTGAACATCTGCTTGTCGTGCATATTCATATGGGAATGAACCTTTATACATTTTTAGGAGAGGAAGCATGAGAGTCAAACTGAGTCTGATCGCTCTGTGTCTCGTCATGGTGGCCATGCTGGCTGCGTGTGGCGGGGAAGAAGAGAAAGCCGAGAAAGCCGACCAGAAAGCCGATGTTGAAACCGGCGAGATCGCAGCTCCGGCGACCCCGCTGGTCCTCGGTGTCGCTGGCGCCCATTCAGGCGACCTGGCCTCCTACGGCCTGCCCAGTGTCAATGCCGCCAAGCTTGTGGTCAAGAAGATAAACGCTGCTGGCGGTATCAACGGTGCCATGGTTGAGGTCGTTGCCCAGGACGACCAGTGCAAGCCCGAACTGGCCACAAACGCCGCTACCAAGATGCTTTCCGACGGTGTGAAGATCGTTCTCGGTCATATCTGCTCCGGCGCCACCAAGGCCGCGCTGCCCATCTATCTGGACGGCAAGATCGTTCTCATGTCCCCTTCCGCCACCAACCCGCCGTTGACCCAGTCCGGCGAGTACCCGAATTTCTTCCGCACCATCGCTCCTGATGATGCCCAAGCCGCCCTCGAAGTCGCCTTCGTCAAGAGCCTCGGTCTCAAGAAGATCGCCGTCATTCACGACAAGGGTGACTACGGCAAGGGGTTTGCCTCTTTCTGCCAGCAGTTCATCGAAGCCGAAGAGGGCGTCGAAGTTGTCCTGTTCGAAGGCGTGACTCCCGGCGCCGTGGATTATTCCGCTGTCGTTCAGAAGATCAAGAGCGCCGAGGCTGACGCCGTCATCTTCGGTGGGTACCATCCCGAAGCTTCCAAGATCGTCACCGGCCTGCGCAAGAAGGATATCAACATTCCCTTCCTGTCCGATGACGGCGTGAAGGACGACACCTTCATCAAGGTCGCCGGCAAGTACGCCGATGGCGTCTATGCTACCGGTCCCATGGACTTCTCTTCCAATCCCATCTATCAGGAAGCCGTTGCCGCCCACAAGGCCGAGTTCGGCTCTGACCCCGGCCCGTTCTTCCCCGAAGCCTACTCCGCTGCCCTGGCTCTGCTCAAGGCTGTCGAGTACGCCGGCAGCACCGACTACGACAAGGTCATCGACGCCCTGCATACCCAGTACGTTGACACCGCTGTCGGCAAGATCAGGTTCGACGCCAAGGGCGATGCCGAGGGTGTTGGTTTTGCTATCTACCAAGTGAAAGACGGCAAGTACATGGAAGTTAAGTAGTTATTGAGTTCTAGCTGCATTTGACCAGGGGACGGGCAGGAGCCTGTCCCCTGGATTTATTTAATGAACAGGAATATAAGTAATGGAATATTTCCTTGAGCTGTTTATGGGTGGCCTTACCCGCGGCAGTATCTACGCCCTGATTGCTTTGGGCTACACCATGGTCTATGGCATAATCGAGCTCATCAACTTTGCCCACGGCGAGATTTACATGATCGGTGCCTTTACCGGACTTATCGTTGCCGGTCTGCTGACCATGTATGGGTTCCCGGGCGTTTCCATTCTGGCTATCGCCATAGTCTGTGCCGTGATCTGGTCTGCGGCCTACGGCTACACCATTGAAAAGGTGGCCTACAAGCCCTTGCGCGGAGCGCCCCGGTTGTCGCCGCTCATTTCGGCCATCGGCATGTCGATCTTCTTGCAGAATTACGTCATGCTCGCCCAGACCTCGGATTTTCTTCCCTTCCCGGAACTCATCCCGGAATTCGCCTTCATGGATAAAATGGGGTCCATAATCAGTTCCGCCGAGCTGGTCATTATTCTTGCCACAACCGCATCCTGCGTCGGCCTGACCCTGTTCATCAAGTTCACCAAGCTGGGCAAGGCCATGCGCGCCACTGCACAGAACCGCAAGATGGCCATGCTGGTCGGCATCAACGTGGACATGGTCATTTCCGCGACCTTTGTCATCGGTTCCAGCCTGGCGGCCGTGGGCGGTGTTCTCATCGCCTCGCACATCGGGCAGATCAACTATTATATCGGCTTCATCGCAGGCATCAAGGCCTTTACCGCAGCGGTGCTCGGCGGCATCGGCTCCATTCCCGGCGCCATGCTCGGTGCCCTGGTCCTCGGGCTGACCGAGGCGTTCGCAACGGGGTACGTTTCCTCCGACTACGAGGATGTCTTCGCTTTCTTGTTGCTCGTTCTGATCCTGATCTTCAGGCCGTCGGGCATCATGGGCAGGGAAAAGACGCAGAAGGTGTAGTTCAAGATTATCGCGGCCCAGCGCCGTTTATCGTGCAAGGAATATAACGTGAACAATTCAAGCAATACCCTGAACCAGGGCTTTCTGAAGTTCTTCTTCACAGCCGGATGCGACAGTTTCGCCCATGCCATGAAGAAGTCCCTGCTGGCCGCTTTGTGGTTCGTCTTCCTGACATTCCCGATCATGGTCATCCGGGTCAACACCATTGAGAAAACCGTTGTGTGGCATTGGGAACGGATCGGATACATAGCGGTTTCCATTTTCTTCGGATCGTTTGTCTGGCGTTGGCTTTTGGCCCGCAAGGAACTGAAAAAGGACGAGTCCAGAAATGAAACCGGGTTGGAGGTTCTGCTGACCAAAGTGCAGTCCAACGCCGGTCTCAAGTACGCCGCCCTCGGCCTGATCGGCCTGATCGCGGTTCTGTTCCCCCAGGTGGTCGATCTGTATCAGACCAACATCATGATTTCCTGTCTGGTCTACATCGTGCTCGGACTCGGTTTGAACATAGTGGTGGGGCTGGCCGGACTGCTTGACCTTGGCTACGTCGCCTTTTACGCCATCGGGGCCTACGCCTACGCATTGTGCAACATGCATTGGGACATCGGGTTCTGGTATATGTTGCCCGTGGGCGCAATCCTCGGTGCCATTCTCGGCATTCTTCTCGGTTTTCCGGTCCTGCGCCTTCGCGGGGACTATCTGGCCATCGTCACCTTGGGCTTCGGTGAGATCATCCGACTGATACTCGAAAACTGGGGCGATGTGACCATGGGGCCTTCCGGAATTTCCTCCATCGCCCGGCCCGGCCTGTTCGGCGTCAAGCTCGGTGTCATCGCCTCCACCGAATACATGTACTACATCATGATCGGCCTGCTGATCTTCACCATCTTCAGCGTCAACCGGTTGCAGAATTCGCGTATAGGGCGGGCATGGCTTGCCCTGCGCGAGGACGAGATAGCCTGTCAGGCCATGGGCATCGACAAGGTCAAGACCAAGCTCATGGCCTTTGCCCTGGGCGCCACCTGGGCAGGTATGGCCGGCGTGGTCTTTGCGGCCAAGACGACCTTCATCAATCCGGCCTCGTTTACCTTCTGGGAATCGGCCATCATCCTGTCCATCGTGGTCATCGGCGGCATGGGGTCCATTCGCGGGGTCATCGCGGGTGCCATCATTTTGGTGCTGCTGCCTGAATATCTGCGTGATTTCGCCGAGTTCAGGATGCTGCTGTTCGGGGCCATCATGGTCTTGGTCATGGTTTTCAGGCCCCAGGGACTGATCAGCGCCAAGCGCAAGATCTACGCATACACAGCTACCAACACTGCGAGCGCAGGCAATGAATAATCCAGTTTTGAACGTCAATGCCGTGAGCAAGGACTTCGGGGGCATCCGCGCCCTGGACGAAGTCGATCTCGTGGTAAACGACAAGGAAATCGTGGCCCTGATCGGGCCCAACGGAGCAGGCAAAACCACTTTCTTCAATTGTATTACCGGTATTTATACACCCACGGCCGGTGATGTGCTCATTGACCCCAAGGCCGCTGGTACGGCACTGCGCATCAACGGCAAAAAACCGAACGTCGTGACCGAGTTGGGCATGGCCCGCACATTCCAGAACATCCGGCTTTTTCCTTCCATGACCGCCCTTGAGAACGTCATGATCGGCACCCACTGCCGAACCAAATCGTCCATATGGGGAGCCATTTCCCGCAACAAGGCCACCCGTGAGGAAGAACGGGCTGTCACCCAGCGGGCCTATGAGTTGCTGAAACTGGTGGGGCTTGAGGAGTTCATCAATGAGCTGGCCACCAATATGCCCTACGGCAAGCAGCGCAGGCTCGAAATAGCCCGCGCCCTGGCCACGGACCCGTTTCTCCTGCTTCTGGACGAACCTGCCGCGGGCATGAACCCCCAGGAGACCCTGGAACTTGAGCAGCTTATCGTGGATATCCGCGAACAGTTCAATATTTCCATCATGCTCATCGAACACGATATGAAGATGGTCATGTCCATGTCCGACCGCATCTACGTCCTCGACTACGGGCGCATGATCGCCAACGGAACCCCGGAGGAAATAGCCGCCAACCCTGATGTCATCAAGGCGTACCTCGGGGAGGAACACAATGACTAGAATGCTCGAACTCAGGAACGTTAGCAGTTTTTACGGGAATATACAGGCCCTGTACGACATCAACCTGCACATTGACCGTGGCGAGATCATTACCCTGATCGGGGCCAACGGTGCCGGCAAGTCCACGACCCTCATGACCGTGTGCGGCGTTGTCCAGGCCGGTCAGGGACAGGTGCTTTATCAGGACGAAGATATCACCAGGGAAGCCCCCAACAAGATCGTGGGGCACGGTATCTGCCAGGTTCCCGAAGGGAGGCTCATCTTCCCGGAGTTGACCGTCCAGGAAAACCTGGACATGGGCGCATTCATGCGTTCCGACAAGGCCAGCATCAAGCGGGACATGGAGTACTGCTTCGACCTGTTCCCCATCCTGGCGGAGCGTCGCCGACAGCAGGGCGGAACCCTCTCCGGCGGCGAGCAGCAGATGCTGGCCATTGCCCGCGCCCTTATGGCCCGGCCTGCGCTGCTGTTGCTGGACGAACCGTCCATGGGACTGGCCCCGTTGGTGGTCAAGCAGATTTTCGAGATCATCAAGAAAGTCAATGCGGAAAACAATACAACCATCTTCCTGGTGGAACAGAACGCCAACCTTGCGCTCAAGATAGGCCATCGGGGTTATGTCATGGAAAACGGGAGAGTGGTGCTCTCCGACACCTGCGACAAGCTCTTGGAAAATGAGCAGGTGAAACGGGCCTACCTGGGTCTATAATTGAAAACAACGAGGCCGGGCGCTAAGCTCGGCCTCGTCATATACAGCCATTAAAACGCTCTGGAGGAATGACATGAGCAAAATAATTGATAAGGCCCTTACTTTCGACGACGTGTTGTTGTTGCCGGGTTACTCCAATGTCCTGCCCGACTCTGTGGACGTCTCTACATACCTTACACCGGAAATCAAATTGAACATTCCGCTGATTTCCGCAGCCATGGACACGGTCACCGAGTCCCGCATGGCCATTTCCATGGCCCGTCACGGCGGTGTCGGCGTTATTCACAAGAATATGTCCGTGCGCGAGCAGGCCCGTGAAATCGACCGGGTCAAGAAATCCGAATCCGGCATGATCACAGATCCCATCATCGTCCATCCTGACGATGACCTGGCCAAGGTCAAGGCGATTATGAGTGAATACCGCATTTCCGGCCTGCCCGTGGTCAAGGGCGATCTCCTGGTGGGCATCATCACC
This sequence comes from Pseudodesulfovibrio sp. S3, assembly GCF_004025585.1. Taxonomy (NCBI): domain Bacteria; kingdom Pseudomonadati; phylum Thermodesulfobacteriota; class Desulfovibrionia; order Desulfovibrionales; family Desulfovibrionaceae; genus Pseudodesulfovibrio; species Pseudodesulfovibrio sp. S3. The sequence continues at coordinate 26,243 of NZ_QTZO01000001.1, forward strand.
AACCGCGATATCCGTTTCGTCAAGGACGACAATGCATTGGTTTCCGAGTTGATGACCTCCCGCGATCTGGTCACCGTACCCGAGGGCATCGAGACGGAGGAGGCCAAGCGCAAGCTGCATCAGCATCGCATCGAAAAGCTGCTCGTTGTCGACATGGACAACCGCCTCAAGGGGTTGATTACCATCAAGGACATTGAAAAGGACAAGAAGTATCCCGATGCGGTCAAGGACTCCCGGGGCCGTCTTCTGGTGGGTGCGGCCATCGGCGTGGGCAAGGATTGCCTGAGCCGGTCCGAGGCGCTTCTGCATGCAGGGGCCGACTTCCTGGTGCTTGATTCCGCACATGGGCATTCCGAAAATATTTTGAAATCCGTTCGCGAATTGCGTGCAGCGTATCCGCAGGTGCAGCTCGTCGGCGGCAATATTGCCACGTATGACGGGGCCAAGGCCCTGATCGAGGCGGGCGTGGATACGGTCAAGGTCGGCATCGGTCCGGGCTCCATCTGCACCACTCGCGTGGTGGCCGGTGTGGGCGTGCCGCAGATCACGGCGGTCATGGAGGCCAACCGGGCAGCCCGTGAAGCGGACAAGTGCATCATCGCGGACGGCGGCATCAAGTATTCCGGCGACGTGGTCAAGGCCCTGGCCGTGGGTGCCAATACCTGCATGATGGGTTCGGTTCTGGCCGGTACCGAAGAATCGCCGGGCGAGACCATCCTGTACCAGGGCCGTACCTACAAGCAGTATCGCGGCATGGGTTCCATCGACGCCATGAAGAAGGGCAGCTCCGATCGCTATTTCCAGGAGAAGTCCAAGAAGCTGGTGCCTGAGGGAATCGTGGGCCGGGTTCCCTACCGCGGCAAAGTGGGTGAATCCCTGTATCAGTTCATCGGAGGGCTTCGTTCCGGCATGGGCTACACCGGTTCAGCCACCATTCAGGACCTGTACGAGAAGTCCCAGATGGTCCAGATTTCCCCGGCAGGATTGCGGGAATCCCATGTCCATGACGTGACCATCACCAAGGAGTCTCCGAACTACCGTGGCGATGGTTAACCCCCGGTGCGACATCACGGGAAGTTAATTCGTCTTTTCATTTGTCTCATTGTGAATTAGAGAGAAACTCATGCACGACAATAGAGTACTTATCCTTGATTTTGGCAGTCAGTTCACCCAGCTGATCGCGCGCAGAGTGCGCGAGGCCGGGGTTTATTCGGAAATTCATCCCTGCAACGTCGATCCCGAGCGGGTCAAGGCATTTAAACCTTCCGCGCTGATCCTGTCCGGCGGTCCGTCCAGCGTGCTGGAAGGCGGCTGCCCGGATCTGAACATGGAATACCTGAACATGGGCATTCCGGTGCTCGGCATCTGCTACGGAATGCAGCTTTTGGCTCACAACCTCGGCGGCAGGGTCGTGGCTTCCACCGACCGCGAATACGGTCGTGCGAAGTTCATGGCGCAGAATGATTGCATTCTGTTTGACGGCATTGACGAGAAGGACGACCTGACCGTCTGGATGTCCCACGGCGACCGGGTGGAAGCGCTTCCCGAGGGGTTCGTCCCCATGGGCAAGACCGATTCCATCGAGTTCGGTGCCATGGGCAACGTCGAAAAGAAGATCTACGCCTTGCAGTTCCATCCCGAAGTGGCCCACACAGTGGGCGGTTCCACCATCATCCAGAATTTCTTGTTCAAGGTGGCGGAGCTTGAGGCATCCTGGTCCATGGCCTCCTTCGTGGACACCACCATCGAGGCCCTGAAGGAGCAGGTGGGCGACGCCAAGGTCGTGCTCGGCCTGTCCGGCGGCATCGACTCCACCGTGGCTGCGGTCATGCTGCACAAGGCTATCGGCAAGAACCTGCACTGCATTTTCGTGGATAACGGCCTGCTGCGGATGGGCGAAAAAGAGGAAGTGATCGCGTTTCTGGCCGAGCACTTCGAATTGAACGTCAAGTTGGTCGATGCGGCCGACGAGTTCTTGTCTGATCTGAAGGGCGTGGAAGACCCGGAAAAGAAACGCAAACTCATCGGCTACAAGTTCATCGAGGTCTTTGACCGCGAGGCCAAGGCCATTGAGGGCGTGGAATTCCTGGGCCAGGGCACCCTGTACCCGGACGTCATCGAATCCGAATCCTTCAAGGGACCCTCTGCGGTCATCAAGTCCCATCACAACGTGGGCGGCTTGCCCGAGAAGATGAATCTCAAGCTGGTGGAACCGTTGCGCGAGTTGTTCAAGGACGAAGTGCGCCGCGCGGCATATGAACTCGGGTTGCCCGAGCACATCATCTGGCGTCAACCGTTCCCGGGACCGGGGCTGTCCATCCGCATCATCGGCGAAGTGACGGAGGAGCGCCTGAAAATCCTGCGTCTGGCCGACCGCATCGTGCAGAACGAGATGGTCGCCTCGGACTGGTACCGCAAGGTCTGGCAGGGCTTTGCCGTGCTCCTGCCGCTCAAGACCGTGGGTGTCATGGGCGACGGCCGCACCTACGAGAACGTCATTGCCCTGCGTATCGTTGATTCCCTTGACGCCATGACTGCTGACTGGTCCCGGTTGCCGTCCGAGGTTCTGGCCCGCATGTCGAATCGGATCATCAATGAAGTCAAAGGCGTCAATCGTGTGGTTCTCGATATTTCCTCCAAGCCTCCGAGCACCATCGAGTGGGAATAATCCTAAAGACTCAACTGGATTTTAGGTGAATACATGTTTGGAATAGGTGGACCTGAATTACTGATCATATGCGTGGTGGCGCTCATCGTCATCGGTCCCAAGAAGTTGCCCGAGCTGCTCCGCTCGCTGGGCAAGGGGGTGGCCGAGTTCAAGCGCGTGGGCAATGAAGTCAAGTCGACCCTGGACGACGAGGTCACCAAGGCGGAGAGCGAAGCCCGCAAGCAGGAAGTCGAGGCCGAGCTGGCCCGCCGCAAGGCGGAAAAGGCCAAGCAGGAAGCTGAAACGACTGTGGCAGCAGAGTCTGCACCTGAAGAAGCTGGGCAGGAAAAGGGGCAGGGCGAGCCTGTTGCAGCCGCTCCAGAGACCGCACCCGAAGAGAACAAGGCCTAGATTCGCATGAGCTCCGAAAAAGATGACGTGAAGGCTCCTGAAGAAGAGCTTGTGGAAGAGACCCCTGTCGATCCTACTGACGACCCCGGTGCCGACCCCGAACTCTACGATCAGGGTGTGCCTGTGGTGCCCGAAGCCGTGGAGGAACACGAAGAGCCCTTGACCGGCGGCGGGGGTGGCGACAACAGCACTCCGGGCGGCGACGGGACTGCTTCTGGAGACCCGGAATCGTCCGAAGAGACGGACGAGGAGGAGAGTCAGGAGAAGGAAGAGGAGGGGCATATGTCCCTGCTCGATCATCTCGGAGAACTGCGCATTCGCCTGACGCGTTCTTTCATCGCCATCGCCATCGGCATGGTGGCCTGTTATTCCTTTGCCGAGCAGATGTTCAACATCCTCATGGAGCCGATGCTCAAGGTGTTCCAGCAGCAGGCTGCGAAAAATCCCATGTTGACTCCGGGTTTTTACGAGGATTTGGGCCGTGCCTTGGGTGCCGTGCTTGCAGAAAAAGGCTTCCAGCATACCGAACAGTTGCCGCTCTTCATGGAGGGGCTGCAGAAATCGCTTATGCAATTGGCCCAGGAAGGGCATTTCCAGTACACCTATCCTGCGGAAGCGTTCTTTTCGCATATCCTCATTTCCATAGTGGCCGGTCTGTTCCTGGTCAGCCCTTATGTCTTTGCCCAGATATGGGGTTTCATCGCGCCAGGTCTTTACGAGCATGAGCGCAAGTGGATGATCCCCATGGCCGTCATCTCGGCGCTGTTCTTCACCACCGGCGCCCTGTTCGGTTATTTCGTCGTCTTTCCCTTCGGTTTTGAATTCTTTGCCGGATTTGCCACTGAAGGTATCCAGTTTACACCCAAGCTGAACGAATATTTGAGCTTCTGCCTGAAACTCCTGTTCGCTTTCGGTTTTGTTTTCGAATTGCCGCTTTTCATATTCTTCCTGGCCCGTCTGGGCATGGTCTCTTCGGCCGGCCTGAGAAAGAAGCGCAAGTACGCCATTCTCATTGGATTTGTCGTGGCCGCCATATTGACGCCGCCGGACCCGTTCACTCAGTGCCTCATGGCCGGACCGCTGATCATACTGTATGAGCTCGGTATCTGGGTGGCCTATTTCTTCGGCAAGAAGGAGAAGCGTCATCTCAAGAAGCAGGCCGAGGAGGAAGCAAGAGTTCAGGCGGAAATGGATGCAGTAGCAGCCGAAGCCGGAAAAGCCGAAGCAGGGGCTGGTCAGAAATAGACTCTCATGGCCGGGCAGGTGAGCCGAAAAAGGCTGAACCTGCCCGGTTTATTTTTCTAGACTTTTCCTATATGCATAGGTGTGAAGGTCAATTTCTACCGTGAAAGGAGTGCGCTATGCGCCAGGCGTCGGTCGCAAGGACCACCAAAGAAACAGATATCAAATTGACGCTGAACCTGGACGGCGAGGGTGTGGTGAACGTGAATACCGGCATCGGGTTCGCGGACCATATGCTCACCCTGTGCGGGTTCTGGGCCGGGTTCGATCTGACCCTTTCCTGCAAGGGCGATCTCGAGATCGACTCCCACCACAGCCTTGAGGACATCGGGCTGTGCCTTGGTCAGGCCCTTGCCGAAGCGCTCGGCGACAAGCAGGGCATCAATCGGGTGGCATCGGCAAAAGTTCCCATGGACGAAGCCCTGGCCGAAGTGGTGCTTGATCTTTCCGGCCGTCCCTACATCGTCTATGATGACGCGCTGCTGCCTGATATCATCGCCAATGACGAGAAGGATGTCTGGCGCGAATTTTTGAAATCCTTCGCCTACAAGGCAGGCATGAACCTGCACGTCAAATTTGAATATGGCCAAAACGGTCATCATCTGCTGGAAGCCGCTTTCAAGGCCTTGGGTTTGGCCCTGGCCCACGCGACAACCATCGGACGCAAGGGTGTTTCCAGCACCAAAGGGAGTCTCGACTGATGAAACGCTATGCTGTCTTTTTCGCAATGGCTGTATTGTGTCTGTCTCTTTTGTCCCTGGCAGGTTGCGGCAAATCCACGCGTTCGGCTGCCGTGCCCCGTCCCGAGGGCAGGCTTGCCGTGGCCGGGTTTACCAATCCCGTCTACAATTGGGAATTGCTGGCCGGGTACCTCGATGAAGAGGGCAAACCAGCACCTGACGGCACCATGGAAACCCTGAACATGGTTCTAGCGGACACCTTGCAGGCACATCAGGTTTTCGACTACATCACGCCCGATGCCATCCGGCAGTGCCAGGACGTGGTTGTGTTCGAGGAATCCGGTCAACCCCGGGTATCCGCATGGAAGTATTGGCTCAGCGTGGCCAAGTGCATCCAGGCGGACTATCTGCTCGTACCGCAACTCACCACCTGGCGTGAGAGAGTGGGCAGTTCCGGTGGCGTGGAAACGCCTGCCTCGGTGGCCATTGATTTTTATCTCATCGACGTGAAGCAGGAACGGATGCTCCGTTCCCGTTATGAGGAAACCCAGAAGTCCCTGCTGGAAGATCTCTACAAGGCGAACAAGTTTGCTGCCCGGGGCGGCAAGTGGGTGACTGCCACCCGCCTGGCTCAGGACGGCATGGACGAAAAGCTCATGGAACTCGGATTATGATTCTCTTTCCCGCTGTTGATATCAAGAACGGTGAATGCGTCCGCCTGGCACAGGGCAAGGAGGACGAGGTCACCGTATTCGGCTCCGATCCGGTGGCCCAGGCTCGTATCTGGGTTGAACTCGGCGCGCGTTTCCTGCATGTCGTGGACCTGGACGGGGCGTTTTCCGGCGTGCCCAAGAACTTTGATTTGATCAAGTCCATCTGTTCCGAGATCGATATCCCGGTTCAACTCGGCGGCGGTATTCGTGATATCGAAACGGCCAGAAAGTATGTGGAGGCCGGGGTGCATCGGTTGATCATCGGGACCATGGCCCTTGAGGAACCCGACCTCTTTTCCGACCTGTGCAAGGCCCTGCCCGGGCGCATAGGCGTATCGCTGGATGCAGTGGACGGCAAGCTCAAGACAAAGGGGTGGGTCGAAGATGCCGGATTGACCATCGATGATGTCCTGCCCCGTCTGGAAGCCGACGGCATCAGCTTTATCGTGTATACGGATATCTCTCGCGACGGAATGCAGACCGGCGTCAACCTCGATGCCCTGGCGTCCCTGTGCTCCAAAACGTCCGTGCCGGTCATTGCGGCCGGAGGCGTGCACACTCTCGAAGACATCAAGAATCTGTATCCGCTTTCCCGCAAGGGGTTGGAAGGGGCCATATCCGGCCGGGCCATCTATGTGGGCACCCTGGACGTCAAAGAGGCCAACGCCTGGATTGATGCCCAGTAGTCTCCTTTTGATCAAATTAAAAAGCCCTCGCATTTGCGAGGGCTTTTTTTTGGCCTCCGGCGGCCTGGGGAAGGGGAGGACCCCCATCCCCTCCTTTGCCCAAACTTTTTATACCGCTTCGCGGAATTTACCGAGAACAAAGGCCCGGCTCGTCTGAGCCGGGCTTGCCTGTCGTGCCCGTGCCCCCTTGCCGAAGGCACACAAAAAGTTTGGAAGAGGAGTCCAGAGGGGAAACTTTTTTAAAAGTTATCCCTCTGGCCGCCGGAGGCACCAAAAAAGCCCCTGTTTCCAGGGGCTTTTTGAGGGTCGTGTATGGTGTAGGGGCTAGGCTTTATCGGTAGGATAGATATGCACGTCCTGCTGCGGGTAGGGGATGGAGATGCCTTCCTGGTCAAAGACCAGCTTTACTTTTTCGGTCAGGGCGAAATAGACGCCCCAGTAGTCGCCGGTTTTGCACCAGGGGCGGACCACGAAGTTCACTGAGGAGTTGCCCAGTTCCAGTACCTCGATCAGCGGTGCGGGTTCGGCCAGGACCCGCGGTTCTTCGGAAACGATTCGCTGAAGCACCTGCTTGGCCTTGAGCAGGTCGTCGTCATAGCCGATGCCGATGACCAGATCCACCCGGCGGGTGTCATTGGCCGTGACATTGGTGATGGTGCCGCCGAGCACTGCGGAGTTGGGCACGGTGATGACCTTGTTGTCCGGGGTGGTCAGCACGGTGTTGAAGATGTTGATGGTCGTGACGGTGCCGGATTCTCCACCTACGGTGACATAGTCGCCTTTCTTGAAGAATTTGAGCAGGATGAGCATGACGCCAGCTGCGAAGTTGGACAGGGAGTCCTTGAGGGCAAGGCCGATGGCCAGACCGGCGGCGCCGAGTACTGCAAGGAAGGAGGTGATGTTGATGCCTGCCTGTCCCAGGGCTGCGATGACCACCGCTGCCAGCAGGGCGTAAAACACGATGTTTTTCAGGAAGGTGCTCAGGGTCTCGTCAACATTGGCCTTGAGCATGATTTTTTGGGAAGCCTTGGCCAGGGTGCGGGCAACCATGCGGCCGACAACGAATATGACAAGCGCAATGAGGATGCGTACGCCGTATTCGGTGACATAGAAGATCAGGGTTTCAACGAGAGATTCAAAATTATAATCCATGGTTCCTCCGATAACGGGATAAAAATGCGGTCGGAAATTCTATAGCACAACGGTAGGAAGAACGAAAAGATGTTTTCTTTTAACGCGAATACTTATGTGTCGCCCCACTTCTTGGTCTCTTCGACCCGGATATATTTCTGGAAGGTGTAGTAGAAACCGGCCAGGGCGTTGCACAGTCCTGGGGTGCCGTCCAGGAAGCCGAGCTTGAGCAGGTAGAGTTTGATGAAACGCATCTTGGCATGGAGCAGGGCTTTGACCACGCCGCCGGAAACTCCCTTTTCGCGCAGGGCGGCTGCGCCTTCCTCGGCGTAGTAGTTGATTTTCTCCATATGCTGATGGAAGGACTCGTAGGGGTAGTGCAGGATATCGCCCTTGAGCTTGATGGTCTCGCCGCGCGGTTTGAAACGGTAGTGTGCTCCCGAGGCCGAAACATCCATCTTTCCGGCGCGGAAGACCCGGAACAGATGATCCGGATACCAGCCGGAATGTTTCATGAACCGGTCGAAATAAAAGGAACTTCTTGGGACATAATATCCGGCTACCCGTTCCTTTTTACTCAGCTTATCGACGATGTTGTCGCGCAGTTCATCGGTCAGGAGTTCATCCTGATCCAGGGAGATGACCCAGGTGGAGCTGACCTCGCCCAGGGCGAACTTGAATTGGTCCACCGGTCCCGGCCAGGGGCGGACAATGACACGCGCCCCGCACTGTTCGGCGATTTCGCGGGTGCGGTCCGTGGATTCGGAGTCCACCACCAGTAGCTGGTCACAGAAATCCAGGGATTTGAGGCATTTTTCCAGTAGGCGTTCGCCGTTGAATGTCAGAACCAGTCCGGTCACTGTTTCGCGCATGACAATATCTCCTTAAGTTGGCGCATCATAGCCGCTATCCACAATTCGGTCCATCGGAAAACCCAAACAGGCAGTCATATAAGGAAAGCCCCCTCTTCATTCGAAGAGGGGGCTTGGAGGGTTGTTGGCCTAGAGGTCGGTGTGGTGATCCGGTCCGACGGGGTTGACTTCGTCGGGCAGAGGCTCGTTGCAGTCCTTGCAGGGCAGGATGAGGTTGAGGGCCACGCCCACGATGCCGGCCAGACCGATGCCGCCGAGTTTGACGATGATCAGGTCGAAGCTCATGCCTCCGATGCCGAATACCAGGATGATGGCCACGATGGCCAGGTTGCGAGGCAGCATCAGATCGTTGCCAGCACGCACCAGCGTGTTGATGCCGATGACGGTAATGGCACCGAACAGCAGAATCATGATGCCGCCCATGACCGGCACCGGGATGGTGTTCAGGACAGCCCCAAGCTTGCCGACAAAGGCCAGGATGATGGCGGTGATGGCCGCCCAGGTCATGATGGCCGGGTTGAAGGCGCGGGTCAGGGCCACGGCGCCGGATACCTCGGAGTAGGTGGTGTTCGGGGGGCCGCCCAGGGCGGCTGCCAGGGAGGTGGCCAGGCCGTCGCCGAGCAGGGTCTTGTGGATGCCAGGGTCCTTGACGTAGTCCTTGCCGGAGATGCCGCCGATGGCCAGCACGTCGCCGAAGTGTTCGATGGCCGGAGCTATGGCCACGGGCACGATGAACAGGATGGCTTCAAGATTCCAGGTGGGGAAGGTGAACTTGGGCAGGGCCAGGAGCGGGGCTTCGGCGATTTTGCTGAAGCTGACCAGGGTCGGGGCTGTCCAGTTCTGGAGGGTGCCCGGATCAAAGACGGCCTGTTGGGCGGAGGTGAAGCCGGTGATGTCCAGGATGAGGGAAGTCACATATCCGGCCACGATGCCGAGCAGGATGGGGATCAGCTTGATCCAGCCCTTGCCGAGCAGGGAGGCGAAAACGGTGGTGATCAAAGCCACCCCGGCAATGATCATGGCGGTGGTGTTGGGCACGAGCCATGCGGAACCGTCGCCGGTGCGGCCCATGGCCATGTGGACCGCCACCGGGGCCAGGATCAGGCCGATGACCATGATGACCGGGCCGGTGACCACGGGCGGCAGCACGCGGCGGAGCATGTCGGAGCCGTAGATGCGGATGAGCTGGCTGAGGATCACGTAGAGAATGCCCGCGCCGAACAGGCCGCACATGGTGGACGGGATGCCCCAGGTCTGCACGCCGTAGATGATGGGGGCGATGAAAGCAAAGCTCGATGCCAGGAATACGGGCACCTTGCCTTTGGTGATGACCTGGAACAGCAGGGTTCCGGCACCGGCGGTGAACAGGGCCACGTTGGCGTTCAGCCCGGTCAGCAGCGGCACCAGGACCAGCGCGCCGAATGCGACGAACAGCATCTGCGCGCCGAGCAGCGCGTCTTTTGGTTTGAAATTGTACTCGGTGGAATGCACGTCACTCATAATTTACCAACTCCTCCTTGTTGCGGAGCCCCCCGGCTCCAATTCAAATACCCCTCTATAAATGCCGCAAAAAAAGGCACGCTGTGATGCGTGCCTTCTACCTATTTGGTGCCGAAGATTTTGTCCCCTGCGTCGCCGAGACCGGGGATGATGTAGCCGATGTCGTTGAGCCTTTCGTCAACGGCGGCGGTGTAGATGTCCACATCCGGGTGGTCGGCAAGGATACGGTTGATGCCTTCCGGTGCTGCGCACAGGAACAACCCTCTGATGGACTTGCAGCCTGCGTCCTTCAAGAGGCGGATGGTGGCGTCCAGGGTGCCGCCTGTGGCCAGCATGGGGTCGAGGATCAGCGCGGTGCGTTCCTCGATATTGTTGGCGAGCTTGACGTAATACTGTACCGGCTTGAGGGTTTCCTCATTGCGGTAGAAGCCGACAACGGACGCCTTGGCGCCGGGGATCATGTCGAACACGCCGTCCATCATGCCCAGGCCTGCACGCAGGATGGGCACCACGGTGACTTTCTTTCCCTTGATGGAATCGACTTCAACGTCGCCTGCCCACCCCTGTATTGTTCTTTTCTCGGTCTCGAAGTCCTTGGTGGCTTCATAGGTCAGAAGTCGGGTGATTTCGTTTGCCAAGGTTCTGAAATGGCTGGTGGAAATGTCATGCTCGCGTAGTAATCCGACCTTGTGTCGGATGAGCGGATGATCTACCAGGTGTAAGGCCATGGTTCGCCTCTCTTTGGCTTATGGGTTTTGATAGTATTTAAAGAAAGTTTCAATTGCGCAAAATTTCCTTTTTCTATGCCGATGGACAGGCTGGGTCAAGACCCAATTTTTTTATAGGCGATTGCCTAAAATCAAATTGAATTTACTTTCCAATGATTCCCGGTGTATCAACACAACAATGATGAAAGAGAAAAACACACAGTTTTGGAAGAGGACAGTCTCCGTGTCCGATGTCGGCCTGCGCCTGGACAAGTTTTGGGGTCGCGAATTGGCTGAAGACGGCGTTTCCAGGGGACGGATCAAGGCCTGGATCGAGGGCGGTATGGCCCGGGTGGGCGAAGAAGTGGTCACCAAGGGCAAGCACAAGCTCTTCGGCGGCGAGACCCTGACCATCGGGGCTGCCGAACCGGAGGTCGGAGCCTATGCGCCCGAGCCCGTGCCCGGCGACCTGGAAGTGCTCTTCGAGGACGATCATATCCTGGTGATCAACAAGCCCGCAGGCGTGACCACGCATCCTGCTCCGGGAGAACCGGGACCCACATTGGTCAACTATCTGCTGCACCAGTGGCCGGAGATTGCCGCGAACATCAGCACCATGGACGAGCAACGGCCCGGCATCGTGCACCGGTTGGACAAGGACACCTCCGGTCTCATGGTCGTGGCCCGCACCGAGCCCGACCGGCTCAAGTTGGCCGGTGATTTTGCCGAACGCCGGGTGCGCAAGGTCTACCTGGCCATTGTACACGGCTGCCCCGCCCAGAAAGAGGGCATCATCAAGGAACCCATGGGGCGGCATCCGAGCCAGAAGACCAAGATGGCCGTGGTGGAAAAGGGCGGCCGCGAGGCCAGAAGCGAATACCGGGTGCTTTGGACCGGACCGCGCGGACTGGCCAGCCTGTTGGCCGTGCGCATTCACACAGGCCGGACTCATCAGATTCGCGTGCACATGGCCCATATCGGCCATCCGCTTCTGGGCGACGCGGTCTATGGCCCGAGGGAGAACATCGAATGGTCGCGCAGGCCGGATACGCTGGCCGATCTTGCTCCCCGTCAGATGCTCCATGCCTTCTATCTTTCCGTGATTCATCCGGCCACGGGCGAGCCGGTTACCTGTTGGTTGGCTCCGCCCGAGGATTTTCAGACTCTGTTGTCCAGCCTGCCTCGCGAGTGCCTGCGGGTGGGCATCGTCGGTATGCCGGGGTGCGGCAAGTCCGCACTGCTCGGATTTTTGCGGGATATGGGACTGCCGTGTTTCTCCGCCGACGATTCCGTGGCTGAACTGTACGGCCCTGACGGCGATGGTGCGGCCATGATCCGGCAGCGGTTCGGCGGTCAGTATTCCCTGGAGGACGGAGCCGTGGACAAGCCCGGACTGTTTGCCGCCATGCAGGTGTCCGAGACCGTGCGCCGGGATGTCATGGACATGATCCATCCCATGGTCCGCCATCAATGCGAGGAATTCTTCAAGGTACACCGGGACGAACCGGCCGCTTTTGCCGAGATACCGCTCCTGCTTGAGAGCGGGTGGCACAAAAACGATCAAGTGGACTTGGTCGTCGGGGTGCGTTGCCCTGCGGACAAGCGCACCGGAGAATTGCGAAAACTGCGTGGGATTTCGCCCGAAACCCTTGCCGTGTTCGACTCCTGGCAGTGGCCGGAACCGGACAAGCTGGCGGCCTGCGACCTGGTTCTGGACAATGCAAAAGGTTTGGACGCACTGCGAAGCGAGGCCGAAAGGCTTAAGGATTACGCCTATGAGGTCGGCGCGCAGCGCAAGCGTGATTTTTCCGAGTGGCTGGACGGGGTGTGGCCTGCGCTGGCCGCAGAGCTTGACGCCTCGGAGCCTGATTCGTGATCCCGTTGCGGGACAACGTGCCGAGGGTGACGACGCCCTATGCTGTTGTCGCGCTCATTGCGGTCAACGCTCTGGTCTTTCTTTACACGGGGTCACTGGGCCCTTCGGGTGCGGCGCAGGTCTACCACCTGTTCGGTGTGGTCCCGGCCCGGTTTTTCCAGCCGTCGTGGGCGATCTGGGCGGGCTATCCCGACACCATGGGCTGGCCGCTCGTCACCTACATGTTCCTGCACGGCGGCTGGCTGCATCTCATCCTGAACATGTGGATGCTGTGGATATTCGGCGACAACATCGAGGACGTCACCGGCCACGGCTGGTTCGTGCTTTTTTACGTGTTGTGCGGCCTGGCGGCCGTGGCTCTGCATATGTTCTTCGAGCAGGCGTCCCCCATGCCGGTGGTGGGCGCGTCCGGGGCCGTGGCCGGAGTCATGGGTGCGTACATCGTTCTGTATCCCCATGGTCGGGTGCTGACGCTGATACCCATCATTTTCATTCCGTTGATGATACAGGTCCCGGCATCCCTCTTCCTCGGCCTCTGGTTCGTCTTCCAGGTGGCTTCGGGTGTCTTTGCCAAGGTGCAGGCCAGCAGCGGAGTGGCCTGGTGGGCGCATGTGGGCGGGTTCATGGCCGGAATTGTCCTGATCAAATGGTTCCGGCGTCCCGGCAGTTGCCGCTACTGCTACAACCCCGATACCCGTGACTATGATCCCGAAGAGTCCGAGTTCCGCGTCTAGAAGGCCTGTTTGCACTGGTGTGGTGAACCCGCTTTGAACGGCTTCTCCCTGTTGAACCGGTCCTGAAGGTTCCACTGCTCCACAAGCTTGGCCACTCCGGGCGGCACCAGATGATGCCAGTCCCCGTTGTCCCTGATGGCCGCGCGAACGTCCTTGCCCGAAATGCCTTTAAATTCCAGTGGCCGTTCCCACATGACGTGGGTGCGAAGGCCGTGGGCTTCCAGTCTTTTTTTCTTTTCCCGTCCCCAATCGTCGTAGATGGTCAGGTAATATACCGCGTCTCTTGGAGCGTGCTTTTCGAACAGCTCCGGGCGGCTGATGGGGAAGGGGACCACGGAAAACTCGTTTGGGTCCACCCCTGTATCGGAGAGTGCGGTCTCGATCATGGCCTTGCGTTCGTCATAGGTCAGGGGATTGTTGTCCCGGTTTGACCGTTCGGGAGCGGTCGCCTCGTCGCATATGGAGGCCGTGTCGGGGTTGGTGATGCCGACTATCAGCCGGTCGCACAGATCCTTGCCCGCCAGCAGGTAGGCCAGGTGGTCGTTGTGCAGAACCTGGAAACGTCCGTGGATGAAGCCGAGAGGGTGGAGCATGGTCATTCCTGCGGCTTCGGGTCGAGGATGAACGGCTCATGGTCGCCGGGCCAATATTCCACGGGGTCCGGTGAATCATGGATGCCGACCAGCCGAGCCCTGTCGAGATAGTTGAGTATGGTGAACAGCAACTCCGGGCCGCGCATGGCTCCCAGGCAGCCGCAGGCTACGCTGATTTCGTCGAAAGACGTCACTGTGTCGCGGCGAACTCCGGTGCCGATGAACATGAGCGGAACCGGTTCGCCCGAGTGGATGAGTTTGCCGCAACTCGGGGTGGAGTGATCGGCGGTCACGGCCAAGAGCACACTATCGTCTTCCAGGAGCGGCTCCAAGCTTCGGGCCAGTCCCCGGTCAAGGGATTCGATGACCCTGACCTTGGCGTCGGGGTCTTTGGAATGGGCCGCCTGGTCAGGGGTCTTGGTATGAACGTGGATGAAGTCGTAGTCGCCAAGTCTTTCCCTAGCCAGGGATATCCGTTTGACCATATCCGCGCCGGGATCATCCGTGTCAGGTACCTTGAGAAAGTCCATGCCCGTGAACCGGGCCAAACCGGCATAAATGGTCCCGCTGGCAATGGACAACCCCCTGAGGCCGTACCGGGTCCGCATGGGGAGGCACGGTTTGAGCCGTCCGGCACGCTGGGTGACCAGTCCGTTGACCGGGATATCCCCTGAGGCTCTCCGCGAACGGTTTATGGGTGCGTCTGTCAGGCGGCGGTGTGCCCACTTGAGATATTCGGTCAGTATCCGGGCCGTGCGGCGGGTCGGCGGGTCATCTGCGTATGGAGCCAGCGGGAGCACCTTGGGAATGAACCGCCCGTCCACCATGGGGTTGGTGTCCGTTATGTGCGGAGCCACATCGCCTCCCATGGTCAGGACGCTGAACATGCCGTTCGTCGGGTGCAGCTTCAGAGTCACGCCGTCGCATTCGAAATCCTCCAGGCTGTCGAAAAGTCGCCGGATTTCGTCTGGGCTGGCAGACACCTTGTCGTGCCGCAGTATGAGCCGATTCTCGTTGTCCGGCTCCAGGTGGGCGAAGTGGGCGAGCATGGCCACGTCGTCGGGACAGAGGTCCAGCCCCGCGCCGAGCGCCTCCAGGGGGCCGCGTCCGGGAAACTCCTCCGGCATTCCGCCGAAGATGGCGAAGTGGGCGTTTTCGCTCGGCAGCGGCTGTCCGAACAGGGTGGCGTGATAGAGGCCGGTTCCACCCAGGGAGGCCAGGCGGTCGAGATAGGGCGTGTGAGCCGCCTGCAAGGGCGTCCGGTGGCCGAGTTGCGGGTGGGAGCGGTCGCCGAGGCCATCCAGCAGGATGAGGATGCAGGTATCAGGCACGTTCTGCTCCGGCATGGAACATTAGTATATAGACAATGTCTATTTTAAGCATGCACATCATTGATACAATCTCGTTGCGTTGAATGCCCGGATAAGTACAGTATGGGACATGCTCATAGATCTTCATGTCCATTCGACCTGTTCACCGTGCAGCGTCCTGACGCCTGCAGAAATCCTTGCCCATGCCAGGGGCAGGGGCCTCGACGGCGTCTGCATCACCGATCACGACACCATGGACATCCTGTCACATATCAAAGCAGGTTTCCAGTCTGACGGACTGTTTGTCGCTGTGGGCATGGAGTATGCCACCCCGCAGGGCGATTATCTTGTTTTCGGGGATATCGCTTCGTTGCCGGGAGGATTACCTGCCTCGGATTTGCTGTCCCGCGTCAGTGCGTTGGGCGGAGCGGCCATTGCCGCGCATCCCTGCCGCGTTCGGCGCCCGGCTGATCCGGCCCTGTTCGGGACCGGGCTGTTTTCCCTTGTGGAAGTGAACAACGGCCGCAACAGCATGGAGGAGAACGAGCAGGCCCATTCCCTGGTCAGCCGTTTTGACATGATTGCGGTAGCGGGTTCCGATGCCCACCGTCTGGACGAACTCGGCCGATGCCCCACCCGGTTCACAGTACCGATCACTTCCACTGCAGACCTTGTCGATGCCCTCAACCAGGGCTGTTGCCTGCCGTTCTCCATGCACCGCAAGGTAGCCTGACTTCCCGCATTCGGTTGATTTATGTCATCCTCTACTTGGAGGGGATCAAGAAGGACGTGACCTTGCGTACCCCTTCCACTCCCCTGGCCACCTTGATTGCCAATTGGGCGTCCGCCGTGCTGCGGACCATGCCGAGCAGCACCACTTCGCCGTTGAAGACCTCCTGTTCTATCTGGGTGGCGCTCAGGTCGCCCTCGACTATGAGTGCTGTGCGTACCTTGGCGGTTGTCTTTAAATCGTTGGCCGTGGTTTGGGACTCGGCCACGAAGTATTTCGTGACACTCCTGACGTTCTTGGTCCCTTGGGCGGTCTTGACGGCGAAGTTCTGGAAGTCCGCATCATTTATGGCGCCCACCAGGAAGACGTGGCCGACAAAACAGTATACATGAATCTTGAGGGCCTTGCCGGGATCCGTATCCGCCATGGCCTTCTTGACGGACAGGGAAATCTCGGTGTCCGACGCCTGGTCGCCAACGCTCCGTTCATCGCGGGCGCTGCCGTAGATGGCCCCCCAAGGCGTCCAGGCCGCGGAGGAAAGGGCCAGGCACAGGATGAGGCAGATCGGGATTGAACCGGGTTTTCGCATGATTCCTCCTCGCAGCTCATGTGGATAAGTCTGTGGAAATCGAATGAAATGTTAGTACTTCAGGACTTGACACAGCATGAAGGCATATTAACTTACAAAGTCATCAGAGAACATATTTTTTTTGTGAAGGGACAAGACTCCAATGGAATATAAAGATTACTACAAACTTCTCGGGGTTTCCCGATCAGCTTCGAGGGATGAGATCAGCAAGGCTTTCAAAAAGCTTGCCCGCAAGCTCCATCCTGACCTCAATCCCAACAACAAGGATGCCGAGGCCAAGTTCAAGGAAATCAATGAAGCTTATGAAGTCCTCAAGGACGAAAAGAAACGTAAGCTGTATGATCAGTTCGGTTCCAATTGGGAGCATGGGCAGCATTTCCAGCCCCCGCCAGGCTACCAGAATGCGCAATTCGGTGGCGGCGGCTTCGGCGGTGGCGGCGGTTTCTCCGACTTCTTCGAGACCATTTTCGGTGGTCAGGCTGGTGGCGGCGGTTTCCGTGGCGGCTTCCAGCAGGGCGGTTTTTCGCAGGGAGATTTCGGTGGATACCAGCAACGGCCACGGCGCGGCGCGGATTCCGAGGCAGCCTATGAGCTGACCCTTGAAGAGGCATTCCGCGGCGGAAAGAAGTCTGTCACCTTGCAGGAGCAGACCTCCGGTCCCGAGGGTATCCCCCGCATGTCCACGAAAACCCTGGAGATCACCATACCGGCGGGAGTGAAGGACGGCCAGAAGATCCGTCTGGCTGGCCAGGGAAACCCCGGTATGGGCGGCGGCCCCAAGGGCGATCTGTATCTCAAGATTAGGCTCATGCCTCATCCCATGTACAAAGTCGCGGATGTGGACGTCATCCTCGATCTGCCGTTGACTCCATGGGAAGCAGCGCTCGGGGCTTCTTTGCGCATCCCCACGCTGGACGGGGCCGTGGAGATGAAGATCCCTCCGGGTATCGGCTCGGGCAAGAAGCTGCGTATCAAGGGCAGGGGGCTTGGGTCCGGGGCCAGAAAGGGCGATCAGTTTGTGCGCATCATGATCCAGGTGCCGGAGCGGCTCACCAGTGAGGAGCGCGACCTGTTGGAGCAGTTGCAGAAAGTATCCGAATTCAAGCCGAGAAGCTTTTAGAGGTATGCTATGACCACGAGAAAATTACAGGAAATGCTCATGCATCTGCCCGGTCTCAACCTGCCCGAGCGCAGTGAATATGTGGCCTGGGCTCAACTGGTTCAGCTGACATCCATCCAGCCGGCCGATGTGGCCGAGTTGGTCGATCTTGGTTGGATCAGTCCCAAGAAGACCAGCGCCGAGGAGTACCTGTTCCGGCTGCGCGATGTCTATCGCATTCACAAGCTCATGCGGCTGGTCAACGACCTGGACGTCAATTTCAACTCCGGCTCCATCATAGTGGACCTGCTTGAGCGGGTCGAAGAGCTGGAAACCGAAGTCGAAGAACTCAAGCGGCTCGTATAACACATCCCAATTCGTGAGGAGGCATTCCCATGGATCCCAATACCTTTACGCGTAAAACCCAGGACGCTGTTTCCGAGGCCCAGAACCTGGCCATCCGAAACGGACATCAACAGATAGATTGCGAACACCTCATGCATGCCCTGGTGGCCCAGGAACAGGGGCTGTCAGGTCAGATTCTGCGCAAACTCGGCGTGGCCCCGGACGCCTATCTCGGGGCCATCGACGCCGAGATAGCCAAGATGCCGCGTGTGTCCGGTTCGGGCGCGAGGCCGGACCAGATCGTGGTCACCCAGCGAATGCAAAAGGCGCTGGTGACGGCTGACGACATGCGCAAGCGCATGAAGGACGAATTCGTGTCCGTGGAGCATGTGTTCGTGGCCCTGATGGACGAACCTCCGTCCACAGGTGTGGGCAAGGTCAACAAGCAGTTTTCCCTGGACAAGAACAAGATTCTCGGCGCGTTGGAAGAGGTGCGCGGCAAGCAGCGCGTGACCACTGACAATCCCGAGGCGACCTACGAGTCGCTCAAGAAATACGGCCGCGACCTGGTGGAGGAAGCCCGATCCGGAAAGCTCGATCCGGTCATCGGCCGCGACAGTGAAATCCGTCGCGTCATCCGCATCCTGAGCCGTCGCACCAAGAACAACCCGGTGCTCATCGGTGAGGCCGGTGTGGGCAAGACCGCCATTGCCGAGGGGTTGGCCCAGCGCATCGTCAAGGGCGACGTCCCCGAAGGCCTCAAGGAAAAGACCTTGTTCTCCCTGGACATGTCCGCCTTGATCGCCGGGGCTAAGTACCGGGGAGAATTCGAGGAGCGGCTCAAGGCCGTGCTCAAGGAGGTGGCCGAGTCCGCCGGGCAGATTCTCATGTTCATCGACGAACTGCACACCATTGTGGGTGCGGGCAAGACCGACGGGGCCATGGACGCGAGCAACATCCTCAAGCCCATGTTGGCCCGTGGCGAACTGCACTGCATCGGTGCCACCACCCTGGACGAGTACCGCAAGTACATTGAGAAGGACCCGGCCCTGGAACGCCGTTTCCAGACCGTCCTGGTGGAAGAGCCCAATGTGGAAGACACCATTTCCATCCTTCGAGGGCTGCGCGAGCGGTTCGAGGTGCACCATGGCGTGCGCATCGCCGACGGTGCCATTGTGGAGGCCGCCGTGCTCTCCAACCGGTATATCACCGATCGTCAGCTCCCGGACAAGGCCATCGACCTTATCGACGAGGCCGCGGCCCTGATTCGTACAGAGATCGATTCCCAGCCTTACGAGCTGGACAAGGCCAACCGCCAGATCATGCAGTTCGAGATCGAACGCGAGGCATTGAAGCGGGAATCCGACAAGGCCTCCCGCGAGCGGTTGATCGTGCTCGAAAAGAAGCTGGCCGAACTCAAGGAGCAGCAGAGTGCGCTGCTCGCCCAGTGGGAGAACGAGAAATCCGGCATTGAGCGGCTGCGGTCCCTCAAGGGGGATATCGAGACCACCCGCCGCGAGGTGGACGAAGCCAAGCGCGTGCACGACTACAACCGGGCCGCAGAGTTGGAGTATGGCCGCCTCAATGCCCTGGAAAAGGAATTGGCCGCGCGCAACGAAGCCCTGGAATCCGGCGATGGACCGCGCATGGTCAGGGAAGAGGTCGGTCCCGACGACGTTGCCCAGGTCATTGCCAAGTGGACCGGCATCCCGGTCTCCCGGCTTTTGGAAGGAGAGCGCGACAAGCTGCTCAAGCTGGCCGACACCCTGCACGAGCGGGTCATCGGTCAGGATACGGCTGTTCAGGCCGTGGCCGATGCGGTCCTGCGCGCCCGCGCCGGGCTTAAGGACCCCTCACGCCCCATAGGTTCGTTCATTTTTCTCGGCCCCACGGGCGTGGGCAAGACCGAGTTGTGCAAGACCCTGGCTTCGGCCCTGTTCGATTCCGAGGAGAACATGGTGCGCATCGATATGTCCGAATACATGGAGAAGCATACCGTGGCCCGGCTCATCGGCGCGCCTCCTGGCTACATAGGCTATGACGAGGGCGGCCAACTGACCGAGGCCGTTCGCCGCAAGCCGTATTCCGTCATCCTGTTCGACGAGATCGAGAAGGCGCACCATGACGTGTTCAACATCCTGTTGCAGATTCTCGACGACGGACGGCTGACCGATTCCCATGGCCGGACCGTGGATTTCAAGAATACCATCGTCATCATGACCAGCAACCTGGGGGCAGAGTACCTGCTCGACGGCATCGACGAGGTCGGTGGATTCAGGGAGGGCGTCGAGGCCAAGGTCATGGACGTCCTGCGCCACCACTTTCGGCCCGAGTTCCTCAACCGCGTGGACGAGACCGTGCTTTTCCGGCCGCTCACTCCCACGCAGCTCATGGGCATCATCGATCTGCTGGTGGCCGGTCTGCGCGGTCGGCTTGAGGATCGCAAGATCGAGCTGAAGCTTACGGACAAGGCCAAGGGCTTCATTGCCGAGACCGCCTACGATCCGAGTTTCGGGGCCAGACCGCTGCACCGCTATCTCCAGCACTATCTGGAGACGCCGCTGGCCAAAAGACTCATCAGCGGAGACCTGCTGGATGGGACGTCTGTCACCGTGGACGAACGGGACGGCGAGTTGGTGTTCAGTTAGACGGAAGGAATGAATTGATCAAGGCCGACACCCGGAACCGGGTGTCGGCCTTTTGTCTTGTTGGCGTTCAGCCTGCATCTGTTGACTTGGAGAGGGTGGAATGCGTAATGTGCCGAGGATACAGGGGGATGGATGGTGAAACGATTCATTTTCATATTCATTCTGCTCCTTGTCGCAGCAGTTCCGACCGATTCTCAATCAGGCAACAGCATGCGAACGGGGAGACCGCTCATCGTGGTGCATTCCAACAACACGCCCCCGCTTTCGTATGTCGGGTTGAACGGCGACCCCGAGGGATTGGTCGTCGACTACTGGAAAGCATGGTCCCTTGCCAGCGGCAATGCCATCACGTTTGTGCAGGCGGATTGGCCGGAAACGCTGGAAATGGTTCGGGACGGCAGGGCCGATATTCATGGCGGGCTTTATTATAGTGAAGAACGAGATGGGTATCTGGATTTTTCCGATTCATTTTTCTCAATGGATACGGCAATATACGTTCGTAAATCCCTTGGCATTGATTCATTGATTGAGCTTGGCGAAACCCCGGTGGCCGTGCTGGAATCGGGCTATTCAGAATCCTATTTGCGCAAGTCCCATCCCTGGATACGGCGCAAAGCATACAAGAATTCCGACCAGATGGTCCAGGCTGCTTTCTCCGGCGAAGTGGATGTCCTCCTGACTGAACACACGACAATGGTCAATCATCTGGGGGCCAGGAACAAGTTGGAAGAGTTCATACCGATAAAGACCCTGTATAGCCGTTCGGTTTGTGGGGCGGTGGCTCGGGGGAACGAGGAACTTCTGCGGCTGGTCAGGGCAGGTCAGGCGGGGGTTACCGAAAAGAAACGGGAGCGGCTGTTCAGCCATTGGGTCGTCCTTTCCTCTTCGACTTCAAGCTGGTTGATCGCGATTCTTGTGGCCGGTGCCATTGTCCTGATCGGCGCAATTCTGTTTGCGCTGTTCCATAATCGGAGGTGATGCCCGCGGGGGAAAAACGCGCTTGACAACGCTGGCCTCTTGCTGAAAGGTTGCACCTTCAACTTTTCCCCAGAGGACTGAATGCCTAATTTGATTTTACTGGCCCTTCTTGCGGCTTTTCCGCCTTTATCCACCGACATGTATCTCCCGGCCATTCCGGCACTTCAGGCCAGCTGGGGGATATCCTTTGCCACGGCCAACCTCTCGCTGGTGCTGTTCATGGCCACGTTCAGTGTCTGTCTGCTCATCCATGGCCCGCTTTCGGACCGCTTCGGCAGACGGCCGGTGCTGATTTACGGCATCCTGTTGTTCATCGCGGGCACCATCCTGTGCGCGGTCTCCAATTCCATCTTCACGCTTCTTGTTGGCCGGTGCGTTCAGGCCGCAGGTGCCGCTGCCGCGTCTTCTCTGGCTCTGGCCCTTTCCAAGGATCTGTATTCCGGGCCTGAACGGCAGAAGATATTGGCTTACATCGGCGTGATCATGGCCCTGGCTCCCATGCTGGCTCCCACCCTGGGTGGCCTGATGCTCAAATTCGCTTCATGGCGGTATATCTTCGTGGTCCAGGTATTGCTGGCCCTGATCGGGTTGTATGGCGTGTACCGGTTGGAAGAGCCGCTCACCGAGTTTACCCAGGGCGGTATCCTGTCCATGGCCGGGCGGTACGTCACGGTTATGAAGAACCTGCCTTTCATGGGTCTGTCAGCGGGATTCGCCATGATGTCCCTGCCGCATTTCGGATTTATCGGCGGGTCCACCGACATCTATATAAACGGGTTCGGCATATCCGAGCAGATGTTCGGTCTGTATTTCGGGTTCAACGCCCTGGGATTCATGCTCGGCTCCTTTGTCTGTACCCGGTTGGTGGGCGTGTACAAGCCTTTGAACATGCTCTATTTTACCCTGTTTGCATTTTTCGGGGCAGGGGTGCTCATGTTGTTCATGGGCGGGCATTCCCCGGTTGCCGTGGCCATCCCCATGGTGTGCATTTCCTTTTGCGTGGGCTTTTCCCGTCCCATCAGCAATTCCATGATCCTGGACCAGGTGGACAAGGACGTGGGTGCGGCCTCGGGTATCCTGACGTTCGAAATATTCTTTGTCGCCGCCGTGTCCATGCAGCTTATTTCTCTGGAATGGGATGCCAAGCCGATGGTTTTGGGCTGGTTGGCTCTGAGCAGCGCCGTGGTTCCGTTTGTGGCCCTGCAGGCCATCAAGAAGCGCTGCCGGTTCTAGCCGGGGATTTCGTCCAGGAAGGCCTTGGTCCTGCACTCGGACCAATAGACGTTGTCCCGGCCACCCAGAACGAACCCCACATGCCCGCCGTAGCGCGGCATCTCCAGGAACAGCTTCGGGTTGGTCGTGGCGTCAAGCACCGGATAACAGGAGGGGGCCATGAACGGGTCGTCCTGGGCTGTCACCAGCAGGGTGGGGATGCGGATGTCCTTGAGGAATTGCAGGCTGGAAGCGCGCGTGTAGTAGTCGTTGGCGTCCAGAAAGCCGCCCATCGGTGCAGTGAATCGGTCGTCGAATTCGCGCAGGGTGCGGATGCCCTTGAGCCGGGAGGCATTCACGACGTCCGGAAAGCGGACCCCTTTATCGCGCATTTTGCTGCGCAACCCCTTCATGAAATATTCGAAATAGATGCGGTGCCGGGAAATGATCCGTTCCGCTGCGGACAGGTCGCAGGGCACGGAAAAGGTTGCGGCAGCCGCCACCTGCGCGGGCACCCGGTCCGGGGCTTCCCCCAGGTACTTGAGGATCTGGTTGCCGCCCATGGAAAAGCCGATCAAGACGATCCGGTCATATCGGCCTGTCGAAAGGCAGTGGAGAATGACCTCATGCAGGTCGTCGGTCTCGCCGGAGTGGTAGGAACGAGGAAGCCGGTTGGGTTCCGAGCTGCACCCCCGCTGGGACCAGCAGACCGTATCCCAGCCCGCGCCTGTTGCCATGCGGGCCATGCCGAGCATGTATTTCTTCCGGGAATTTCCTTCAAGGCCGTGACTGACAATGGCCAGCCCGCGGGTTTCCCCGGTCCGGCAGCGATGCCAGTCCAGATCCAGGAAATCGGTGTCCGCCAATTCGATGCGCTCCGGTTCGGGGGCGGTCAGCGGAGTCAGGCGGAACAGGGGCGGATACACGGTGGCCAGATTGCCGAAGAGGAAGGGCAGAGGAGGCTGGTAGTCGGGTGTCGGCAGTACGGGCATTCCCGATGTGTACGGCCACCCGTTCAGGATGTAAAGACCTTGCCGGGATGAAAATGGTTGCCTCCGCCCGACTTGGTTTTGTACCCTGGCGTTTCGCCGTGCAAGACGGCGAAACAAGGAGATGCCGTGTCGTTGTACGATCAGGTCGATTTGGAAAACTACGCCGAGGTTATGGTCTGGGCCATGAACCAGACCAGGGAACGCCCGCTTCGCAACAGCGAGGTCGTGCTCATCAGGTACGACATCCCCGGGCTGCCTTTGGCCGAGGCGGTCTATTCACGACTTATGGACCTTCATCTCATGCCCGTACCCGCGGCCATGCCTACTCCGTACATGGAGATGGAGCGGTATCTCAATTCCAGCTACGGCCAGTTGTTGTTCCAGCAGCCCGGATTGTCGGAACTTTATTCTCAGGCCGCAGGCGTCATCAACATAATCGCCCCGGAATCTCTGACTCATCTTCAGACCGTGGACCCGCGCACCATTGCCGAGGCCCGGCGGGCCGACGCGCCCAATCGGCGCATCCTGCAACGGCGGATGCAGTCCGGTTCCATGGGCTGGACGACCTGTCTCTACCCCACCTCGGCCCTGGCCGAGGCCTCGGGCATGACCCTGGAGGAGTACGCCCATGCGTTGAAGCGTGCCTGCTGGCTGAACATGCCCAATCCGGTCAGGGAATGGCAGCGGCTGCAACGGGAGGTGAGGGAGCTCTGCGCCTGGCTTGATTCCATGGAGATACGGAGTCTGAAGGTGGAATCCGAGGATATCAACCTCAAGGTCGGCGTGGGCGATAATCGCCGGTTCGTGGGGGTGAACGGGGCCAATATACCGGGGTATGAAGTCTACTTTGCGCCCGATGCCCGCAAGGTCGACGGCACCTACTATATGGACCAGCCGACCCTGCGCTACGGCCATCTCGTGACCGGCATGTCCCTGGATTTTTCCGATGGTATCGCCACGCAGGTGGAAGCCGAGCGCGGACAGGTCTTCCTGCAGAACCAGATGTACTCTGACGCGGGCGCACGGAGAGTGGGCGAGTTTTCGTTGACGGACAAGCGGTTTTCCCGCGTGGACCGGTTCATGGCCCACACCCTGCTGGACGAGAACCACGGTGGGGAACACGGCAATTGCCACCTGGCCTTGGGTGGCTCGGTTCTGGAGAGCTTTACCGGGCCGCCGGAAATGCTCACTCCGGAGCTGGAATATGAACTTGGATTCAACTCCTCGGACATGCATTGGGATCTGGTCAACACCCAGCCCAAGCGGGTCACAGCCTGGCTCAAGACCGGTTCTCCCCGGCTGATCTATGAGAACGGCGTCTTCAAAATCTGATTGCCGCTTCGCTTCCGTGGCCGCACGGACGGTGTTTTTCTTGTCATCGCGGCCATTGACAACCCTTTCCACATGCTTATTTCCCCAACAGATCTCGCTCCCTGCGGGCTTTTTCATACCATAATACGTTTTAAGGATTAATATTTCATGGCGAAAAACAAAAACGAAGTGCCCATCAACGGCCTGTATGACGATGAAGGAAGGATCTTCACCGAAGAACAGGCCTTCGAGACGCCCGACGAGGCAGAGGCCGGAGAAACCGAGGCCGAGGTTTCCCTGAGTCAGGAGGAATTGTATGCCCTGTGCCGCGAGTCGGTTTGCCCGGCGTGTGATGTGCACAAGGAGGCCGAAGGAATCCGGTTGCGCGCCCTGGCCGATTCCGAGAACGTCAAGAAACGGCTCATGCGGGAAACCGAGGAACTGAAGAAGTACGCGGGAGAGTCCATTCTGGCCGATCTGCTGCCGATCCTCGACAATCTTGATCTTGCACTGGCGCACACCGGCGGGCTGAGCCCTGAATGCCAGAATTTCGTCATCGGCGTGGACATGACCCGCAAGCTCTTTCTGGGGGCGGTCAAGGGCCACGGGCTGGAACAGGTGCAGGCCGAGGTCGGCACCGAATTCGATCCGGAGATTCATGAGGCCGTGGGGACCGTGGAAGAACAGGGGCTGGGCGACAACCTGATAGCCCAGGTGATCCAGGGTGGCTATCGGCTGAAAGGACGGCTCATCCGTCCGGCCAAGGTCATGGTCAACAAGGTTTAAGGCTTTTTTGATGCGCAGGCTCTTTACAAGGCCGAACGCATGATTATTGAACAAAGTAACGTAAATTTACCGTTTCATACGACATTTATATTTAGGAGGACATACATATGGGTAAGATCATAGGGATCGACCTTGGAACCACCAACTCCTGCGTTTACGTCATGGAGGGCAAAGACCCGAAATGCGTCAGCAATCCCGAGGGTGGCCGTACCACGCCGTCTGTCGTGGCCTTTACTGACAAGGAACGCCTGGTGGGCGATATCGCGAAACGCCAGTCCGTCACCAACCCTGAAAAGACCGTGTTCGCCATCAAGCGCCTCATGGGCCGTGCTTCCGATGCGCCCGAGGTCAAGAAGTGGCAGAAGCACTGTCCGTACAGAATCGTGGCCGGTAACGGCAACGACGCCTGGGTCGAGATCGACGGCAAGAAATATTCCCCGCCCGAAGTGTCTGCCATGATTCTTCAGAAACTGAAGAAGGATGCCGAGATTTACCTGGGCGAGCCCGTCACCGAAGCGGTCATCACCGTTCCGGCCTACTTCAACGACTCTCAGCGCCAGGCCACCAAGGACGCAGGCAAGATCGCCGGCCTTGAGGTCAAGCGTATCATCAACGAACCCACTGCGGCTTCCCTGGCCTATGGTTTCGACAAGAAGGCCAACGAGAAGATCGCGGTCTTCGACCTCGGCGGCGGTACCTTCGACATCTCCATTCTGGAAGTGGGCGACAACGTCGTGGAAGTCCGCGCCACCAACGGCGACACCTTCCTCGGCGGCGAGGATTTCGACCACCGCATCATCGAGTATCTGGTGGACGAGTTCAAGAAGGAGACCGGCATCGACCTGTCCAAGGACCGCATGGCCCTTCAGCGGTTGAAAGAGGCTTCGGAAAAGGCCAAGCACGAGCTGTCCTCTTCCATGGAGTCCGAGGTCAACCTTCCGTTCATCACCGCCGACCAGAACGGTCCCAAGCACATGATGGTCAAGATCACCCGAAGCAAGCTGGAAAAGCTTGTCGAGGATCTGGTCGACCGGACTGTCGAACCGTGCAAGAAGGCTCTCAAGGACGCAGGCCTGTCTGCTGCCGATATCGACGAAGTCATTCTGGTGGGCGGCATGACCCGTATGCCGCTGGTCCAGGAAAAGGTGAAGTCCTTCTTCGGCAAGGAACCCAACCGCTCCGTGAACCCCGACGAAGTCGTAGCCATGGGCGCGGCCATTCAGGGCGGCATCCTGGCCGGTGACGTCAAGGACGTCCTGCTTCTCGACGTGACCCCGCTTTCACTGGGTATCGAGACCATGGGCGGCGTGATGACGCACCTCATCGAGCGCAACACCACCATCCCGACCAAGAAGTCCCAGGTGTTCACCACGGCATCCGATAATCAGCCGTCCGTGTCCATCCGCGTCTTCCAGGGCGAGCGCCCCATGTCTGCGGACAACAAGCTGCTCGGCAACTTCGAATTGACCGGCATTCCGCCGGCGCCGCGCGGCGTGCCGCAGGTCGAAGTCTCCTTTGACATCGACGCCAACGGCATTGTCCACGTCCATGCCAAGGATCTGGGCACCGGCCGCGAGCAGTCCATCCAGATTACGGCCAGCTCCGGCCTGTCCGACGACGAAATCGACCAGATGGTCAAGGACGCCGAGGCTCATGCCGACGAGGACAAGAAGAAGCAGGAGCTTATCGAGACTCGCAACCAGGCCGACACCCTTGTCTACACCTCCGAGAAATCCCTGCGGGATCTCGGCGACAAGGTCAGCTCGGAACTGAAGGTGGAGATCGAAGGCAAGATCGAAGCCGTTAAAAAGGCGCTCGAAACCGACGACACTGCCGAGATCAAGGCCAAGGCCGATGATCTGGCCCAGAGTTCCCATAAGTTGGCCGAACAGCTCTATGCCCAGCAGAATTCCGAAAGTGCCGGGCCGGATGCGGGTGCAGCAGGTGCCGACGCAGGCTCTGCCGCCAAGGATGACGATGACGTGGTCGACGCCGACTACACCGAGGTCAAGTAGTTCGGCTTGCTTTCACAGATCAAGCGAAGTATAGCATTACCCGGTCCGCACCCTTGCGGGCCGGGTTTTTTATCTGGCTGTGAAATAGCTGTAACAGAACAGACAATGGATCGAATCCGTCCTATGAAGAAATCAACATATTGCGCCAGGGGTCTTGCCGTTCTGGTGATGATCGTTCTTTTTGCCTGGGGGTGCGCCCCCAAGCAGCCATCTATGAAGAGTGTTGACATGCTGTCCACGCCCAATCTGTTGGTCGAGGCCGATGCCTCCTGGCAGGCCAAGCGATACGAGGCGGCAGAGCTGTATTACGCAGCCGCCCTTGAGAGGGCCGATCTGACCAAGGGCGAATTGCCTGTGGTCTATGCCCGCCTTGCCGAATCCGCCAACATGAACGGCCATTACCACCAGGCGCGCATCGCGTTGGAAAAGTGGGCCAATATCGATACCACCGCCCTGGAGCGCATGGATTGGGAGCAACCGTATCTCAATGCCATGGCCGGGCTGGACAAGGTGGAACGGCTGCGCAATCACCTCAAGTGGTTGCTGGAAAGTACCTCTGTCCCATGGGAAACCAAGCGGGAAGTGGCCCTGTGGTATACGGGCTATTTTCAGACAAAAGACGACCCCGAGCGCGCTCTGGACGTCCTGGACGGATTTTACAAGCAGGCCCCGGACAAGCAGGCGAAAGCCCTCTTCGAGCAGGAATACCTGCAGAGGCTGCTGACCTGTGATGATGGGGTGGTGGAGTCCCTGTCCACGGCGGTCACCCCGGCCAACCAATGGCGTTTTCCCTATGCCCTTGTGGCTTTTGAGCGAGGCGTGCGCAAGGCTGTCGACCCTGAGGCATGGTCCGCCGTATGGCGCACCATGCGCAGCCTGAGCACCGGCAGCGAGCTTGTGGACACTGTTCCGCTGGAGACCCGGCTGGCCGAACTTGAAGCCCGGTACGGGGTGCCCAGTGTCGGATTGGCCTTGTTGCTGCCTGTCACAGGCCCCTACGCCAAGGTGGGCGTGAAGGTTTTGCGCGGCGCCGGGCTTGCCCAGTGGCGGCTTGCCCAGGAGGGCGTCAACGTCGATCTGCGCGTTATCAACACCGAAGCGGCTGGATGGGAGAAGCTTCTGGCCGAACTGCCGCGTCATTACACCGTGGTGGGCGGCCCCTTGCGGATCGACGCCTTCAAGCGGCTTTATGAACCAGGCTCTCCGGCCAGCGACCTGCTCGAACAGCGGGCCGTGTTTACCTTTCTCTCCAGTCTCGGGGATTTGACCGAGGGCAAGGACGCCTGGCGGTTCTTTACCAGCCGCAATGACGAGGTTCGCAGTCTGGTCTCCCTGGCTGTGGACGAGCTTGGCATCAAGGACCTGGCGGTCTTCTACCCCGAGGAGAAGTTCGGCCGGACCATGGCCCAGACCTTCTATCAGGAGGCCACTCCCCTGGGCGGACGCATCAAGGGCATGGTGTCCTATCCCTCGCATGATCTCAAGCAGTGGAGCAAGCGGGTGGGGCAGTTGTTGAAAGTGCCTGCGGATTTCAACGACAACAAGGATGTTCCGTTGGCGATGCCCGACTTCGGGGCCGTGTTCATTCCGGACGGCTGGAGTCAGGCCGAGGCCCTGTTGCCCAATTTCTTTTTCTTTGAAGGAGACCAGTTGGTCTTTCTCGGCCCCGGATTGTGGAGCCGCGCCCTGGATTCCGTCAAGGACGTGGACGAGCATTACTTCAGGCTGGCAGTCTGTCCCGGTGCCTGGTGGGACGGTTCGCAGGGCGGAAAGGCCCTGCAATACGCGCTCACTGAAGAGGGTCTGGGACAGGCCGATTTCTGGGTGGCGCTGGGCTACGATTTTATTCGCTTTGCCGGGAAACTCGGCACGTTGCCGGCTTCCTGGAACGGTCGTCTGGTCAACAAACGCATCCAGGATGCCCAGGACATGGAGTTCAGCATGGCCCCCATGGTCTGGAATAAGGATGGCGTGGCCAGTCAGAAGCTGTATCTGTTCAGCCCAGTCCAGAACGGCAAGGAGATAGTGGATGCCGACAAGATTACCGACAGGGTCGTTCGGGCAAAGGCCCGGCGTGAGAAACGCATGGAAGCCTATGAGAAGCGCATGGAGGGCGGGGTTGTGAAAAAGCCCGCTGCGGTTAATCCCGATACTCCGCCGATTCAGTAGCAGACTTGTTCATAAAGGAGACCATAATGAAAATCAGTCCCGAAGAAGTGGCCAAGGTCGCCAGCCTTTCCCGGCTCGACCTGTCCCAGGACAAGCTTGAGCTGTTCGCCGGACAGCTCGGGGATATTCTCGACCACATGGACAAGCTTGGCGAACTCGACACGGACGCCGTGGAACCCATGTACAGTCCGGTCACGCACACCACGGTGCTGCGCAAGGATGAAGCGCGCAAGGATTACACCCGCCAAGAAGTGCTGTCCAACGCCCCAGAGCAGGACGGTCAGTTCTTCATTGTTCCTCGCATTGTTTAATAATTTGATATAATTCAGGATTGATTGATGTCTGAACTCTATACCAAGACGCTGACCGAAATCGCCGCACTGCTCCGGTCCGGGGAAGTGACGGCCGTCCAGGCGGTCAAAAGCTGTCTGGATCGCATTGATGCCACCGAACCCAGGGTCAGGGCGCTGATCACGGTCATGACCGAAGAGGCCATGAAAGAGGCCGAGGCCATGGACGATGCCGGGCCGGACGCGAGCAAGCCCTTGTGGGGCGTTCCCATTGTTCTCAAGGATTTGCTGACCACCAAGGGAACCAGGACCACTTGCGGGTCCAAGATCCTCGATGATTTCGTTCCCTTTTATGACGCCACAGCCGTGACCAAGCTCAAGGAAGCCGGGGCCGTCATCGTCGGCAAGGCCAATATGGACGAGTTTGCCATGGGTTCCTCCACGGAAAACTCCGCTTTTTTCATGACCGCCAACCCCTGGGACCTGGAGCGCGTACCCGGCGGCTCGTCCGGCGGTTCCGGTGCGACCGTGGCGGCGGGCCAGTGTTATGCGGCCCTCGGCACCGACACCGGCGGCTCCATCCGTACTCCGGCGTCTTTCTGCGGCATCGTTGGGCTCAAACCCACCTATGGCCGCATCTCCCGGTTCGGACTCATTGCCTACGGTTCCTCCCTTGACCAGATCGGTCCCATGACCCGGAGCGTCGAGGACGCGGCCCGCCTGTTGCAGGTCATGGCCGGACACGATCCCAAGGATTCCACCTCCGTGGATGTGGCTGTGCCGGACTATCTGGCCGGGCTGGGGCGTGAAAACCTCAACGGCGTGACCATCGGCCTGCCCGAGGAATACTGGGGCGAAGGCCTGGATGCGGAAGTCGAGGAAGCGTGCAAGAGCGCCGTCGCCAGGATGGAAGCCCTGGGCGCCAAGACCGTTCCCTTGTCCCTCAAGCTCACCGAGTACGCCATCGCCACCTATTACATCATCGCCATGGCCGAGGCTTCCTCGAACCTGTCCCGGTTCGACGGCGTGCGCTTTGGTCACCGCAACAGGAAAGCCGACGAACTGATCGACATGTACACTTCGAGCCGGACCGAAGGGTTCGGCGACGAGGTGCAGCGTCGCATCATCATGGGCACCTATGTGCTCTCAAGCGGCTACTATGATGCCTACTACAACAAGGCCGCCAAGGTCCGTCGCCTGTTGCGCGAGGATTTCGACAAGGCGTTCGAGCAGTGCGACCTCATCGCGGGTCCGGTTCTGCCGACCACAGCCTTTAAAAAAGGCGCCAAGGTCGATCCGCTTCAGATGTATCTCATCGACATATTCACTATTTCCTGCAACCTGGCCGGACTTCCCGGCATGAGTCTGCCCGTTGGATTGGGCCGGGATTCCGGAATGCCGGTGGGTCTCCAGCTCATGGGCCCGGCCTTTTGCGAGGCGGACATGCTCTCCGTGGCCGAATGCCTTGAGCGCAACCTCGACCCCATGCCCATGCCGGAACTGTAGAAAACGATTGAAAGATAAAAGCCGGTTGTATGCTGATGCATGCAACCGGCTTTTTTTTGGGTGTCAGTTCAACAGTTTTCGGGCCATGGCTTGCGCCCGGTTGGCAGTGTCGCGTTCATCTTCCTTTGCCGAAGGCACACAAACAGCTGTGAAGGGGGAGTCCAGAGGGGGAAACTTTCTCGAAAGTTGCTCCCTCTGGCCGCCGGAGGCATCCTATTTCATGTCGTAGGTCGTGGGACCGTTGCGGTATTGTGTTTCGTCAAGCCAGGTGGCCGGGTAGCCGATGGCAATGGCATCCTTGTCCGGCAGGTTGATGTACCCGTCCGAGTATTTGGCCAGGAGGGTGAAGGTCAGTTCGCGCCAGGTACCCATGATCATCTCGGCGGTTTTGTAGCTGAACTCGTCGATAAGCTTCTGCTGTTCGGCCTCGGATTTGCCTTCCATGACCTTGTCCATCATCAGGAATCCGTTCAGGGCCTTGGCCTCAAGCCTCTGCTGGGCGGGCCTGATGTCCACCGAGGTCATGCGCTGGAAGTTGAGGCGGGACCAGTTGGCCAGCAGGTTGAAATTCCACCAGGCCGAAGCGGGATCGAATTTCTGGGGACTGCCGGTCTGGTAGGCTTCGGGCAGTTGGCTCATCTTGGAGAAGAAGGGCGTGAAGACCGTTGTGTAGGACACGTCCGGACCGAACCAGACCGCGCCCTTGGTCATTTCCGGTGCATTGGGCCTGGTCTGGCAGACAAAGGTG
The DNA here is from genome assembly GCF_004025585.1 of Pseudodesulfovibrio sp. S3. Lineage (NCBI taxonomy): Bacteria > Pseudomonadati > Thermodesulfobacteriota > Desulfovibrionia > Desulfovibrionales > Desulfovibrionaceae > Pseudodesulfovibrio > Pseudodesulfovibrio sp. S3. Next base: position 58,763 of record NZ_QTZO01000001.1, read on the forward strand.
TACCCTTGGTAGAAGACCGAGATGGCCCGTTCCCATGCTCCGAAGAATTTTTTTTCCGTATCCACATTGTTCTGGTTGCCGTCATAGGGGCCGACAAAGCGGTGGGGGTCGCCGTAGGGACCGGCTGCCACGCCCTTGGTCAGGTCGAACTGCGTGCCTTCATAGTGGTCGCGATAGAGCGAAAAGACCCCTTGCACGGTCAGCTTGTTCTTGGGCGGAATGGAGAACGGGTAGTCGCGGGCATAGGTGTCCTTGACCCACGGGGACAGGCCGAGGTCGGGATTGACCCGGCTCATGGCCCGCCAGACGCGGCGCAGGGAATAGTATGGGTGGTTGTATTCGCCGGGACTGACGGCACGGAGCCAGTCCACGGTTCCCTGTTTCTTTTCGTCCCACCAGCCGAGCTTCTTCAGTCCGGGGATGAGGTTCTTGGAGTACTGGAAGTTGTCGGGGTCGTCCTTGACGATGTCGCGGATGCGGAAGGTGTTGGCCGCCACGAAGTATTCGCCGTCCGGCACGCGCTGGGCAACCCAGGCCGAATGGTATTTGGCGTCTGGCAGAGCACACATTTCGAACACCCATGCCTCGTTCTCGTCACCCACCAGCAGGGTCTCGCCGGTTGAGAAATAGCCGTATTTGTCCACGATTGCTCCCATGAGCTTGACCGCTTCACGGGCGGTGACACAGTTCTCCAGGGCGATGCGGGAGAGTTCGGAGCTGTAGATGATCCGTTGCGGCTGGCCGTTTTTCGCCTCTGAATTGGGATCGGGTTCGTAGTTGGCTCCGTTGGTGCACTCGCCCATCATCAGGTTCTTTTCGTTCATGATGCCATAGTTGCCGTCGAAATAGGCAAACGAGGTTTCCTGCCTTCGGCCCAGAAGTTTCCAGATCTCTTCATAAGAGATTTCAGCGAGGTACGGTGTCGGCGGATATCCGGGCGTGTTGTAGGCCGGACCGCGGTCATCGGTGACGATGCGGGGGTAGCGCATGAGGTCGGAATAGACTTTACGCTTCCCTTCCTGTTTTTTGGCAGGCACGTAAATGATGCGTTGATCTCCGAGTTCGTCGTCATCGGAGTGGGTGACCATCATCGAGCCGTCGGCGCTGGCGCCGGGCGTGACGATCATGGTGGTGCAGGCCAGGGCCGGAACAGCCAGGACCGCAGTCAGGCAGGCAGTCATGGCCAGTGTGAAAAATCGTTTCATTATAGGCTCCTTACGGTATGGGAAATCGGTTGTTGGGATAGCCTTAACACATTTCTTGAGCCAGTTGATTTATAATTTCTTCCCATTGCCCGATACCTTCCCTAGAATGCCCTCATGGCAGACAGGGAGTTTTTCGTATGACTATAGCCGTAGCCGTTTCAGGCGGTATGGACAGCCTGCTGGCCCTGGCCCTGCTCAAGGAACAGGGCCATGACCTGTTGGCCGTGCATGGTCATTTCCTGCCGCCGGGGCCGGATTGGCAACGGGTGGCGGACGGGTTGACCAGGGCCTGTGCCGTGCTCGACGTGCCGTTTCACGCCCTGGACCTGCATGAGGCGTTCGATGCCCGGGTGATCGCTCCCTTTGCGGAGGACTACCGGGCCGGACTGACGCCCAATCCGTGTGCCATGTGCAATCCGCGCATGAAGTTCGGGGTGCTGTTCGAGGCGGCCCGTGCCTTTGGCGCGGATCGATTGGCCACCGGCCATTACGTGCGCATGGAGCAAAGGGACCAGGGGTGCATGTTGGTGCGCGGCGCTGACGCCACCAAGGATCAGAGCTATTTCCTGTCGCTGGTGCCGGTGGAATCCCTGCGGCTGGCTGAATTCCCGCTGGCTGAAATCCTGAAGAGGGACGTCTTGTCCATTCTGGCCGACCACGGTCTGACGCCGCCCCTGCCGTCGGAAAGTCAGGAAATCTGTTTTGTGCCGGACGACGACTATCAGGCCTTTCTGACGGCCCGGTGCGCCATGCCCGGCCCTGGCCCGGCGGCGTTGGCAACCGGAGAAATCGTGGGTGAACACAACGGGTTGTGGCGGCATACCCAAGGGCAGCGGCGCGGCCTCGGCATTCCGTGGAAAGAGGCGCTCTATGTGCTGGACAAGGATGTGGCGGGCAACACCCTGATCGTGGGAACCAGGGATGAGCTGGCCGCTCAAGGCTGCGTGGCCGGGCAGGTCAACCTCATGTGTCCGGTGGAGACGTGGCCCGAGGTGGTCATGGTCCAGACCCGGTATCGCCAGCAGGCCAAGCCGGGCAGGGTCCGTTTGTCAAACGGCAAGTTGCGGTTCGATTTTCTGGAGTCTCATACCCGTCCCACCCCCGGACAGGTGGCGACGGTCTATGACGAGGCCGGAACCGTGCTCGGTGGCGGGGTTATCGAAGGGGCGCTGTAGCTACCAGGTTTCCCGGCGCAGCTCCTGGCGTTCTCGGATATCCTGTTTGTAGCCGTCCACCCGTTCCCTGTTCATGGCCTTGTGGATTTCCTCGGCCGACAATTCGGGTTTCTTTTCCAGGTGGGCGGCCATCCGCTGCACCGCGCTTGTGCCCCGGTAATAGTATTGCTCCCGGTATCCCTTGAGCAGGGCAAACCCTGCCTCCCGGTCTCCCTGATAGATGAAGGTCAGGCCGAGATAATAAGTGGCATCCGGCTGATTGGGATATTTCTGAAGCGTATCCTCGAAGGTTTTTCGGGCGTCATCGTATTTTCCCTCAAGAAGTTGGTTGATGCCCACCTTGTTGTTGGTATACGCCTCGTTGGGGCCGTTGTTCAGGAAGTCTCCGTGTGAGTTAAGGGACAGTCCGAAGCCGCCAACGCCCATGCCCACGGAAGTGCCTCCGGTACCCATGCCCACGCCCACGCGGGTGTTGCCGCCACCCATGCCCACTCCGACGGAGGTGCCGGTCACGCAGCCGGAGAGAACGAGCAGGACGGCAAGGAAGATCAGTGTTGATGCGCTATTTGTTTGCTTCATGGGTGCTGTCTCGGCTAATATAGGTGAACTTTTTTCAAATCGAGTGATACACCCTAGCATGACTACCTTTTATACCGCTACCCTGGGTTGCAAGATCAACCAGTATGAAACCCGTTCCATCGGCGAGGCTTGGGCCGGTCAGCATGTCCGCGAGGTCGGGGACGCCGGCGAGGCGGACCTCATCCTGGTCAACTCCTGCGCCGTGACCGCCAATGCCGTGGCTGATCTGCGTCAGACCGTTCGCCGTTTTCATCGGGACAACCCCAAGGCAGAGATCATCATCACAGGGTGTGCGGCCCAGGTCATGCCGGACGAACTGGCCGCGCTTCCCGGCGTGGTTCGGGTGGTGGCCCAGGAAGACAAGGCGCAACTGCTGGACGGTCCCGGCGGACAGGTGGGTGCCAAGGGCGGGAAGGCCGGGTTCGCTCCCTTTTCCATATCCGGTTACGATCGGGCCAGGGCCGTGGTCAAGGTCCAGGACGGGTGCTCCCACTTTTGCACCTATTGCATCGTTCCCCTGACGCGCGGCCGGTCCGTGAGCCGTCCCGTGAACGAGGTTGTGGACGAGGTCGGGCGGCTCCTGGCCGCCGGTTTCCGTGAATTCATATTGAGCGGCATCAACCTGCGCCATTTCGGTCGAGACCTCGACGGCAAGCCAGACTTTTGGGATCTGGTGGCCCGGCTGGAAGCGGTGTTCGGGTTGGAGTGGACCGGACGGGCGCGCTTCCGCATTTCTTCGGTGGAGCCGGGGCAGCTCGATGACAAGGCGCTGGACGTGTTGTCCGGTTCCTCAATGGTCTGTCCGCAACTGCATCTTTCCCTGCAAAGCGGCGACTCGGACGTGCTCAAGGCCATGGGACGGGGGCATTATTCCCCGCAGTCCGCCGTGGACTTCATGGAACGGCTGGCCAAGGTCTGGCCGGTCATGGGGCTGGGCGCGGACCTGATTACCGGCTTTCCCGGCGAGACCGAGGCCCGGTTCGAGAACACCTTGGAACTCTGCCGCGCCCTGCCGTTGACCTACGGCCATGTTTTCCCGTATTCCGAGCGGCCCGGCACGCGCGCAGTGGACCTGCCGGACCCGGTGGAGGTGCCGGTGCGCAAGGAGCGTGCCGCGAGGCTGCGCAAGCTCGTCAACGCGAAAAAGTCCGCTTTCCTCAAGAACCTGCTGACCTTGCCGCACCTCGATGTCCTGGTTCAGGATGCCCAGGGTCGCGGGGTCAGTCAGTTCTATGCGGCCTGCCGGATCATCACTGCAATTGGCAACGCTCCCCGTTCCCTGGTCCGGACGCGGCCGGTGTGTATCGAAAAGGGCGTGGTGTTGGTGGAGCCGTTGGAGGATGCATCATGAGTACGCCGAAGATTCCCGATCCCGGATTGCTGATCATCTCGGTTTTGAGTGCGAAATGGGATGCGTTCTGGCCCGGGCTGCTCTCTGAGCTGGAAGGGAGGTTCGGGAAGGCCGAGCCGTCCGAGCTGTTTGCCTTTGATCAGACCGATTATTATGACAAGGAGTTGGGAACCCCCATTACCCGGCGGATCGTGGCCTTTGATACCCTCCGCCCCTTGGATGAGTTGGCGGATATCAAGCTGTTTACCAATGGGCTGGAGGCCCGGTATGCAGTGGAGGGGAAGCGGCTCTTCAACCTCGATCCCGGCTTCATCACCATGCAGAGCCTGGTTCTGGCCACGGGCAAGAATTTTTCGCACCGCATCTATTTGAAGGACGGCATCTGGGCCGACCTGACCCTGATCTGGCAGAAAAAGCAGTGGGTCGATTTTCCCTGGACCTTCCCGGATTACGCGGGCGAGGCCATGAAAACACGGCTGACAAAGTTGCGTCAGTCGTATAGAACCAAGCAGAGCAAGCCGCAAACGTGACGATTTCGCACAAACGCGGCTTTCAAACATAAGGATAAGTATATGCCCGTTAGCATGACCGGCTTTGGCCGGTTCGAGACCAATGATGACGCCTGGACCCATGTGTGGGAGATCAAGAGCGTCAACGGCCGTTTCCTCGACGTCAAGTGGAGGATGCCCGGCTACCTGCGTTCCCTGGAAAACGGTTGGGAAAAGGTCCTTCGCGCCCATGCCTCGCGCGGTCGGGTGGACGTGTCCCTGAACCTGGAAGTCCTGGATGCGCGCATTCTCGGCGTCACCTTCAATGAAACCATGGCGCAGGCCATGTTCGATCAGATGGAAAAGCTGGCAGTGAGCCGCGGCGGTACTTTCGAACCTGACTACAACCGTGTACTCTCCATGTCGGCACTGTGGCGCGACTGCGGCACCGAGCCGGACCCGGGTTTGGCAGACAGCCTGACCAAGGGACTGGAAGCCGCCCTCAAGGAGTGGGTGAGTTCCCGGGCCACGGAAGGTGATGCCCTGGTTGCCGACCTTACGGAACGTATGCAGAATCTGCGTGATCTCACGGAAAAGGTGAAGCAGCGCATCCCGGATATCCTGGAAGCCAAGAAAGCGGCGCTCAGACAGCGCATCGTCGACATGCTGGAATCCGCCAATGCCGAATTTTCAGAGGACCGCATGCTTCAGGAAGTAGCCTACCTCACCGACAAGCTGGATGTGTCCGAGGAGTTGACCCGTCTGGATGCCCACCTTGAACGGTTGGGCGAGGTCATGACCGAAAAGGCTGATGTGGGCAAGAAGCTCGATTTCTTGGTGCAGGAGACCTTCCGCGAGATCAATACCTGCGGCAACAAGGCACAGGATACCGAAGTCAGCCAGTTGGTTGTGGATTTCAAGGCAGAGCTGGAACGTTGTCGTGAACAGGTCCAGAACATCGAGTAAACAATCTGAAGAAGCGGTAGGAAACCATGCAGAAACAGGGATTACTCAACGTCGGTTTCGGGAATTTCGTGGTCTTGGATCGGGTCATTTCCATCGTCAACCCATCCAGTGCGCCCATGCGGCGCCTCAGGGAGGACGCCCGTGCCGAAGGGCGGCTCATTGACGCCACTCAGGGGCGTAAGACCAGGGCGATCATTGTCACCGACTCCAACCATGTTGTCCTGTCGGCCATCCAGGCCGAGACCATCGGACAACGATTCAGCGCGGACGAGGGGGATTAGTAGGTGATTCAGGACGATCATAAATTCAGGCTGGGCCAGGTTCTTGTGGTCTGTGCGCCCAGCGGAACCGGCAAGAGCACGCTCATTGCCATGCTCCGGGAGGAGTATCCTGATTTTGGTTTTTCGGTGTCCTACACCACACGTGCCCCGCGCGGGAGTGAACAGGACGGTCGTGAGTACAATTTCGTCTCACGGGAAGCCTTTGTGGCCATGCGCAGCAGAGGCGCTTTCTGTGAATGGGCCGAAGTTCACGGCAATTTTTACGGCACGGCTACCAAGCCGGTCGAAGAAATGCTCGATTCCGGCCGGGACGTGTTGTTCGACATCGATGTCCAGGGTGCAAAGCAGCTCAGAAAGACCTTCTACAAGGGCACCTTCGTGTTCCTGCTGCCGCCCTCACGCGAAGAATTGGTGAGCAGGCTGCAAGGGCGCGGCACCGATTCGGAGGAGTCCATTTCCCGCCGTCTTGCCAATGCCTCCGGTGAACTTTCACAGGCCGAATGGTTTGATTACTGGGTGGTCAACGACAGTCTTGATGAGGCGTATCAGGAGCTCAAGGCAGTATATCTGGCCGGTAGGTGCAAACCCTCGCTTCGGCCCGGCATCCTCGACAACATCATGAAGACCTGGGAAAACAATGGCTGATCTGGTTGTCGCCCTGGACTTCAGGGACGCAAAGACTGCAATGGCCATGGCCCGGAACCTGAAGGGAACAGCCCCGTGGATGAAGGTCGGTTTGGAGCTGTTCACGGCCGAGGGGCCGCAGGTGGTTTCCGGCCTCAAGGACATGGGATTCAAGGTTTTTCTGGACCTGAAATTCTTCGATATTCCCAACACAGTGCAGGGTGCGGTCCGTTCGGCGGTCCGGCTGGGTGCGGACATGGTCAACATCCATGCCCTGGGCGGTGAACGCATGGCTCACGCCGCCATGGCAGGATGCCGCGAGGGGCTGACTTCGGGACAGGAAGCTCCCCTGGTTCTGGCTGTGACCGTGCTGACCAGCATGGCTGCCGGTGATTTCCCGGTGGAAGCGGCACCGTCGCCTTCCGAGATGGCCCTTGACCTGGCTGTTAAAGCCAAGCAATATGGCTTGAATGGGGTGGTTTGTTCCGGTCTGGAAGTGGAGCGGATCAAATCTGCCTGCGGCAGGGAATTCGCCTGCCTCACTCCGGGTATTCGTCCAGCATCGGTGGGCGCAGGAGATCAGAGGCGGGTGGTAACTCCGGCTCAGGCTGTACAGAGCGGCTCGGATTTCCTTGTGGTGGGACGACCCGTAACCGGAGCCGATGCGCCTCGGGAAGCAGCTCTGGTTATCCTCGGAGAGATGGAACAGGCCGGATAGGAGCATTTGATGTCCGATCAGGAGCAGAAAGTCGGGGGCACACGAGAGATCGTGCGTGATGGTGCGGAGAAGATCAAAGGTATCTTTTCCACCCAGACAGTCGCCAAAGTCGGCACCGGCACGACCCAGCGCAAGACAATCCAGAAGACGTACTGGGATGTCGAAGAGCTTTCGAACGGCGAAGTTTCCGTCCAGCCCCTGAACCGTAATTATGTTCCTTCCGGTCCCAAACGCACCATCGAGCGCGATGATTTTCTCACCAAGTTCAATCCTGAACCGGAATTCTACGTTTCCACCGTGTACCCGGCCATCAAGGAAATGGACAGTGCCATAGTGCGCGGCGAACAGCACCGTGAACGGGGCGCAGCCTACAGTGCCGAATTCGAATATAAGCAGGCCATGTCCATTGACGAGGAAAACGTCCGCGCCAACTTCGGGCTGGGGCTGACCTATCTCGACCGTGGTGATCAGGTGAGGGCTAATGACATCTTTGAGCGGCTGGTAGATCTGGAAGCCGCATTCGCCGTCGAGCACAAGCATCTGTTCAATGATTTCGGCATCAACATGCGGAAGAACAAGATGTACGACCAGGCCCTCCAATATTACCTACGGGCCGAGAAACTGGTGCAGAACGACGAACACCTCTTTCACAATATTGCCCGGTGTTTTTTTGAGAAAGGGAATATCGATGGGTGCAAGGAGTATTTGCTCAAGAGTCTGGAGGTGAATCCGGAACTTGAGGCGAGCAAGAAGTTTTGGGGTTTTCTTGTCGAGCGAGGACATGTGGCCGAAGGAGAGGGGCTGAGCGTGACGGCCGAGGCCCAACCGAGTTCCCCGGAAAAGAAGCAGGACACGGGCAAGCCTGAGGGCAACGAAAAGTCCGATGCGCCCATTTCGATAAATTTGGATTAACGGACATGGAACCCCGTCAGGCGGCGGGTAGGAGTTTTCATGAACCAGAATAGTATTCAGGGATTCCTTCAAGAGCTTCCCAATATGCGGGAAGATTTGCCTTTTGCTCCGGAAGTCCTGAAGAAACTGTTCATTCAGACCGGCGGCGGGTCTTTGGCGTCCCTTGAAGATGTGGGTGAGACCCTGAGCAGGGATCAGGGGCTGACCACTCGCATCCTGAGTCTGGCCAATTCCGCCTATTACGGTTTGCAGGCCGAAGTCCAGTCCGTGCCGCGGGCGGCAGCCGTGCTCGGCATGTCCGAAATCCGCAATATAGTGCTTGCCCTGGGTGTAAAAGGACTGACAAGGAAATATCCCATTCCGGCGGAGTTTGATCTTGGAGCCTACTGGACACATCAGTTTCTGGTGGCCATGGTCGCCAAGGAATTGTCCCACATGATCGGTGTGGGCAAGCCGGACAATATGTTCACCTCGGGGTTGCTGCACGACATCGGCAAACTGATCACGGCCTTGAAACGACCGGATGACTGGCAGGCCATTCGCGATCTGGCCGAGAACGACGAGATGCTCGACAGCGAAGCCGAGGAGGAATACTGGGGGTTGGACCACGCCGTGGTCGGCGCCCTGGTACTGAGGTCGTGGGATCTGCCCGCCGACCTGGTGGAGCCGGTCAATTGGCACCATTCGCCCGCGCTTGCACCGGACCATTCCAATGAATCCAACGTGATCTGCCTGGCCGACGCCGTGACCCATGCTGTTGCCGATCCCGATGGACCCTATGTGCACAGGGTGGATCTCCTTTGCGAGGAGATTTCCGTGGATATGGACGACATTCTGGAAATCGCCGAAGAGCTTTTCGAGTCAGACGATGTCGAACAATTTGTAAGTATTCTTTCCTAACATCCCGGGACGTTATATTGCCCTTCATCTGGAAACCCCGCGGTGATGAAACCGCACCGCCCTCAGTCGTGGAAATGGCTGAGGCACTTTCCGTTTCGCCATTGATCGTGGAAATTCTCTGGAATCGGGGGTTGACCGACATCGGAGAAATGGATCGGTTCCTCAGTCCGATGCTCCGGAATATGGCCAATCCAGCGGAGATTCCGGGGTTGACCGAGGCCGCCGAGACCCTGGCTCGGGGTGTGGCCGAAGGGCGAACCCTGGCCGTATGGGGCGACTACGATGTGGACGGCATCACGGCTACGGCCGTGGTCAAGGAGTTCTTTGCCATGCGGGGCATGGATATCATGCACCATCTGCCCAACCGCATGGATGAAGGGTACGGCATGAACATTCCCGGAGTGGAACGGCTCTTTGAGCAGGGCGTGACCATGCTCCTGACCGTGGATTGCGGTATTTCCGACCTCGCGCCGGTGGCCCGTGCCCGAGAACTGGGCATGGTCGTGGTGGTCACGGATCACCATTTGCCCGGCGAGGAGTTGCCCAAGGCCCATGCGGTCTGCGATCCTCGACTGGCCGATGGCGGCCCCTGCGACGACCTGGCCGGAGTGGGGGTGGCCTTCATGCTCATGGTGGCCCTGAACCGGTTGTTGCCCGGCGAGCCTGTGGATGTGCGCTCCCTGCTCGATCTGGTGGCCCTCGGCACCATCGCGGATATCGTCAGCCTGACCGGTCAGAATCGTATTCTGGTCAAGAACGGGCTTCTGGTTATCAAGGAGGCCAAGCGTCCGGGCATGGCCGCTCTGAAGGTGGTCAGCGATTTTGAACGGCAGGCGGATCTGGGAGCTGGACAGATCGGTTTCCACCTTGCACCGCGCATCAATGCCGCCGGGCGCATGGGTGACCCGACCAAGGCGCTGAACCTGCTGTTGGCAAAGGATTTCGATTCGGCCATGCCCATTGCCGAGGAACTGAACGCCATCAATTTGGAGCGCCGACGCCAGGAGCAGGAGATTTCGGATGAGGCCTTTGCACAAGCCGAAACCATGAAACACATGGCCGGGCTGGTACTCCATGCCGATCATTGGCATCCGGGCATCATCGGCATCGTGGCCTCGCGGGTTGTGGAGAAGTACTACCGGCCCACGCTCCTGCTCTGTTCTTCCGAGGTTGGTGAAGGGATACTCAAGGGGTCCGGCCGCAGTATTTCCGAGTTCAACCTTTTCGAAGGGCTCACGGCGGTCAGTTCCGTGCTTGAAGGATTCGGCGGCCATAAGCAGGCAGCCGGGCTTACTCTCAAAAGGGAAAATCTGTCGGCCTTGCGCGAGCGGTTCAACGACCATATCGTGGCAACCCTTGGCCCGGACCCGCTGACGCCCACTCTCAAACTCGATCACGAACTGAGTTTCGCCAATATCAACAACACCCTGCTCAAGGAACTGGAGCTGTTGCAGCCTTTCGGCATGGGCAACCCCGAACCTGTTTTTGCCACAAAGCCGGTGACCGTGGCCGAACACAGTGTTTTTGGACGGGACCGCGAGCATGTCAAACTGGTGCTTGAGGACCAGGAGACCGGGGCCAGACTGCCGGGCAAGGCGTGGCGCATGGGGCACAGTCTGACCCGCGTTGTCCAGGGCAGGACCCTGCGGTTCGCCTTCACCCCGAAGATCGACCGTTTTCGGGGCATTCCCTCCATCGACCTGCGGATACGGGACTGGATGTTCTAGCGCATTTCTTGGGGTGTGGCCTCCGGCGGTTCCTCGCCGGAGAGGCGTCTCCGACGGCCAGAGCACCCTTTGAAAAGGGTTCTCTGGACTCTCCCAAACTTTTTGTCGCGCCTTCGGCAAAATTGCGTATCCGCAACACAACGTTCAACCCCTCGAATACAGGAAATATTCGAGGGGGTTGAGTTTTTTAAGTAACGCCTTGGTCGTGCTTTCTTGACAGTCTGCTAGACGAAGTCCGCAGCGTTGTAGCTCGATCTGACCAGCGGCGCGCTGAACATGTGGCCAATGCCGCGCTTCATCCCTTCCTCCGCGTACCAATCAAACGTTGCCGGTTCCACATACCGCTTCACCATGGGGTGTTGGCGGCTGGGTTGCATGTACTGGCCGATGGTCACGATGTTGCAATCGACCGCGGCCAGATCGTCGAGGGTGACCATGATCTGTTCGTCGGTTTCGCCGAGGCCGACCATGATGCCGGATTTGGTCGGAATCTTCGGGGCGATCCGTTTGGCGTTTGCCAGAAGTTCGAGTGACTGGCGGTAGTCCGCCTGGGGCCGTATGTCGGCGTACAGGACGGGCACGGTCTCCAGGTTGTGGTTGAGCACGTCCGGCCGGGCGTCGAGCACGGTCCTGAGCGCGGCTTCATTGCCCTGGAAATCCGGGATGAGCACTTCAATGGTGCATTCGGGCATTGCGGCGCGCACGGCTCGGATGGTCGCCGCGAAATGGGCGGAGCCTCCGTCCGCAAGATCGTCGCGGGTGACTGAAGTAATGACCACATGCTTGAGCTTCAGGCGTTTGGCGGCTTCGGCCACGCGGCCCGGTTCGGACGGGTCCAGAGGATCGAGATCGCCGGACACGATGTTGCAGAATGCGCAGTTGCGCGTGCAGATGGAGCCCATGATCAGGAACGTGGCCACGTTTTTGGAAAAGCACTCCCATTTGTTGGGGCATTTGGCCGATTGGCAGACCGTGTTCAGGTTCAGGTCGCTTATCAGCCCGGATGTGCAGGCAAAATTTTCGTTATTGGGGAGTTTGATCCGAAGCCAGGGCGGTATCCGCAAAGGCTTTTCGGAAGGCTTTTTCAAAGACATATTTGACTTCCTTCATGTCGATGTCGCGTCCGGTCTCTTTGGACAGGGAGGTGGGAACCGCCCCCTGGATGCCGCACAGGGTGATGGCGTTGAACAGGCTTACGTCGAACCCCACGTTGAGGGCCAGGCCGTGGTAGGTGACCCAGCGGCGCACGCCGATGCCCATTGAGCATATTTTCTTCACTTCGTCCACCCAAACGCCGGGGTGGCCGGGCCGCCGGACCGTGTTCACGCCGAAGTGCGCGCAGGTGCCGATGACCGCCTCTTCCATGTCGTGGAAGAATTTTCTCATGCCGCCGGTCCGTTTTTCCACCTGCCAGATGGGATAGGCCACCATCTGGCCGGGGAAGTGGCAGGTGATGTTGCCGCCGCGTGTGGTCTGGGCCACGGCAATACCCTGCGCGGCCAGCAGGGATGTGTCCATGAGCAGGTTCTCGGCCCCGCCCTGGCGTCCCAGAGTGATGACCTTGGGGTGTTCCAGGAGGAAGACCGTGTTTTCGGCCTGGCCGTTGGTCACGGCAGCCAGGGTCTCCAGTTGCAGGGCTTCGGCTTTTTCGTAGTCGATCAGTCCGAGGTCGATGATTTTCATTTTTTCTTGTCGGCCTTGAACGGCAGGATGACGGCCTTGGATTTGAGGTCGGTTTTTGGGGTCTCCGGCCAGGTGGGAGCAAAGGCCTGGCCCGGGAAAAGGGTCCGGGTTCCCGGTGCGTAGTCGATCAGGGTCAGGCCATGGTCGGAGCAGGCATACTGGCCCCAACTGCCCTGTATCTTGAAGGTTTCGGAAATGGCCCGTACTGCGCCCCAGTCCGCTGCGCCCTTTTGCGAAAGGTAGAGGAAATTGAGGGTCACGTTGTCTTTTTCCAGGCTGGCTTCTTTGGAGATGGACTCCAGCCAGGAAGGCACTCCTTTGGTGGAAAAGTTGAAATGGCACCATGGCGAAGTCTGGCTCAGGGCGGGCATGGGACAGTCGCCGGAGTGGGGGCAGGGCGAAATGGGTTTGAACCCTTTCTGGAGCATCTGTGCGCGCATTTCGGCGATGATGCGTCCGGAGAGGCGCATGCCGGTTTCAACTATGAGCACCCGTCCCGTCTCCTTGGTGGAATTGATCAGGTGGGTGGACAGGACATCCGCCTGACCGCGTGTGGTCCGGCCCGACCAGTCCAGTTCGTTGAAGGCGTTGGCCGCCAGGATCAGGTCAGCCTTGTTGCGCAGATGCTCGGTGAAGCTTCCCTTGACCGTCTTGATGCGCCAGGGGGAATTGTCTCCGGCCATGGCCTTGAAGAGTTTCAGCCCGGTCTGCATGGCCTTGGGCGCAAGGTCCACGCAGGTGAAGTTGAGCTTTCGCTCGCGCAGGTGGGGCCGCGACATCCACAGGGCCAGCACTGCGGTCAGGGAACCTGAGCCGAGATCCGCGACTTCGCCATTCTCGGGGATGTCCAGTTCCAGGCCGGAAAAGAGGCGGGACATGCGGTAGAGATTCCAGGGCAGGAAATAGTGCAGATAGGGCGACAGGTACTTGTCGTCGGTCATGTATTCCTTGCGCCGCTGCATCCGGTCGCTGGTCAGGCCGCGCGACATGTCCCGTATGTCGTATTTTAAATGATCGCGGTGCTTGGCCTTGAGCGGCCAGACGTGTTTGAGCAGACCGCCGAATTCTTCCAGCAGTTTGATGTTGTCCTCGGTGAGGTTGGGGAACAGGCCGTCAATCGACATAGGCAAACCGCATCCTTTGTATGAATTCATTGCCGAAATCGGCATCTCCGGTCAGGTCCAGCCGGGTCATGGTGCGGGACAAACCCTCGGCAAAGGTCCGGGCCGCGGTGTCCGTTACCAGTAGTTCAGTGCCTTTGAGCGAGGTGTTCCCCGCCTTGACCGTTTTGGCCGCACAGCCCGGGGGCAGGAAGCCCAGGGTTTCCAAGTCGGTTGAGCCGACATACTCGCCCAGTGCGCCCGCAATAAATATCTGTTTCAACGTGCCGGGGCCGAAGCCTGCCTTCCGGAGCAGGGCGGACATGGCCAGGTTGAAAGCCGCCTTGACCTTGAGAATCTCTTCCACGTCCGAGGCCGGGAGATGCACCGCGTTGTTGACGAGAAAGGCGGGTTCGCCATTGACCTCCGTTATCCGTTCGGCCAGCCGTGTTGCCAGCGGGGTGGACCCGGTGCCGAAGTGCCCGGTTTCGTCCAGCACGCCGTGGGTGCGCAGGATGGCGGCCAGGGAGAGGTAGCCGGTGCCGGTCATGCCGGATTTCCCGCCCGTGGAGTCGTCGAAATACTTGGCTTGAAGTCCCTTCGGCGTCAAGGTGAATCCGGTGATCGCGCCCGGTCCGGCAGTGCGTCCGAAGGTCAATCCCACGCCTTCCAGGGCCGGTCCCATGGGCACGCTGGCACAGAGCCGCTGCTCGGGGGACAGGGCCAGGATGAATTCTCCGTTGGTGCCGAGATCGGCCAGCAGGAAAGGATATTTCGGTGAGCCGCCGTATTCGAGAAAGGTCAGGCCCGCACTCAGGTCAGCGCCGACAAACGGGGCGAGCAGGGGCGGTATGTAGGCCGGGGGCAGACCCGCGCCGAGTTTTTTTTCGTCACCGCCGGTGTAGGAAAGGGTGTAGGGCGCTGTGGCCAGGTCGTCGGGCTTTTTGCCGAGCAGGATGTAGGTCATGGCCGGATTGCCCGAGACCGCAAGGCCTAGGCACTTCCCGCCCAGGTTGTGGGCGGTGAGTGTGGCCAGTTCCGCGATCCGGTCCGTGACCAGGGCGCGCAGGACGAACCTCCCTTCGGCAGTGGCGGCAGCGGCCAGCCGGGTCATGACCTCGGAGCCCATCCCGGTCTGGGGGTTGAGCTCCCGGCCCGTGACTACGGGTTTGCCGTTTCTGAGCGCGGTCCAGTGGATGGAGGTGGTGCCCAGGTCCACAGCCAGGGTGAAGTCTCCGGAATTCTGAGCCAGGGTGCGCACGGCGCGAGGGCTGCGCACGGGTTCAGGCAGTTCGATTTCACACGGTTTTGACGGGTGCAGGCAGGCCAGCCTCCAGCCGAGCGCCACGGCCTCGTGGCCCAGCTTCCTGACTTCGTCCCGTCCCGGTTCCGGTGTGTCCTTGAGGAAGCGCACACGACACAATCCGCATTTGCCCAGCCCGGAGCAGAGCGCAACCCCGTGCCACAGCCTGGACAGGAAAATGGTCCGGGCCAGGGTGTCGCCCGTCTTCGGTTCCAGGGCGAACCTGCCGCCGTCGTGTGTGTGTATGAGTATGCTCATCGTGTCTCCGTCAATCCGAACAGATTAGCTCATGGACGGACCGCTGTAAATGTCGTTGGGTCGGCTTGGCAACGGCCCGGAGAGTTGCTAGAGAGGCAGTTCCGCAAGGAGTTGTTCATGGCTCGAAATCCGTTTGACATATCGTTTGGGCAACCTTCCGGGAAGCGTGAAGCCTACCGGGCCAGCATTCCCGGTCTGCACGTCAAGGTGGCCGGGCGTCCGGCGGTCTATTCCGCCAGGGACATCAGCCCCAGCGGCGTGGGATTGTCCGGGGCAACGGCCATGCGCGAGGGGGAACGCTTCGAGATCGGCCTGTACTTCAAGGGTGGACAGGTGGCCTTGGGCATCCGGGCCAGGGTGGTCCGGGTCGCGGCCTCTTTTACCGGGCTGGTCTTTGAGGAGATGGACCGCCGGAGTCAGGACGCCGTTCACGGGTTGGTGCTCAAGGAGCAGAAGCGCCAGGCCGAAGAACGGAAACGGGATCGCTTGAAGAAGTCCTAGCAGCGGTTCATGCGCTTGAGGGCGTCGTCCAGGTGTTTGAGCCAGATATTCACCAGCCGGTCGTATTCACCGGCCCCTTTCATCACGGCTTCGCACTCGATTCCGGCCATTTTCAGCCGGGTTTTCCAACTGGTCTCACTGTCGCCCACCATGTCGCGTGCCGCGTGCCAGCCCGCTCCGAACAGGAAAGGCAGCAGGCGGGCCTTCTTGACCCCGTCCTTCTGGAACCGTTCGATAATGGCGTCGATGCCCGGTTCGGCCTCCATGGCTCCCATGTGTACTGACGGGTCACGCCGTTGAAAGGCATGGTGCAGGGCTTCGTAGTAGACGTTGCCGTCGTGTTTGGTGCCGTGGCCCATGAAGAGCACGGCGTCATTTGCGCCCTTGCCTTCTTCCGCTATGGACAAAATAGTGTCGGCCACCGCCTCCACGCCTGTTTCTCCGGCCACCAGAGGGAACCCGACCTCCACCCGGTTGAAGCCGCCATCCTTGAGCATGTGCGCATTGGCCAGGCTGAGCAGTTCGTGAAATTCCGTGCCGGGGATGAGGTGCAGGGACTGGATTACGACGTGGGTGACACCCTCGGAGAGGAGATTGTCCAGGGCCGTCGGGACGGAATCCACTGCTTCGCCCGCGTCCTTCATATGGCCGCGGATGGTCTTGGAGGTGTAGGCCACGCGGATCAGGTGGTCCGGGTACGCTTTCCTGACCCGCTCGGTGATGTGGTCGAGGGAGGCCATGGCGTTTTTATTGCGGGAGCCGAACGCGGCCAGGATAATGGCGGTTTTCATCATGTCTTGTTCTTTTTGACCAGCGCCAGCGAAAAATAGTGCGGCTTTTTGGGTGCGTCCTTGATGTCCATGAGAATGGACTCGTCGTCCATTCCCAGCCGGGAGACCAGCACGGTCTTGTCCGCCAGCCTCAACCGGGTCAGGAGATCCCGGATTTCATCGAAATTCTTGTATGCTTTGAGAATAACTGCGTTGTCGCAGGAGTCAAGCTGTTCCTCCAACCGTGCGATGTCGGCAACTCCCGAGGTGATGAGCAGGGATTCCTTGGATTCGACCAGGACCAGGCCTATCTTGGACGCTGCGGCGTGGAAGGAGGTGATGCCGGGGACGGCCTGAAGGTGCAGGTTCGGATTTACCGAGAGCAAGGTGCGCTGAAGGTAGCCGTATGTGGAATAGGTCAGCGGGTCGCCCAGGGTCAGAAAGGCGGCGTCCATTCCCTTGTCCAGGACTTTGGCAACGATTTCGGCGTTGGCTTTCCAAGCCGTGTCAAGCTCTTGGGCATCCTTTGTCATGGGAAACCCCAATTGGATGACCTGGACGCCCTTTTTCAGATGCGGCCTGGCAATGGCATATGCGGTGGAATAGTCGTTCTTGGTGGAGGCGGCGGCAAAGATCACGTCCACCTCGCCCAGGATGCGGACCGCTTTGAGGGTGAGGAGTTCGGGATCGCCGGGGCCGACTCCTATGCCATAGAGAATGCCTGTTTTTGTCACTGAATGATCTCGTTCTTTTTTTGTCGGTGGCCGACTGTGTCTGTTTTCGAAAAATGCGTCAATACGTGATCACGGATGGAGCAGCTGGTATATGATTTCGATACCTTGCAGCAGGCGCATGGTCGGGCGGGACACCAGGTGCTCGTCCACCAGGAAGACGTTTCCGCTGAGAACCGCCTTGATGCGGGACGATGCCGGGCCGTTCTTGATCTCGGGTATGGAGACCTCGTTCATGGTGCCGTACTGGGCCAGGTAGACATCGATCCGGCTGCCTCTGGCAAGGAGCCGCTCCAGACCGTAGTCCGCTATGTTTGTTCCGTGTCTGGGCCTGGCGTCGTCGGCCACATTGATGCCGCCCGCCTTTTCCAGCACGAACAGCGGCATTGCTCCGGGCGAAAAAGTGGCGAGTTTGGCATGGATGGATTCGAAGAAGACGCCGGGCCGCCGGTCTTCAGTGAGGGAGGCAAGCCGTTGTTCCGTGCGGGAGATTCCTTCCTGAAAGTCCTCTATCATGTATTCGGCCTGCAACTCGCGGCCGGTCAGGTGGCCCAGGGTGCGCCAATAATCGTACATCTGTTCCACCGAGTCCGGTTGCAGCGAGACCACGGTAATTCCGCGTTTTTCCAAAGCGGCCCAGAGTCCGGGATATCCCCGGCGCAGCATGGGGCGGATGAGGATCAGGTCCGGTTCGGCTGCCAGGAATTTTTCCACGCCGTCGCGGGCGTTGAATGCGGGTTTTTCCATGACGGCCATGGGATAGTCTTCGCTGGTGGAGACGCCGACGATCTCTTCGTTCAGCCCGAGGCTGAAGAGGTTCTCGGTATGAGCGCCGTACAGGGAGATGATTCGGGTAAACGGGGCCTTGACTTCGATGGTCCGGCCGGAATGGTCTGTCAGGGTCTGGGAGTTGGCCGGGGAGTGCAGCAAGAGCGTGAAGAAGAGGGTGAACAAAAGCCGTTTCAAAATGATTTCCTTAAATATAAGCGATGTATGGGCCGCTGGTGGTGTTCAGGATATGGACGTGCACGCCGAAAACCGCGTGGATGTTGTCCGGTGTGAGTGTGTGGGCAACGTTGCCATAGGCGTGAACGCGGCCTTTGTCCAGCAGGAACACCCGGTCGCAGAACCTGGCGGCCAGGTTGAGGTCGTGCAGGATGGTGATGACGGTTCGGTTTTTTGTCTTTGCCAACCGCTGGAGTTCGGTCATGGCTGCCATGGTGTGGCGGATGTCCATGGACGACGTCGGCTCGTCCAGCAGCAGGACGGGTGTATCCTGTGCCAGCCCGCGCGCCACGGCAGTGCGTTGTTGTTCGCCGCCGGACAGATCGGCCAGGATGCGGCCGCGCAACGGGTCGAGGTCCATGGCGGCAAGGCTTTCCTCGACGGTGACCAGATCTTGGGCCGTGGGGCGGCTGAACCTGGGTATGTGGGGATGGCGGCCCATGAGCACGGTCTCGAATACGGTGAAGGGAAAGTTGAGGTCGGCCTGCTGGGGGACCAGGGCGCATAGCCTGGCAAGGGCCGCGGCGGAAAAGCCGCTTACGGGCCTGTCTCCCATGGTCGCCCGTCCGGCGGATGGACGGAGGTGCCCGGCAAGGACCGAAAGCAGGGTTGATTTGCCGCTGCCGTTGGGGCCGAGGATGCCGTGCAGTCTGCCCGGCTCAAAGGCGATGTCCAGGCCGTTCAGGACGGGCGTTTCGGCATAGGCAAAGTGCAGGCCTTGCAGGGAACAGGAGAGGCTATCCACGATACAGTCTCCTGCTGCGGCTGAAAATCCAGCAGAATATCGGACCGCCGATGAGGGCGGTCAGCACGCCGATGGGCACCTCGTGGGGCAGCACGGCCCGGGTCAGGGTGTCGGCAATCAGGAGCAGGAGCGCCCCGCCCAGCCCCGAGGCAGGCAGGAGCCAGCGGTTGTCCGGGCCCACGATCATGCGCATGAGGTGGGGGACGATCAGCCCCACAAAGCC
The DNA here is from genome assembly GCF_004025585.1 of Pseudodesulfovibrio sp. S3. Classification (NCBI taxonomy): domain Bacteria; kingdom Pseudomonadati; phylum Thermodesulfobacteriota; class Desulfovibrionia; order Desulfovibrionales; family Desulfovibrionaceae; genus Pseudodesulfovibrio; species Pseudodesulfovibrio sp. S3. Next base: position 78,008 of record NZ_QTZO01000001.1, read on the forward strand.
GATGATTCCGCTGACGGCAACGCAGACCGCGCTGATCAGGGAGGCCGTGATCAGCAGCAGGAGACGCACGCGGGCCGTGTCCACGCCAAGGCTCCGGGCCGGACGGGCACCCAGGCTCATGATGTTCAGGTCTCGTCCGAAGAAAAGGCATACGGTGAAGCCGAGCAGGGCGACCGTGCCGGTGAGGGCAACGTCGGTCCAGGTGCGGCTCACAAAGCTGCCCATGAGCCAGAAAACGATGACCGAGACGCGCTCGTCCGCCAGATATTTGATGAAACTCAGGCCCGCCGACAGGATGGCGGAGACGATGACGCCCGCCAGGATCAGGTTGGCAGGGGCCAGTTCACCGTCGCGCCCGGCCATGGCCATGACCGCGAACAGGGTGGCCGCCGCCCCCAGAAAGGCCATGAGGAAGAGCGTGGCCGGTCCGAATACGGTCAGGCCCAGCAACAGGGTCAGCGCCGCGCCAAAGGCTGCACCCGAAGATACGCCCAGGGTGAACGGGTCGGCCAGGGGATTGAGGAGCAGCCCCTGGAAAACCACGCCCGCCACGGCCAGGCCGAATCCTACGGACAGGCTGGTCAGGATGCGGGGCAGCCTGACCTCGAAGATGACGCTGGATTTCAGTGTGGGCATTGTGTCCGCCGCCCCCCGCAGCCCGTCCAGCAGCCATGTGAGAATCTCGGCTGGTGAAACGGCTATGAAGCCCATGCCGCAGGCAATGATCGTCAGCCCTGCCGCGATGGCGGCAAGGAGCAACAGGATCAGTCCCTTGCGGGTGGCTTGGCGGGGAACGGCGTTCATGTCTTGCCTAGGGAAGCAGGTGGGTCTGCGCACGGGCGTCTTTCACGTGATCGACGTAGATATCCGCCCATGTGTCCACCATGCCCAGACCGCGCAATTCGGTTTTCACATCGAATCCGGCCTTGGTCAGCATGGGCTTCCAGGCGTCGTCCTCGTCACCGGCCATATCGTTTGAGGCGTGGTCACCGGCAACGATCATGAACGGCTTGAGCAGGATGTGCTTCTTGCCGGAGGCCTTGAGATTGACCAGCAGTTCGTCAAAACCGGGGAATCCCTCCACACAGCCCACGAAGACAGGATAGCTGAAATGCTGCTGCATGGCGTGCTGGAACTCGGAGTATATGCCCGTGGAGAAATAGTCGTTTCCATGGCCCATGTAGACCAGGGCTGCATCCATTTTTTTCGCTTCTTCCACGTCGTTCTTCATGGCCTTTGCTCCCACCTCAATGTCTTCGACGTAGGGATGGACATTTCCGGGCATGCCCAACGCCGGGCGACCGAGTCGAAGGCTTGCGAAGGGCAGGGATTTCGTTTTCACGGTGCGGATGGAACGCAGGCCGATCAGGGTGTTCTTGAGGTCCTCGAATTCTTCTCCGGCAAAGACGTGCAGGGATTGTACGGTGACGTCCTTGTAGCCCTGGTCGCTCAGGTCGGCCAGGGTGGCCAGAGGACTTTTCACGTACAGGACATCTTCAGGTACATCGGGATTGGCCTCTTTCCAAGCAGCGTCGCCCTGTCGTTCCTGCCAGATGGACCGGATGATGCTTGAAGTGAAGGCCAGCTTCACCGGCACTTTGGGGTTGGCCGCCTGGACCCTGTCCCGGATGTGCAGGATGGATTTGAGCGCTTCCGGGTAGGAAGTGCCGAAGGCGGCCAGGACGATGGCCTCTTTGGCCGGACCTTCGTCGCCGTGTCCGGCATGTGCCGGGATGGTCAGAAACAGGAGCAGGAGCAGAGGCAGAAAAATGGCGTGTGTTCTTTGAAGCATTGTTCCTCCGATACGGAGGGGCTGATTAAGGAAAATGAATATCCCCTTCCTCGACGAATTCTGAGGAAGGGGAACCGTTTTTTCCCTTCAAATCCATGGCGGCAAGCCCTCGTACCACCGTGGCAAGTCCGATATCGTTTCAGGCAGGTCTTCCGGCTGGTCCCTCCTGCCCTCGCCTTCCCGGTTTTATCCAGTGGCATTGTGAGAACAGTTCGTCAGGACGTCACGGCGGCGGGTCCGCTCCCGATTCACACGGGATTCCCTATTGAGTCAAAACACCTGAAGGGCGAAAATTAGGCCGGTTACAGCGACTATGTCAAGGAAGACTCTGCGTTCCTGGCTATGCGTTCCTGGAATTGCTGGATCATTTCCTCGGCGTTGATGACCAGGGCGTCGGATTCGCCCATCATGCCGTACCCGAGGATGGGGATGTGGAAGATTTCCTCCACGGGAACGGTGAAGCCGGTGATGACCACCTGCTGTTGCCTGAGGACTTCGTCTACCAGGATGGCGCCCTTGTAGTCTCCCACACGGACCACAATGGCCTGGGCCATTTCGATGTTGTTGATTTCCGGGGTCAGTTCGAGAAGGTCGGCCAATCGGAGCAGGGAGTGTATTTCGCCACGCACGTCCACGGTTTCCCGTCCGTCGGGAAGCTGCACCACGTCCTGAAGGCGCGGCATGTAGATCTCTACCACGTCCCGGCTGGGCATGATGAACGTGTCGCCGCCCACCTTGCAGACCAGGGCGTCCACGATGCCTTCGTTGGCCGAGCGGTCCAGGGGAATGGTGATGGTGAAGGCCGCACCATGGCCCAGCGTGCTTTCTATTTCCACGTCACCGTCCAGAGTGACCTTGATCGCATTGACTACTGCATCCATGCCCACGCCTCGACCGGATACGTCGGTGATTGTTTCGGCGGTGGAGAATCCGCTTTGGAGCACGAATTGAAGTATTTCCTGCTTGTTGTATTCCTTGTCCGCGTCCGCCAGTCCCTTTTCGAGAGCCTTGGACAGAATCCGGTCCGGGTCCAGGCCCCGGCCGTCGTCCTTGACCTGGATAAAGGCACTGTCGCCTTTACGCCAAGCGGACAAGGTGACAACACCCGCTTCCGATTTCCCTGCGGCCTTTCGGCCCTCGGGATCTTCCAGGCCGTGATCCACAGCGTTTCTGAGCAGGTGAACAAGGGGTTCGTTGAGGCTTTCCACAATGGTCTTGTCCAGGGCCAAATCGTCGCCTCTGACATCGAATTCAAGCTTCTTGCCTATTTTCTGGCTCAGGCTCTTCACCAATCGGTGCATGGGCGTGAAAATCTGTTTGAGCGGCACCAGACGGATGGCGTTTACTTCCTTCTGGAGTTTGCTGATGACATTATCCAGTTCGCGGAGGCTTGAGGCCACCTGGCTCATGTTGGTGGCACCGCCCTGGGCAATGACGGCATAGGTGACCATGAGTTTGCCCACCAGCTCGATGACCCGATCCAGGCGGTCCGTACCAACGCGGATGGATGAGATGGCCTGTGCCGAAGGTTTGGCTGCGGCCTTTTCCGGCTCGGCAGACTTCTCTTCTTCTAGCGCTGCCTTTGTCTCGGTCGGCGTGTCGTCTTCGGCTGTTGACGGTTCTTCAAAGGCCTTGGCAGCCTCTTCTTCGGACTCTTCAACCACTGCAGCGGCTTTTGGCCTGTTCGTGCCAATTCTAGCCAGGGCTTCCGCGCTTCCACCGAGCAGGCCGCCCAGGGCAAAGAAGAATTTTTTCTGGGCCTCACAGATGCCGAGCATGGCGGAAATGATGTCGTTGTTGACCGGCGTGATGCCGTCCTTGAACATGTCCAGAAGGGCGATGACACCTGCGGATGAGAGCTGCATACAGGACAATCCGAGTGCATCTACGACCGTTTCGGCCCCCTGGCCGGTGGCGTCTACTTCGAGGATCTGTTTTTCAATGTCCTCAATGCACTGAATGATACTGTCTTGCATGCGCTTTCCTTATTGTCTCGAAAAATAGGTTTCTTGGTCTGCATAGACGGAGATGGTCTTGTCGAATCCCCAGGCGTAAAGCGTCTGTTTGACGTCTGCCGACAGTGTGCAGGCCGCGATCTTGAACGTGGAGCCCATGCTTGCGATGGCACCCCAGGCACCGGACCCCAACGTGAGCACCTGTGCCAAATCCAGGAGAATGGAGTCGCCCGGTTCGACGCCCAGAATGGCGGAAATAATCGGTTTGAAATGGCCTTCCTGATGAACGCGGGGATCCTTGACTCGTATGACGGTCACTCCGTCCCGAATCTCCACGTCCACGCCCGCTCCCATTGCTACGGCCTCTACCTGACCGCCGCTGGAGGCCTCGGTGATGAGACTCAGTACTTCTTCCTGTTCCTCTGTGTCGAGATTGCCTTCACGCAGTTGTTCAAGAACCTGGAAAATCATGTTCACGCCACGGGAGAGCAGGGTGATGTTCATGTCGGTGGATTCCACCTCCCCTCCCTGTACCTTTTTCAGGAAATCCTCAATCTTGTGCGTGAAATGGGAGGCTTCTTCAAATCCTGTCATGAAACCGGTCACACCTTTGATGGTGTGCAGCGGGCGAGCCAGAATCTCGATGCCTTCACTTCGGTCATCGCCTTCCAGCATCTCGAGTCCTTCCATGACCTGAGGGTAGTACTTGTCATTGACTTCGGAGAAGAACTCCTCAACCATCGGGTCTTCGCTCATGAAATATCCTTGGCTACTTGTTCAAGAGTCCGAGTTTTTCGAGTTCATTGTAGAGTTTGTCCTTGGCCACTGGTTTGACTATGTAAGCCGAAGCCTCTCCATCGTAGAAAGTTTTTATTACTGTTTGCGGATCATCCAGGGCTGTGGTCATGATTATCTTCACCCTGGGGCGGTATTTGTTTTCCGTTTCAATGGCCCTGATTTTCTGCAGAGCCTCAATACCATCTACCTCCGGCATCATTATGTCCATGAGGATGAGGTCGTATGGTCTTTTTTCCGCATGGCTCAACTTGAATGCTTCAACGGCCTCCCGTCCGTTGACGACAATATCAACTTCGAAGAGAGTCATCAGGAAAGACCGTAAAACTTTTCGACTGAGAAATTCGTCTTCGACTATGAGTGCACGCATTCTTATCTCCGCTGCTTGGCGTGATGTTATGTATCCAATGTCCTTTTCCTACGAAAAAGAAAAAAATGTCAATATGATGATATTATTTTATTCCTGAAAATAATGGCACATTATGAAAAAAGAGGTGTTTCCGAAAGCGGTCTTCGGGGTTGCAAAACGTTTGCATAATGGATACCAACCCCGCTATGTCACGCGATATCACCGAGAAAAGAAAGAAAAGAATCGATCAGGTCCTGGCCCACAGGCAAAAGGATTTGACCCTTGTCATGGACAATATATGGGATCCGCATAACGTGTCGGCAGTTCTGCGAAGCTGTGACGCGTTCGGAGTGTCTGGTGTGAATCTGTACTACACCACCGCACAGTGGCCCGATCTGGGAAAGAAGAGTTCCGGGTCGGCCAAGAAATGGATCGAGCTTTCTCGACATATCGATGCTGCTGATATGGTCGGCGGGTTGCGCCAAAAAGGTATGCAGATATTGCGGACCGGCTTTTCCGAAACGGCCCGGCCGGTCATGGATTTCGATTTTACCCTGCCCACGGCGATCATTCTGAGTAATGAGCATCGGGGAACAGCTCCGGAACTGGCCGAGCTTGTACCGGACGAGATATACATCCCGATGCAGGGCATGGTACAGAGTCTCAATGTGTCGGTAGCTGCGGCCATTATACTATACCAGGCCTTCACGCAGCGTCATGCTGCCGGTATGTACGCTGTGCCCTCTTTTACGGATGAAGAACTGGAAATACGCAAAACCGAATGGTATGCGAGGTAAGGAGGCTTTCATGCAAGATTTGCTCAAGGCTCTGCGCTCCGGCGGCATTGTCATATATCCTACGGAAACCTTGTACGCCGTGGGGTGCGATGCAACCAGCGAGGAGGCCTGCCTCAGGATCGGAAAGGTGAAGGGGCGCCCGGATGAATGTCCGCTGCCGCTGATCATCGGCGGGATGGATATGCTTGGTCTGGTCACGGCCGAGCAGCCGAAATCCCTGATCTCCCTGGCAAAGGCTTTCTGGCCCGGCCCGTTGTCCATTCTCGTCAAGGCGCTTCCCGAATTGCCTGGCTGTCTTTCCGACGAGCAAGGGTATACCTCTGTACGCTGGAGCGGTCATCCCTTTGCCTCCGAGTTGTCCCGAAGGCTGAAGAAGCCCATCGTAGCTACCAGTGCCAATATTTCCGGCAAGCCCCCAGTGGCCCTGCCGGAGGACATTGCTCCCGATCTGCTCGAAATGGTGGATGCCGCCTACATGGATCCGCCATGGCCGCGAGGGCACAAGCCGTCCACAGTGGTCCGCATTTTGGGGTCCGACAAATTGGAGATCCTCCGCGAGGGCGAGGTGTCCATCAAGAAATTGTGTGACAAGGGCTTTTCTGTGGCAGTGAAAGGTCTCTAACTATCAGTTTTACGGCCATGGGAACTATGGCCGTAAAAAAACTTGAACCCGGATACACCAGGAATGGGGCTTTACGGGCGGAAAGTAAAAAATCTTGTACCCCTTTGGGGCGCAGGATTTTTTTTGTGTCGAAGGGTTGTTTATTTAACTATCTGATTTAATTGGAGATGTGTGAAAAATAGTTTTATCTTTCGTGTTTGGCACGGAGGTTGCTGTATACAATTTATCTTCTTCCTTTTTTTTGCACACGAGAAATACAAGGCTTCACCGGATGGTCCGATGAAGCCTTTCTCGTATGGTCTGTTGTGAATAATTATTGTATATAAATTCAAATGGTTGAAAATTTCCCGATGATTTTTCTTTGCTTCTCGCCTGTGCTTTTTCGGTGTGAACGCATGGTTACTCTCCGCTGGGCCGGGGTAAAAAAAGTGGAATGTCACCTGATCTCGTTTGACTTGGAGGGCGTGTTTGTGGAGAGTTCCGTCATACACGTAAACGGAGAATCTGATGATGAAAGTACGGCCTTGCCCCCATTGCGGAGAGGAAATAGAAGTCTATCGCAACCCGACCCCCACGGTGGATGTGGTCATTCTCATGCCCTGTCCTGAAGGAGAGGGGGTGGTGCTCATCGAGCGCGCAAATCCGCCTTTGGGATGGGCATTGCCCGGCGGTTTCGTTGACTACGGTGAAAGTTGCGAGCAGGCGGCTGTCAGGGAGATGAAGGAGGAAACCGGCTTGGACGTGGTTTTGACCGGCTTGCTCGGCGTGTATTCCAACCCGGAGCGCGACCCCAGGCAGCATACCATGAGCGTGGTCTATGCGGGCATCCCCAGGGATCCGGCTGCATTGGCTGCTGGAGACGATGCGGCCGGAGTCGGTGTTTTTCCCTTGGGCAAGTGGCCCGAACTGGTTTTCGACCATGCCGTCATATTGGCGGATTTTCTGGCTCATCATGTCGAAGGGAAGGGGTGAGCACATTGACTTGCAACCGGAGCGGGCGTATTTTCATTCGAGTGATTTGTTCTTCCAACATATTTATATTCAAGGTGAAATGTTGATGCGATCCCTGTGTGTTACCCTTGGCGATCCCTGCGGACTCGGCCCGGAACTGGTGGTCCGTCATTTTCTCGATGCCCCGCCTGTGACCGACAAACTGTTGCTGATCGGTCCGGCGCCATCGCTGGACAGGGAGCTTGCGCGTTGTGATGCCCCCAGATTTTTTCATGTGATCGATTCTCTTGAAGACTTCGGGCAGCAAGGGGCGGGCGTGTTCCTGTTCGAACCCGATGCGTTGGCAGGGATGGATTTTGTGCCGGGCGCACCGGCCGTCGAAGGGGGGCTGGCCGCTGGAGTCAGTCTGGATGCAGCCATAGAGGCACTGCAATCCGGTATGGCCGAGGGGCTGCTCACCTGTCCGCTGAACAAGGCCATGCTCCATGCCGCCGGGTTCGATTTTCCGGGGCATACCGAATTTCTGGCGGAAAAACTCGGTGTGGGCGCGGACCGGGTCTGTATGCATCTGTGCGGTCATGACCCTGAGGACACATCCCCCAAACTGCGGGTCAGTCTGGTCACCACCCATCCCCGACTGCGGGATGTCCCTGAATTGATAACGCAGGAACGGGTACTGCACTGTCTGCGGCTGACCGCAGCCTTCGTCCGCACCCTCGGACTGGAGGGGCCGGTGGGCGTGTGCGGTCTCAACCCCCATGCAGGGGAGTCCGGCAGGATCGGTGACGAGGAGATTCTGACCATCATTCCGGCCCTGGAGCAGGCTGCTGCCGAAGGGCTTCAGGCTGTGGGGCCTATTCCGGGAGACACCATTTTCCATTTTGCGGCCAAGGGTGAATATCCGGCAGTGTTGGCCATGTATCATGACCAGGGGCTGGCTCCGCTCAAGCTGCTGCATTTCAGTCAGGCCGTGAACGTAACCCTGGGGTTGCCGTACCCGCGAACATCGCCCGACCATGGCACCGGGTATGACCTGGTGGGAACGGGCAAGGCGTCAATTCAGAGTTTTCAAGCCGCTCTGGATATGCTGTTCAGACTGGTCGGCGAAGCGAGGTAGGTCTCATGTCAAAGCGGTATGTTCTGCTTGATCGTGACGGAACGATCATTGTCGACAAGCATTATCTGCATGACCCCGAGGGGGTGGAGCTGCTGCCCATGGCCGCAGAGGGCCTCAGGCGGATGCAGGGCCTGGGGTTCGGCCTGGCCGTATTGACCAATCAGAGCGGAATCGGGCGCGGCTATTATGATGAATCAGCAGTGCAGGCCTGCAACGACCGCATGGTGGAACTGCTTCAGGCGGAAGGTGTGACCATTGACGGCATCTTTTTTTGTCCCCATGCACCCGAGGCCGGATGTAGCTGCCGCAAGCCCTTGACCGGGTTGATGGATCTGGCTGCCGAGGAATTGAGTTTCAGCCCAGCCCAGGGTTTCATGATCGGTGACAAATCTGCGGATATGGGCGTGGGCAAGGCCTCCGGGGCCACGACCATCCTGGTGCGGACCGGCAATGGGGCGGCGCAGGAGACGGTGTGCAGCGGGATCGCCGATTATGTGGCGGACGACCTGTTCGGCGCGGCCCTGTGTATCGAGAGCCTGTTGTAGTTCGAAAAAAAAGGAACCCCGAACGGAGTCCCTTTTCCAAGAAGGCATGTTGTTGTTTGGCTATTCAGCCATTTTTTTCTGGGCGAATTTGAGCATCTTGATTGCTTCGGCAAAGGCAGGATTGATTTCCACTGCGTTCTGGGCGGAAGTGGCCATTTTTGCCCATTTCCGCCAATCGAAATAGAGCCGACCCATGTTGTAGTGGAGGTATTCGTCGGTCGAAGTCAGCGTCAGGGCCTTGAGATAGTACTTCTCGGCTGTTTCGAAGTCCTGCATCTTGCGCAGGACCATGCCGATGCGGTTGTACAGGTGGATGGCGTTGGGATCGTCCTTGAGGGCGTCCTCCAACATGCTGTAGGCTTCCTTGTACTGGCCTGCATTGAGATAGCGGTCCGCGATGTCGGCCTTGAGATCCGTGTCGCCGCCGAAGTCGCTGACAAGTTTATTGAATATCGTCTTGGCCTGGTCCCATTCCCCGGCGTCCAGGTGCTTCTGCCCCTGTTCCAGAGCGGCCTTTTTCTGTGCCTGGATGGCCTCCAGGTCTCCCTGCACCTCTTCGTTCAGGGCCTTTTGCAGTTCCTGGAGCAGTTCGCGCATGGCGTCGAGCAGTTCACGCTCCTGTCCAGGCTCGTAACTGATGACCAAGGGGTAGATCTTGCGCAATTCCTTGTCCGAGTTGAGGGCATAGGTGACTTTTTTCAGTATGTCCTCGAACTCCTCGCGCTCGTTCTTCATGACCTGGTTTTTGAGAAAGAGAATGAGGCCGTCGTGAATTCCCTGAACGGCGGGCATGTACTTGCCCTTCTTCAGAAGGGTAGGCACGGAGTTCAGTTTCTTGCGGGATTTTATCAGATCGGTGGACATGCTGTATTCCTGTCTGTGGTTCGTCCGTCGGGTTACAACCCAGTACTTTTCTGAACCATATCACGAAAACGCGCAAAGAAATAGCGGCTATCGTGAGGTCCTGGTCCCGCTTCCGGATGGTGCTGTATGGCCAGGATGGGCTTTTCTTTGTGCCGGAATCCTTCCAATGTGTCGTCATTGAGATTCCGGTGGGTGGTTTCCAGGAAATCCAGGCCTTCGATATCAACGCAGAAACCGTGGTTCTGTGAGGAAATCTCGATCTTTTCCGTATGCAGGTCCATGACCGGATGGTTGCATCCGTGGTGGCCGAACTTGAGCTTGTAGGTCCTGCCTCCCATGGCCAGACCGAGAATCTGGTGGCCCAGGCAGATGCCCGCGACGGGGTAGTCTTTGCAGAGGTCCCTGGCTGCATCCACAGCCGTGGTCACGGCAGCGGGGTCGCCGGGGCCGTTGGACAGGAATACGGCATCGGGACCCAGTTCGCGCACTTGCGCAGCGGTGAAGTGGGAGGGGAGCACGAGCATGTCAAAACCCTGGGCTGCCATGAGGCGCAGGATGTTCCACTTGATGCCGAAGTCGTACACGGCCAGTTTCGGGCCCTTGCCCGACCATGCGAAATCCTTCAAGTCGTCTATGAAGACCGGTTTTTTTCCGTCCCAGGTGTACGGTTTGTCGCAGGAAACGCGGTCGGCCAGGTTCAGTCCCTCCATCTTTTCGATGGATTGGGCCCTTTTTACCAATTCCGCCGGGTCCACGTCGCCCGTGGCCATGAAACCGCGCTGGGCACCGTTGATGCGCAGGTGGCGGGTCAGGGCGCGGGTGTCTATGCCCTCGATGCCCATGACGCCCACTTCGGTCAGATAATCTGGCAGGGACATGGTGGACCGCCAGTTGCTCGGCTGCTTGCAACATTCCTTGACAATGAAGCCGCCCACCTGGACCTTGTGGGATTCAACGTCCTCGGGGTTGATGCCGTAATTGCCTATGAGCGGGTATGTCATGGTGACCATCTGCCCGGTGTAGGACGGGTCTGTCAGGATTTCCTGATACCCGGTCATGCCGGTGTTGAAAATGACTTCGCCGGAGGCCTCGCCCTGGCCGGTGAAGCTTGTTCCCTTGAAAATCGTGCCGTCTTCGAGGGCAAGAATCGCTTTCATGAATTGTTCTCCAGAATGGTCTTCACTTTTTCGAGATCTTCGGGCCTGTCCACGCCGTGGCAGACATGCTGTGTCTCGGTCACATAAATATCGATACCGTCTTCAAGCAGTCGGAGTTGTTCCAGTTTTTCCCTCTTTTCCAGTGGGCTCGGCGGGAGTTGGCCGAATCGCTCAAGGGCTTCCATGCGAAAGGCGTACAGTCCGATGTGGAGCAGGAAGCCATGCACCTTTTCATCTCGGTCATGGGGCACCAGTGCTCGCGAAAAGTACAATGCGCGTCCGTCCTTGGCCCGGACCACCTTGACCCTGTCCGGCGACAGTGCGTCAGCTTCGCCTATGGCAGTGGCCAACGTGGTTACCCGAACCCTGCTGTCGGAAAAGGGGGCCAATAGCTCGGTGAGCATCTCCTGTTCCAGGCACGGTTCGTCTCCCTGGATGTTAACCACGACGGCGTCGGAGTCAATGGAGAGAATTCGCGCCGCTTCGAGTACCCTGTCTGTGCCGCTGGAGTGGTCGGATCGGGTCATGACCGCGGGAACGTCGAGCTTCTCAGCGGCGTCGAATATCCGTTGGTCGTCGGTGGCCAGGGTGACGCTGGTCATCTGCGGGCATTGTGCGGCTCGGGAATAGACGTGCCAAAACATGGGCCTGCCGTTGATCTCGACCAGTGGCTTGCCCGGAAACCGGGAGGATTCATACCTCGCGGGGATTATGCCGTGACATTCGGGGAATTCGCTCATTTCGTATCGGGTGCGTTATTAGTCTTTATTCAGGAAATCGGCAACCTGTTTGCATACCGCTTCCGTGCCGCCCCGGCGGTCCCTGATGTATTGGTTTGCCTTGGCTGCCACAGCCTTTCTGGAAGGGGTGTCTGTCAGGATTTTATCAAGTGATTTCAAAGCATCCTGCCAGTCTGCAGCTTCAATGGCCAGGCCGGAGTCGATGATCTCGCGGCCCACCCAGTTGAAATTCTTCCAGTGGGGACCGGTTACGGGGGTGACTCCGCAGGTCAGCGGCTCAAGGAAATTCTGTCCGCCAAGGGGCGCCAGGCTGCCGCCCACAAAGGCCGCCTTGGCCAGTCCGTATGCCGGGACCAGTTCACCGAAGGAGTCCCAGAGAATGACGGTGCCGGGAGCGGCCTGTCCTTTGAGTTGTGAGCGGAGTGTCCATTTCAGTCCGACGGCATCCATGCTTTTGCGCCAGATCTCAAGGTGGTGCATGTGGCGCGGGAACAGGCCGAGTATGGTTCCGGGCCGTTTGGACATGAGTCCGGCGGCAAGCCGTGCCACCTCGGAATGCTCCTGTCTGCGCACCGAACCGAGGATGACGAAATCCTCTTTGGGGCCGATAAGTTCCCTGAGGGGATTGTCCTTGCGGGCCACGGGACCGGCGTCGCCCATGCGGTCGAATTTGATGTTGGGCATGGTCCACACCCGATCGCGGCCGAACAGGGTGCCGAAACGCTGCCCGTCGGTTTCCGATACGGCCATGATGCGGTCCGGGGCCAGGGCGCGGAATAAACCCGGCCAGGTCAGGTATCCGGCCAGGCTCTTGGTGGTCATGCGTCCGTTGGCAAGCAGGACGGGTACGTCGTGCCGTTTGCACGCGCGCAGGAAACCGGGCCAGATTTCGGTTTCCAGAATCAACGCCAGCTTCGGTTGCACCCGGCTAACCAGCTTTTGCATCATCTTGGGTGCATCAAAGGGGAAATACCACGGCTGAACCGCCAGTCCGGCCTTCTGTCCGTTGATGTCTTCCGCAGCCCTGATCAGGGTTTGATATCCCTGCAAGGTGTTGGTGGTGACCAGGACGCGCAGGCTTTCCGGGAACGGGGATTCGAGACGTTTGAGCACCTCCCAGGCCAGGTAGGCCTCGCCGCCGCTGGCGGCTTGTATCCAGAGGTGGGCCGGAGCCGGCAATCCTTCGGACAAGGTGCGCTGATTCCAGCCTTCCTTGAGACGGGGGTTGAGTTTCAGGAGCGGCAGAATTCCCTTCCAGCCCAATCCATAGGCCGCGAGAGCCATGTCGACTGCGGTCTTGCCCATTTATGCGTGCCTCGCTTCCAGTCCGAGGCGGACAAGCTCTGCGATGAGATCGTTGAAGGAGAGTCCCAGGTTGGCGGCGGCTCTGGGCAGCAGGCTGGTGGGCGTCATGCCGGGCAGCGTGTTCACTTCGAGAAGATAGGCTTCGCCTTCTGCCGTGACCATGAAATCGCCCCGGCTGTACCCGGTCAGGCCCAGTGCCTTGTGGGCCGTGACCATCTGTGCCTGGATGGACCGGGTCAGTGCGTCGTCAATCGGGGCAGGGCAGACTTCCTCGGCCCCGTCGATCGCGTACTTGTTTTCGTAGTCGAAGAACTCCGCACCAGGCTTGGGGGTGATCATGATCAGGGGAAGGGGTTTGTCCCCGAGGATGCCGCAGGTCAGTTCCACGCCCGGGATGAATGTTTCCACCAGAGCGGATTGGCACAGGTCAAAGACCTTTTTCAAAGCCGCAGGAAAATCTTCGGCCTTTTTGACCAGGGACATGCCAAGGGAAGACCCGCCCTTGTTGGGTTTGACGAATACCGGCAAGGGGAGTTCGAGTTCTGCATTCGTTCCCTGGGTGGGGGTGATGAACTGCCAGTCCGGGGTCCTGATGCCCTTGTCCTCGAAAACCAGTTTGGAGGCCGCCTTGTTCAGGGCCAGATAGGAGGCTGCCGGTCCGGCTCCCTGATATGGGCAATCCGCCTGGTCCAGAACCGCCTGAATCAGGCCGTCCTCGCCGGGAGTGCCGTGCAGGTTGATAAAGGCGAAATCGGCATTTCTGGCCGTGTCGAGCAGATTCTTGAAATCCTTGGCCGGGTCAAAAAAGGTGATGTCGTGCCCCAGTTCTTCCAGGGCGGAACGGATCTTCCGGGCTCCGGACAGGGATACTTCCCGTTCATTAGACCAGCCGCCCGCTATCAAAATCACATGCATTGAGGTCCACCTCGAGTGTGTCGCATAAGAGTTTTTCCAGATCGATGGCCTGATTTTCAGTGACCTTGATGCGGTCCTGAAGATTCAGGGGAATACCGTACCGCTTGATCAGGTCGCGGAAGCGGTCCTTGATGGTTACCAGGTCGCTGTGGTTGACCCGCTTGTCGGCATAGATCACTGCCAGAGGTGTGAAATAGCGTTCAAGGTCCAGGGCGAAAGGCCAGTATACGTGATGCGTGACGCCCGAAGCTATGATGGGGTTGCCCGTCAGTTCCGCTGTCCATGCTCCGCCCAGTTGGCTGTGGTTGCCCCCGTGGCGGATGCAGTAGGTTTTGGCGATATCGTGAAGCAGTGCCGAGGCGCGAACGGTCGGGACATCCACCCTCAAGCCCACCGTCTTGGCCCGTCTGGCCAGGAAGGTGGCTACGTCCGCCACCAGATGGCTGTGCGCGGCCACGTTGTCCAATATGTCGAATCGTTCCCAGTACTCGGCGCACCGGGCATCGTCAGGCACCGGCAGGCCCGGATCGAAATGCATGCCCGGAGGAGTTGGAAGCGTTGAGCCTTTTGGGCTGGCGGCTTTATATGAGTTAGTATTCACTGGCATCGTTGAAAGCGCGGGAGCGTGTCCGGTTGGTTGGATGCCCAAGTGCACCCGATGGATTGTTCCTAACAGCCCGTTGGGAAAAAATAAAGCGGGTGTCTATGGGAAAAAGGTGTATGTTCCGGGAGGGAACGGCTTCGGAGCGATTTGTCTGGTTCTCGAATACTACCTATGGTTGTGGTACGGATTGAGAAATAATGAGTTGCATAAAAAGACTTGGTGTCGACATGTCCTATTTGCAGGTGACTTTTTATCTGACTTTTCTGTGCACCGGGAGCATGGTCTGGAGGATGTGGCTTTTATATCGGGAATACCGACTGCCGGGTGTGCTTTGGTTGGTGATCGGCTACAGCGCCATCAGTCTGACTGCGCTGGCGGCCGCTGTAAGCGGTCTGGTCGGTGAATGGACCAAGACCTTCCTGGCTCATCTGTTTTTCATGGGCGGATTCGGAGCCATCTGGCTTGGGACGCGTCTTTTCCTTGGTGAACTGGTGGGGCGTCGGCATTATCTCTTTGTTGCGGCCGTCCTGGGCCTCTCCGGCTTCGGGATTTTCTGGTTTTGGCTGATCGATCCGGTGTATCAAATCCGTATAGCCATCGGCTGCATCGTGTTGTTGGCGTTTTCCCTGGTCCTGTCGCAAAAGCTCTTTTCCGTCAGATTCGAACAACGGGCGGTCACCATTGCCGGGTCGTTCTACAGTCTTTTTGCCTTCATCAACGGAGTGCGGACCATCGACATACTTCTCAATCCCGCCCCGGATGAAGAATTTATTTCGGGGAGCGTTGCGACGGCACTGACATCCGTAATGATTATCAGCCTTTTTGCTGCCCAGGCAGCCACGATATTCATGATCCGTGAAGAGGCGCGTATTTCGACAAATAACCCCGAATAAATCCGGATGATTTTTGGGACCGAGCTTCTTCCCCGTCGGGTGGTTCACGGCGTGGGTTTTTCATTTGCCCACATCTTTCAGAAGGTATATGACTGTCGCTGATCAAAAGAAATCGGTCTCACCTATTACGATAAGGATATTGATTTGAGCCTTGAATTCCTGCAAAAATTCCGTGATCCGGACATGTGCCGGAAAATTCTCGACAAGATGGAATCAGAACTGGACCGGGATCTGCGCTTCATGGAAGTCTGCGGCACCCATACCGTGGCCATTTTTCAGAGCGGCCTGCGGTCTCTGTTGCCCGAGCGCATCGTCCACCTGTCCGGTCCCGGCTGTCCGGTCTGCGTTACCCACGAGTCGGAAGTCAATGCCTTCCTGGATTTGGCGGGCAGGGCAGGGATCATCATGGCTACCTTCGGTGATCTCATGCGTGTGCCCGGAGACGGCGGGCGCAATCTGAAGAAGGCCACGGCTGACGGGGCACGGGTCAAGGTGGTTTATTCCCCCTTCGACACCCTCAAGCTGGCCAAGGAGAATCCCGGCGATCTGGTGATCTTCATCGGCGTGGGCTTCGAGACCACGGCCCCGACCATCGCCGCGACCATGAAAATGGCCCGGGAGCAAGGCGTCGACAATCTGCGCATCCTCTGCTTCCACAAGACCGTACCCCCGGCCCTGGATGCGCTCCTGTCCGATGAGGCCATCAACATCGACGGCTTCATTCTGCCCGGTCATGTGTCGGCCATTATTGGCGTTAAACCCTATGATTTCATTGCTGAAAAGTACAGTAAGTCCGCTGTTGTCACCGGGTTTGAGCCCTTGGATATTCTTCAGTCATTGATGCAGATGATTGACTGGCGCAAAAAGGGTGAGGCCCATGTTGTCAACAATTATACCCGCATCGTGGGCGCGAACGGCAATCAAAAGGCTTTGGAGATTATGTATGAAGTCTTTGAGCCTGCCGATGCACTGTGGCGCGGCATCGGGCTGATCCCCGGCTCCGGTCTGGAAATCCGGCCCGAGTGGGAACAGTTCGACGCCAAAAAGGAATTTGGTATCGTCATCAAGGATTGCCCTCCCTTGAAGGGATGCAAGTGCGGCGACATCCTCAAGGGCATCAAACAGCCCAATGAATGTCCGCTTTTCGGCAAGGCATGTACCCCGGCCAACCCGGTCGGTCCCTGCATGGTTTCCACCGAGGGCAGTTGCGCAGCCTACTACAAATACAAATTGGATTAAGCATGTCAGACAAGGTATTACTCGATTACGGCAGTGGCGGCCGCGCTTCCCAGCGTCTTATTTCCGAGTTGTTTCTCAAGTACTTGGGCAACGACGAACTCAACCGGCTCAATGATGCCGCTGAACTGTCCGTGTCCGGACGGGTGGCCATGTCCACCGATTCCTTTACCGTGGACCCCATTTTCTTTCCGGGAGGCAATATCGGTTCCCTGGCCGTACACGGTACGGTCAACGATGTGGCCATGATGGGGGCCATCCCCCGCTACATCACCTGCGCCTATATCATCGAGGAAGGGCTCCCCATGGATGACCTGGAGCGCATCGTGTCCGCCATGGGCGAGGCCGTGAAGACCGCGGGCGTGACCGTGGTTTCCGGGGATACCAAGGTGGTTCCCAAGGGCGCTGTGGACAAGATCTTCATCAATACCACCGGCATCGGCGATATCATCGTGGACCCGGCCCCCAGCGGCGATGCTGCCCGTTCCGGTGACGCGGTGCTTATCTCCGGCACCATCGGAGACCACGGTTTGACCGTGCTCGGCACCCGCGAAGGACTGGATTTCGAGGCCAAGGTAGAGTCGGACTCCGCCGCCCTCAACCATCTGCTGGTCAAGCTGGTCCGGGAGCTGCCCGAGGTGCATGTCCTGCGCGATCCGACCCGGGGCGGTCTGGCTACCACCCTCAATGAAATTACCACCAGCTCCAATGTGTGTTGTGAACTTGATGAGAACAGCATTCCCGTGAAACCCGAGGTCAAGGGCGGCTGTTCCATCCTCGGTCTGGATCCGCTGTATCTGGCCAACGAAGGCAAGTTCCTCTGCGTCCTGCCCGAAGCTCATGCGGAAAAGGCCCTGGAAATCATGCGTGCTGATCCGTTGGGAAAGGATGCCTGCCGAATCGGCACCATGACCGACGCCAACCCCGGCAAGGTCGTGATGCTTACCCAACTCGGCGGCAAGAGGCTGCTGGGCATGCTCGAAGGGGAGCAGTTGCCGCGCATTTGTTAGTTTTTTCTATGCATGAATACGAAAAAGGCCTCCGGTTCTCCGGGGGCCTTTTACTTATGCGGCGGCATTATGTAGGAAACGCACATAAGCCATATTGAAATCAAGCATGCCCACGTCGTAAGATGTGGGCATGTCTTTTAGAGCACGCAAATCGCCAGTGTTAGTGGCCCTCTCCAAGAAGAGGTCTGTGTTAAGTAGAGAACTGCTAAGCCTCCAGGAACAATTGAAGCACAAGCAGGCCGAAATCAACACACTTGATTGTACGATGTTGATGCTTGGCATTTCATGCGACATGGAACTGGCTAGGCCAAGGAAAGTCCACACGCGTACATTTCACTATGGAGAGCTGAAAAGGTTGATCATAGAGATTTTGAAGGCTTCGGATGGCCCCATGACCACAAGGCAAGTTATCGATGAAGTACGAAGGCGTAAACGCCTATTGCAAGACTGCAAGGGGCCTGTGAGTAAAGCGCTTAGGAACTACCGACTAACTGTCAAGGTAGGCGAAACTGACACTGGCGAATCGTTGTGGACATTGAAGGCTTACGCAGCCAAGACCAAGTCTTCTGCCCCACGATTACGTCTTGTGTAGTTCCAGTATCCCCGAAAGCGAGACTTTTTGCCGTTGTCTTCATCAGAGAGCATGCGTGAAAGCATATCGAAGGTGATCCGCTGGTTATCCCACCGCCTTGTGTCTTCACGGTAGGCTACTTCGTTGGCGTACAGTTCGAGATATTCAGGCCCGACCTGGTGGGTTTGGCCACGGATGAGACGACGGAACCGGCTGAAGAACGATTCGGCCTGATTTGTGTTCTCCCCATTTGGCCCTATGAAACAAACGTCATGATTCACTGTGGTGTGGTCGAAGCTGACCATAAGATCTGAATAACCGGAATGGCAGTCAGTAAAGATTTCGGTTCCAGGAACAATGTCTTGCTCCGCTATATCGGTTATGTCCTCAGCCCTTTCGGTTTCGACTACATACGTTAACGTCCTGCAAGCTCCCAAACCGTCAGTACTGCGCATGCGCTCAACAATCACGCATTGCTTTGGCCGATTGGAAAGCTTCGTCTTCTCCCGACGATCTGCAACCTTGTTTGGGAACCGCTTGGACGGGTTGATGTATGCCCCATCCATTTCGACCTGTCCCTTCAGGGCTGGTTGATCATGGCGAGTTTGATGAAGCGCGTCTCTGAGCTTGTGGTAGAAAATATATGCTGTTTTGTACTGCACGCCCATGTATCTCATGAGCTGGAGGGCAGACATGCCTTTAGCGGCATTTGCAAGGGCCACGACACCTATCAGGATCGTGCGCAACGGCAGCTTGGTGGAACCAAGCCATGTTCCGCTTGTGACTGAGAAAGTGTGATTGCAGAACTTGCAACGCCACTGTTTCCTTGCCTTAATATAGTAGTGTTCCTCGCATTCACACTGAGGACAAACCGGTTCGCCGTTCGTCTTACCCCAACGCATTTGCCGAAACAGCCCAAAGATATCCTCATCACTCATGGTGAATACCTCCGTGAGCGATAAGGTTCTGGCTTGGGCTGATAGCAAAAAATGTTGGGACACTTCGACCTCGTTGTTTCGTTTACGAGTCTAAGGTTTCACATTCAGAACCATTATGTCAACATAAATCTACAACAAAAGTTTCACTTGCAGAACTTTGGTTTGTGTTCTACTCAGTCTGTATGAGTAATCCCAATGAAAAATGGCAGGAAGATTCCAGCCGAATTATCAAATCAGTTTTGGCCCGAAGCGGCGTTACCTACAGCGAACTTGTTTCCCGGCTCTCGGTGATTGGAGTTGAGGAAACGGTTCAGGGCATCAAGGGAAAACTCCATCGAGGCACTTTTAGCTTCTTTTGGGTGCTACAATGCTGCCGTGCGTTGGATATCAAAGAGCTACGCCTAGACTAGATCCGACCGGATCAATTTCAGCAAACCCGTATTGAGCAACACAACCTGTTGCTCTTTGGCAGGTATCTTCATCTCCTTCTGCTCTTTTTCAGTCCGGTGCAGGCCGAGTTGCTTCAATACGTAAAAGAGCATGGCTCTTCGCACTTCAAAGACAGCCTCTCCGTCTTCCATTCCATAATCCATTTCAATGGTTGTTCTCTGGTTCTCATTCAAACCAGGATGAGGCCCTATCCGGACGAAAAGGATTTCATCCCACTCCTCATCAATCTGATCTTCGATCTTCGAGTAACCACGATCGCCAGTCTCAACGATTCGTCCAAGGACGAAATCTCTGAATTCTCCACGCAGAGAACAGTATGCTCGTACATGCCATCTAAAACCGTCATGGCCGAAGGCGTGCGGAGTAATGCGCCTCCATGTCGGCTCTGAGCTGGACATTGAGCGGTACAGGATATCAATAGACTGATCTGCAGCCATCGTTGAAAGCAATGTTCTGAGGATGTCTGTCGGGATTGCCCTTTTGGGAACGGGAAGCCGCATCATATCCGGCATTGGGCACAAAAAACCATCATCGAGCAGAAGGTGGCCCAACACCTGGTCAGGTGTTGGATTAATAATCATCGGCACGAAGTCTCTGGTTGGCTTGTAAACCTTGTCAGACGGATCATAGTGAGCGTTGTCAGGCGCAAGCTTCAAGTATTCCCTGATGGCTGCGGACGCTCGCTCAAGTGAGATGTCCAGATACTCGGCCATATCTTTCCTGCTGGATCTGCCAAGCCAGAAAAGGCGAGCCTCAAAAAAAGAGAGGCGCAAATAGTTACTGCTATACTTGACCATCATAATATCCGTGTGTTAGAAATTCTAACAGTCTAATCAATTCAAACGCAGGCCAACCATCACACAAACCTTCGGGTTAGTCAATGTGGGCCCGTATTCCTTACCAAGACAAGGAACTGATTTATGCAATTTGACGCCCCCCTTATCAAACTCCTCGCGATGACGGCGCGGCTGCATGACCTGTATGTGCTTGGTGGTTCCCCTTCCGAATGCTCCCAAGCCTTCGCCCCCCAAGACCGGAGACGAAACAATAGGAATGGACAATGGTTGGAGGTCGGTGCGACGATTCTTTATCTTCTCTTTCTCCGAGACGAACTCTCGCCCGAATCTTTCGTTCCTCTGGATGAAATTTCCGAACAGGTTTCACAGGATTTTCCCGTATCAAGGGAAGGCGTCCTGACCGCGCTCAAGCATTTACACACGCCTTGTCGAATGACCTTTGAGGCTTTTCGGCCGTCCTCTGTCTTCGAGCAGACCGCACTAGTCGAACAAGCCGTGGCTGGAAGTGGTTTCCGCATTAGCATGTCCGGACGAGACCTCTTCTACCAACTGAACAGACCCTCCCGATTAGAATACACTCCTGAATTCGTTTCCATGATGGAAAAGGATCTCGCAGACGGAAAGTTGCCGCAGTTTCTTGAGAACTGTGAAAGTCTCATACAAATGATCCGGGACCACTCCCTCAAGGTGACCAAGATCCGGGAACGAAACGCCGTCTATCAGAAATACCGAGCCGAGATTCTTGAATCCTCGGATCGCCATCTGGAGCTTCTCAAGGAACTCAGAGAAAGACTGCTTGAGATATCCAATCAATTACGCTCTCCCGCCGTTGCCCAAATGATCGAAGAATACTCACCCTGGAGTGCAAATGATCCTGACGAGATTTCGCTTTTCGAGTTGGTTTCGGCCTTGAAGAAGGTCCATGCGGCAAATGGATCGCTCATCCGAAATCTGACGCTACTCTTTCAGTCCTTCCATGATGCAAAAGGGAGTGGTGTTGCTAAGTTCAGTATCCAGCGAGTGGTAGACCATTTTTGGGAAGGGAAATTGACCGTGCTCGACATTCGAAGGGCACAATCCAGACACGGCATATGGTCGCCCAGACATATTTGCTGCAGCCTTTACGATGTCCCTCGGAAACTGCGCCAACAGGCACTTCCCGAAAGAGATGTCGTCTTAGACAAGCTGGAATCAACGACCGTTGGCGACGTTTTCTATCAACTCCTCTCGCAAAAGGTCGACGATGTCAGGAAAGCCCTGGCAGTCGGGCCTGTGAGACTTTCCGAAATGGTTGACGCCGGTTCCCTTTGTTTGGAGGACATCTCTGCCTCAGTGGGGGTCTGTTTTAACTCCGGCATCTTGTGCGGAGGCGACGTCGGAGAAAAGATCATCGTGAAGAGGGCGGAGGGTGCCAAGCTGTCCATTGCATTGGGGCGGGGAAGGGTTCTGTCCTCCGATGATGTGCAACTCGAAATCGCAGAGGAGAAGTGAGATGCGCGGATGGGAAATAGGCTTGGTGTTCGCCTTCTTGTCGGACCAACGGATGATTCGTTCGGCAGCGGAGCAGGGACAGCGCCTACGGAAGAACGAGCAGGATCTGGCCAAGTTCCTGGAATATGAAGCGACCTCGGAAGAGAAGGCATGTCTCGACCATTTTCTCCAGGCACAAGGGTTCCGGCTTCATCGATACGATTCCTACGATATGCCCGGCATAAAGCGGGATCAATATGTCTTTCTCCTCCTACGAGACGGAGAGGGGGTCTTGACGCCCTGGGCTGATGCGGAAGAGGCCGTGGATTGCGTCCGACATCGCCACGGCACGTCCAGCGAACCCAAGGATCATGCAAGAGTGTGGCTTTGCCAAATATGGTTCTCCATGCTGTATCTTCAATACCCCAAACTGGGCCGGAGCTTCAGCGAGGTCTCAAGGTATCAGGAGGCCGCGTTTACACGCGATCATCTTGCGGACGCCATCCGGGAGACTCTGGATAGTCGGCGGCAGGAAAACGTTGCGGAACCGTCCCTGGCCAGGACGATCTTGCTTGATTCCGAATCCCCTCGCATCAGCGACAGGGTTCGCTCCTTTCTACAGTACATGGTCAAAATTGGGCACCTTGTGGAGGTTGAGAAGAACGTTTTCCGGCAGACGCTGCTCGCATCGGCCGAACTTGGGGTCAACTTCAATGACGGCCTCGGTCTGTTGGTTGATCTGGACCCTGCGGAGGAGGAAGATGCTCCCATTTCGATGAGGCAC
The DNA here is from genome assembly GCF_004025585.1 of Pseudodesulfovibrio sp. S3. Classification (NCBI taxonomy): domain Bacteria; kingdom Pseudomonadati; phylum Thermodesulfobacteriota; class Desulfovibrionia; order Desulfovibrionales; family Desulfovibrionaceae; genus Pseudodesulfovibrio; species Pseudodesulfovibrio sp. S3. The sequence goes on from NZ_QTZO01000001.1 coordinate 100,665, forward strand.
ACCGAACAAGCCTTTGAATTGGCCGATAACGATGAAATCGGCCAAGAACAGGAGATGTAAAACTATGAGCGCTTTGATCAATCGTGTTCAGGTGGTGAACTTCATTCGCAATAAATACGGCGAAAAGTGGTCCCCTCGTTTCCGTGAGCAAACGTATGACTTCGAGGAGAACTCTTCCATCGTCCAGGCCGTAAACGGCGTAGGCAAGACGACGATCTCAAATGCCTTCAACGCCCTGTTGAGCCGCAATAAAGAACTTCTCAAGATGGTTCGAAGGGCGATGGCCCCGGACAAATTCGATGCGTATTCCCATTTCCGGGTAGAATTCATTTCCAAAAGATTTCTCGGGCTGGTCTCCACCCCAGGGGAAACCCATGTTTTCGGAATGTACGGGACCCAAAGTAAAGGCTCGATCCAGTTCTACCACTATGCAGGGAAGCTGGAGGATCTCCCCCTCTGTGAACGGAACGAGCATGGCGACTTGACCATCTATTCGAAGAAGCGGTTCAATGATCTCATTTCAGAGTTTCCGGGGATCTTGAAGCGAAACCAGCGGTGGGACGAATGGCGGGCTGCCATTGGTCAAATGGTTCCCAACCACATCGTCGAACGCATGGCCAGGTTCCAACTTCGCGGAGGCGGAGAGGATCACGACAACAACCTCTTCCAGGTGAAGAAGATCCGTGGTGAGCGTCTGGATCAGACCTTCTTCTGGGAAGTCCTTGCTCCAGAAATCATGGCCAACCCCATGGGGGCCTTTGCCGAGGAAGACGAATACCATTTCGAGGACACCATCCTTCAGACGGCCGGTCGCGCCGTGGCAGCGCAGATTGCGGCCGAGGAAGAGATGGAGGGGCTGGCCAGGCAAAATGAGGCCCTGGGACATCTGGATGCCTTGGTACTGTCCGGAGCACAGGTGGTCGACTCCAAGAAAAGGCTGTCGGGACACCTGGACAAGCTTCGACAGGCCATGGCCGCGACGAGGTACATCGTGGATGAAGCGCTTCTGCCGGGCTTCCCCCGTTTTGTCTCCAGCGGTGAGAACAAGGTGGACCTGTTGGTGACCAACATGGTGGTAGATCCCAACCTCGGCGTTCTGCTTCGCGACCGTGGCCTGGCGGAGCTATTAGGCAAAGAGGCAAAGCACGTAAATCGAGATGCGAGTAGCCGTGGCATAAATGGGGCCGTTTCGCCGCAAGTCATTGAAATTATTGTGGACCAAAAATTTCTAAAAGACGAAAGGGGGCGTTCGCCACGATATTACTCCCAAAAGCATTGCTTAACATTTCTTAGTGCGTGTACCGACTCCTATCTCCCCGCTCCGCGAGAAGAGCTTGTCGAAATCATTTGCAAGGCGTTCCGGCACTTCGCGACAAAGGTGGACAGCAACCCGTTCAGGCAATTTGTTCGGAGGCTGGGCAATGACACCGCCAAGGCGGAGCAGCTCCTCAAGGCGGAATGGGAACTCGCTGACTCTCTTCGCAAGGAAGTAGAAGGCTTGGAGCAGGGGTTTAAGGAGTTCAAGGAAAACGAAGGTCTTTACCGAGAAATGGTCGATTCCGGACTGTTCTCGACCGCAGAACTCGCTGAACCGGCCGGGACGGGCAAGGCCCTTGAAGACCAGAAACAACAGGCCACGGCCAAACTTGAAGCCCTTCGAGAAAAGCAGCTTCGACTCCAGCCCGTGCATACCCTGTATGAGAGATTCATCGCGGCCTTCCCGGATTCGTCCCCAACACAAAAAAAGGACGAATGGCGAGCAAGGGAGACCTATCTTAAAGCCGCAGAGGCCATCGCCGCAGAATTGGACCGCACCGCTCACGCAACCGAAACAACGGCCCTCAAGGCCCTAGGGGAGGCACAGAGGAAGGAGACGACCGCTCAGACCCACCATTCCCGCCTTGACGAGCTAAATCGGGATTCGGCTCCATTTTATGAGGCCTTCCCAAATGAAAGCCCTGCGGGATTTGCTGGTCGCGCTCGTAATGAAATCTCGGTGAGCGAGAAAGGACTGGGTGATCTTCAGGGTCAGATGAAGGAGATCAAAGACCAGGTCGACCACCTGGACAAATGGGTTGCAAACCACCCCGGGGAGACTCCTGCCGAGGCTGTTGCCCGACTCTTGACGGAACAGCAGGAACTCGCCGAATCGCTTCGCTTGAAACAGGCGGAACTAGGCACGGCAAAGCAGGATCTTGCGTTTCTCTCTCAGAAGAAGATCGCGCCTGGACCCGACGTGGCGGAAGCATTGACGGCCGGGGCGGTCATCTGCGGGTTTACCTCCCTGCACGAAGCCATCAGATCTTTCGAGTTGTCCGACGAGCGCCGCGTAGAGCTTTTCACACTATTTTCGACTGTCCTCTTTGCACCGGTAGTTCCTTCGCTTGAGAGTGTGTCAGCACTGCTGGAGCTGTTCGAAGAGCGACGGCTCTCCGTGCCGGTCTTTCTCAAGGACGAGCTCGAATCATTCTGCATCGATGGAGAACTGCATTCCGAGGCCGTAAACGGGATTGTGTACACCTACCTCGTCGGCAGACGGTCCTTCGCCGTCGAATGCCTGCTTGACCCGGGCAAACTCGCCGCCGAACGAGAGCGGCTTAAACGTTTTGTGGCCTCGCTTGAGATCGAGGAGGCGAAGCTCAAGGAGCTTTTAAGGGAAGCATCCGACGATAGCCCGGCGCTTGTCTCGGCAAGGAAGGCCAAAGACGCCGTGAACGCGAAGAGCAGATTTGAAGAGATGTTGCAGGCGCAGAGCCGGATGCAAAAGAGTCACGATGCGCTTTTGGAAAAGTATACCGAGAAGGTGCTTTACGCCTCCCAGCGCGCCGAACGACTGGAAACAGAAGGGGGCAAAGAAGCCCTGGCTAAAGCCAAGGCAGCACTTCTCACGGCTCAAAGGCAGCTTGAGAACGCAAAAAGTGATTTGGCCGCCGCCGAGCGAGAGCGGCCAGCCGCCTCCGAAGCACTCCGGAAGGCAAAGGGGGAATTGGAAACTTTCCTGGAAGGGCCCTCAAAACCGTTCAGGCAAGACATTGAGAACCTAGTCGAGCATGTACATAAGGGGGATCATGCTTTCATGAAAACCGCCCAGGCGGATGCCGCCAGCATTCGGGAATCCCTGGATAGACTGGAGAAACGGCTGAAATATAGATTTGACCGAGCTCAATCCTATGTATCGAGTCTCGATAGCTCCGAAGAGCAACGAAGAGAAAAAATCGACGCCAAGATGATGGACCATGCAAAGGCGGCTAAAGCTGTAATAGAGCGGGAAGAAATAATTCGATCCTTGTCCGCGAGAGCCGGGGCCCTTCAAGGGCCAATCGTGTCCTACGATAATGCCGTGGCGCAGATGCTTCCGGCGTACCGGGCCCTTGCCGTTTTGATCCATGACGACGAAATGTCCACCCTTCTCGGCCCTTCGTCCGGCGCACCGGACGAGGTTGCCCAGGCACAGGTAGCTCAAATACTTGACGGCCTTTCCGATGTTGAATCGTGCAAGGACGAGATCCTTGTCGCATTGAACACGCTGAAGGGGCATCTTGAAAGTGAGTTGAGCCTGAAGAGCTACGACGAAAAGGCCCGAAGTGAACGCAGGGCACTTCATTCCGCACAGCAGGGATACGTGAAGGCCTGTGGCGCATTGCTGCAAACGCCCCCGAAGGGACTGACCCAGGGAGAGATTGAGATCCTTGAGCGGTTCCGTAATGATCCTGACGGTCTTGAAACCTTTGTCAACGGCAAGCGGCAACGTGTCGAAGACGCGGAGGCGGACTGCATTGAGGCCCAGCAGAAGGAAGAGACCCTCTACAAGGAACTTTTGGGGAACTTGCAGAGCCTCGCAGAGACTAGCGCAAGCGGTTTGAGCGAGTTGAAAAAGGTCCTCCGCGCCCACAAGGGGGCGACGTTCCAGATCGACGTCGAGCTGGCTGACGATTTTTCCGTGGTCATCGGCAAACTGGTCCAGGACCTCCGGAGAACCCAGATGGCTCTCAAAAGGGAGACCGGCCAAGATCTACTCGGCGACGATGGTCCTGAGGCTGCGAAGGCCCGGAAAAGCGTCCGGGACAACTTGCGGACCGAACTGTACCGCAATGTGTTCCGTAATCCACGTATCACCGTGGATTACCCGCACATTTGCGGCGACCGAAAGAGGCTGTACAACGACGGTTTCAGTTCGGGAGAGCGAATGGCGCTTTCGCTTCTCTGGCTGACTCTCCTGGCGGAATACTCCATCAAAATGGAAGCCCGGATCAACTCCGGAGGACGCCGAAAGGCTGTGAAAGAAATCGGCCCCAGCGTGTTCTGGATTGACGGGTTGTTTTCCAATCTGTCCAGCCCGGAAATGGTCAAAACCTCCCTGCAGCTCAAAGAAAGCCTGGGACGGTTCCAGCTTATCGGGTTGATGCACAACCCAGAAGCGTTGTTCCGGCACGACTTCGACAGCTTCCCAAAGCTGTTTGTAACGATGGTCAGGAACTCGCCGGATCTTGCCTCCCCGAACGAATGGGCCGACAGCAAGGAATTTCACAAAGGAGAAGCCGACAGCATTGTGGCGTTTGTCTCTGGTGAGATTCCTGTCACCCAGGAGGAGGACCTGTGAGCGTGACAAAAAAAATAGTCCTTGAGGCACTCTACCATTTATCCGATGGCGGGAAACACAAACTGCGTCCTACAGGTTTGTTTCAAAGGCTCATCAAGTGGACCAAACTTTCACAACTTGACGTTGGTTTGGCTTTGCAAACCCTCCGGGAGGAGGGGGTAGTAAAAAGTGCCTCATGGGGATCGAGTCCAACCTGTCCGCAGGCAATGGTTGAAATTCAACTTCGCGAGAAGGACGTACCCGAATGGGCGCAGGAATGGAACAATGTGCTTGCGTCCAATGACCGCATCTCTGATGCGGACAGGCAAGCCCTCGACTCGGCCGGGGAAGCGCTTCAAGAATTCCCTCAAGAGATGAAAGCCAGGCTGCTACAGGGCCTTGTTGACTTGCGCAACAATCAGCAGCGATTTCAGGGGAAACCACAATATCTTGTGAGTGCGAGGCACCTTCTCGGGGCCTCAAAGCTGCTAGACCGGCTGAAAGGTCCCGCCCGCGAATTCGGAATCGACATTGATTCCTTCCAGCCTTCACCCAAATACCTTGCAGTGGCAGGCCCGCCGCAGCCTTTAGCTGTAATTTTGGTTGAAAACCCGAACTGCTTCGAAACCGCAATCCGGGCCGGAGCCTCAAAGCAGTTCGCCTGGATTTGCACGTATGGTTTCGGTGTGGCCAATGAAAAATCCGATCACGATGGGGCCATGCTTCAAGCGAATTTAACTCACAGAGTAACCCATGTGCTTACTCGTGAAGGTAACCCGCCAAAGAATCCAAGCCTTCTCCTGCGTCACTCGAACCTCTTTTTCTGGGGAGATCTTGATCTGATGGGCATGGCCATCTTTGATCGTCTGAAAAGACATTTCCCGCAACTCAAGCTGTCGGCTCTCTATGAGCCAATGATCAAAGAGCTGTTCGCTGGCCGGAGTCATCCGTATGTTGGATGCGTTGGTAAGAAAGGGCAGAAGGCCCAAAGGTTGAATGACCCAATGGCTCAACGTCTTGCCGCACTTTGCCGTGGCCGGGCGGTAGATCAAGAAATTGTCTACGACGGTTTTGATAAATTGGGCATGCACCCGTTGCCTGCATCCGCACTTGACGGGGTGGAGAGCATCTCATGATCCTTGTTGTCGGAGATATCCACGGAGATTGGGCTTCATTGAATGCTCTTATTGAGCAACGCAAGCCCAACATGATCCTTCAGTGTGGCGACTTCGGTTTCTGGCCAGGTCACAAATGGCGTGATCCTGCCAAAAAACTCAAACCGGGCTCGGCGCATATCCATTGGATAGACGGCAACCACGAGGACCTAAAAAGCCTTCAAGCACTCGTAGAATCTGGTAAGCGCACTTTCTCTGACGGCATGCCCAACGTAATCTATCAGCCGCGAGGTTCCACTCTTGAGCTGCCTGACGGACGCAATGTGCTTTTTGCTGGCGGGGCTTTCTCGGTAGACAACTATGCGCGGTTGCCTGGCAAAGACTGGTTTCCAGATCATGAGATTTTGACCGAAGAGGATTTGGAGAATTCCCCTGACCCTTCTCTGGTTCAGATTGATGTTGTCATCAGCCATACAGCCCCACGAGAATTCAACGTCAAAGGCCTCCCCTACGAACAATGGCCTGTTTGGTGGGACCGAGATCCTGATCCTTCCGAAGAAGTGCTCAGCGAGATTCTCAGGCGTTATCAACCCAAACAGTGGTATCTTGGTCACTTTCACAGATTCCAGCAAGACGAGTTTGACGGATGCAGGTGGACGGCTTTGGATTACGCCGGAAGTGGCAGGCAGTGGTGGATTGAGCTGGAGAACGAATAAGGAGTCTCCTCATGAGCAAGCACATAGCCATGGAAATGAACTACCCTGGATGGATCGAAAAGCTCATCGAGAACAAGGATGAGATCCAGGCAAAAGAAGCCGTGAGAGCCGAGTTTGAAAAACTTGTGGAGGGGCTTGAACTGGCGTTGCCGCAAACGGCAATTTGTGAATCTCACATGCAGGGAGATTGTCGAGAGTTCAAGAGGCTGAGCTTATTTGTAAAATATCACTCAACCTACTGGATTAGAGAGGGCGGCTGCAGTCTGTGCAGCAAGCGCCACTGGCTTGCGACATGGTGCATTCTGCCTGGTCACTTTGAAGAAGAGATCGAGATAGCCAAACAAGTGGCTGAAGACTTTGACCGGCATTATCCTTATCTGGGCATCCTTTCGATGCCCTATGAATGGTGGCAGATATGACTTTACCAGCGACATATTACGATTTTATTCGAGAAGTGCGCCCCTTTGTGCTTGATCTGACAGAGCGGGATGCCAAGGACTTGAGGCGCAGGCCAGAGCCACCGACCTCAATCCAAAGCGTTGACGATTACGACAGCCGCTTTGAAGAGTGCGTTGAACAGGTTGATTTGGGTATTCTGAATTATGCAGCACAAGAAACTGGGTACAGCATTGAACAACTCAGACCACATCTGCATGATGCGTTACCACAGATGCGTGCAGAGTATGCAAGCTTGTATGGCATCGTGAATCAGGAATACCATGTGGCTCTAAATTTTGCCTTGGCAGGTAAGAAAACTTTCCATTTTAGCGACAACCTTGCTGAACACTTGGCAAATACGGAGATCAACCTCAAAGGTCCTCTGATTCAATTACCATTCCCGACCTGTCTCTTTACCTTTACGTCAAGGACAGTTGTGGATGCCATGCACAGCATAAATGGTAAAGAAAATCATGGCCTAGATTACTCGGCTCCAATTTCAGCCTTCCTCACCATGCTTCCTGCGGACGAAGGTTTTGTTGGCAGAAAGCTTATTATCTGTGCATGGCACGCACGTTGCCCGGACACATCTTATTTGATGCTTAAGCGAGAACTGTTTTTAGGGGACGACTGGACATTGGAACAAGCTTTACACACAGACTGGGAAACGCTTACGCCGGACAATCTCGGGCCAGGAATCAGTGTTGACATTGAAAGCAAGGAAATAAACTCAGAACACGACGATGTTTTTTATACCGATGGCCTTGCGTTCTATCGGATCGTGTTGAACGCAGTGTTGTACTTGTCTTCCGATGAGGTTGAGTTGATTCCCCAGGACAGTCCTCGTAAAGAAATGGAAGCACGCCTTGAAGGGCTTTCATCGAAGTCCAAAAGGAGAAAGCTTCTCCAAAGGGCTGAGCGACATTCCAGCCTTGATTACAACGAAGTAGGCGCTTCAGTTGGAACCATTGTAATCAAGAAAGACAACGCTGAAGATGGATCTGGGCCAGATATCCCAAAAGGCAAGCCTCTGGTCCGTTTCATGGTGCGTGGTCATTGGCGGAATCAGCCTTGTGGCCCTGCTCGGCAAGACCGAAAGCTAACCTGGATTCGGCCGTATTATAAGGGGTCTGATCTCGCAGCCACGATTAACAAACCATATGTGGTGAAATGATTTCAGTTCGGTGCTATGGTCGAGTCCGTAACCAATGCCCAAGCATCTCAATCTTATCCTCAAGAGGAGGCATGACATGACATTTCTATAGGTAAAATAAAACCATAGGAGGTCTGTCATGCCTGACTATCGCTGGTCGCACTACCTCACCGCTCCGTGGGAGCTGGTGGATGAATGGTATCGTGCGGTCAAATTCGGTATCCGTAATCTGTTCCAGTGGTTTCCTGTCGTGTGGCCCGACCGGCACTACACGTCCTGGGGATTGTTCAACGTCATGCGCTACAAGCTCGTGCTGATGCAGCGCGAGTTGAGCCGTAATCCGGACTACGTGGGCGCTGAGTGCGACCTGCACTTGATGCACGTCTGCGAATTGCTCATCGACCGCTACTTCGCTGACGAGTACAGCGAGCATTGTTTCAAGTGCCATGAGGAAAAGTGGGGCGAAATGCGTAGCTTCTGGGAGCCGTCCTATGACCACGAAACCGGCGACATCGATCCGGATTACTGCATGTCGTTCACGGATTGGCCAAACGCCACCACCCCAGAGTTGGAGATGAAGGCTTGGAAGGAACTGCGTGCCTGTTATGAGCATGAGCACAAGCTCGCAGATCAGGACATCCAGTACCTGTTCAAGCTCCTGAGCAAGCACTGCCGCCGTTGGTAGGCAAAAAGAAAGGGACGGTCTGATTGACCGTCCCTTCAACCAACAATCTCTACGCTATATCAGCAGCCGTAAATACGGCTTCAGCAGAAAAGAGCCTAGCGCCCTTCACTTTCTCAACCGCACTTTCAACATCTTGCGTAAAGAGCACAACAACAAGATCCTTCAGAGCTCTAGAGCAACAGACATAAAACAAGCGGCGAGTGCGATCGATAGAAGAATCAATTCCGTTGGCCAAATTGTTTTTATCGGTGGCTGTCAGTTCTTTTATCCCCAATAGTTTCTCGTATGAAAATAATTTATGGGCACTTCCTTCTTCTTCGTCCAGGACAACTAGCACTCTTTCAAACTCGGCTCCCTTTATTCCTTGATGGGTATCATATGGGGATTCTTCGTTTATGTATCTATGGTATCCCCACAGTTCTTTGGCTTGGCAATTATAGTAATTAGCAAGGGCAGCTTTGTCCTTTTCCAACTCCTCTGGGCTAAACTCCCCACCTATCGGAACCAACGCAAACCTATCGTCCAAATCGACCAGGTTATTGTCGTCGGCATATTTTAAAACGTCTGAAACAGTAGCCTTATCGTCAAGTAACAACTGCGCCAATGAACTAACGTTCTCTTTGATTGCTGCCAACAATTCTGGCTTATTGGGAGCTTTCTCAAATTTCGCTTTTGACAGCAATGGGCATTTCTGCCGGAGCAGTTGCATTACTGAAAAATTGTCACCATCAGTAAATGCTGCAACTAGCGGCAGCAAGTAATCTCTGAATGGCCGCAAAGACCAATGCGAGTCTTCTGTGAATCCAATGCTAAAGGACTCCGGAGTTCTGTCATTGAAGGCTGCATAAAGATTCGCAAAGTCGAGTCGTTTTGCCGCCATTCGATGAACAAGCACTAGAATCTTTACATCCGATTCCTCTGTGTCCTGGGTCCACAACGGATCATTTCCCTCTTGGGCCAGCCACTCTCGAACCTGTTGTAAGTAGGCTCCTCTATTCTCATCAGCAGGAAGGATGACAAGTTGCGCAGTGCCATCCGCCTGTTCTTTACCAGGGATTTGAACCAAATCGCCCACGTCTGCACGGATATTGTTTATCACTGACAACACGCTGTCCGGGCTTCGGAAATTCTCAGGCTTTGTAACTTTTTCCCAAGTGTTCTCTTGACGGATATCACCAACTCCGGTCGCATAAATCTTTTGCATCGGGTCGCCAAAAAAGCCTAAACAAAAGTTCTTTGATTCTTGGATAAAAATAGCCCTTAAGGCCTCCACAAAGACTTCGAAAGTGTCTTGGCTCTCATCAACAAAAAAAAATGGATATTTACGAGCAACGATATTTCTAAAAAGAGTACTTCCCAGCATGATTTCAGGAACAAGTTTGATTATGTCTGAATGCCCCAATATGCCATTGGCATAATCACTTCCTGTCCCATAATCGAATTGATCAATGCTGCCTATGACACCACAAAGCGCTTTGTAGTGCTCAATTTTTTCGGAATCTTTATCTTTTGTCTTTTGCTGAACTTTAGGACCATAGTTTGCCTGTTTTTCAGTGAGCTCATCAATGTCCAGACCAACTTTGTTTTCAACCCACTTCTTGATGTCGCTCTGAAAAGGCCTCACCAACTCCCAAAGAAAACTATGAATCGTTGAAACATGAAAAAGGGGGTCGTTTCCGACGTCCTTCCATATCTCTTGAGTCGCAACCTCGGTGTAGGTAATACATGCCACTTTTTGACCATTTTTTCGTAAAGAGCCACCGAATGCATTCTTGATGTGTTGCAAGGCTTTAATCAGCGAGGTTGTCTTGCCCGAACCGGCACCAGCAACCATGCTGAAGCTAACAGGTGGGATTGAGTCAAGATATTCCCTAATGCTGACGTCGGTAGGAGTATCAGGCTTCCCAGCTCTACTGATCAGCATCTGTCACCTCAACATCAGTCCGAGGTTCGCCCTGCAAGCTTTCGCCCGAGAAAACCAGATTTGATGCTAACCACTTCAGCCCTTCATCAATGTATACAGGCACGTCCCACCCTTCACCTTCAAGCAAAAGGCCAAGCGCAAAATTTGTTTTTTTAAATGAGTTACCGCTCACTCGTATGAAGAGCTTTTGGGCAACTTCATCCAGTGTAAACCGATTCATTTTAGTGATCACTCTCAGGCCAAGATGCTTCCGGCTTAAGTCCTGGCTCCATTCCAAGTTTTCCAAAGCAAAAGTTTCTTCTAGGGTTCGCCCGACCAATTTCTCCTCTTGCCCTTCCCATGCGACTGTTTGCAGAGTCTGATAGGCGATACGGACTTTCGCAGGACAATCTTCTGACAACACAATCTCTTTCTTTGCTTCATCAACTGCAAGAAGATCGGCTATATTGGTAAGGCCGGGGATCCACTGCTTCAAAGCTTCATTGGAAGTGACTGCTCCTTCCTCCGAAGTCCTACATGCGCCTGCCTTGATCTCCTCATCTCCTTCCTCAGCCTTTTCCTCGATATCCTTTTTGAGCCTCACGCTATCAATATCCGTAATCACCAACGTAGTTATCCCCAGGAAGTCAATCAACTCTTTGAAACGATGAGCATAGGCTCCACCGACTTCCAGAATGCTTAAATATGCAGATCTTAGCTCTTTAGCAGATTTTTCAATCATAATTGGCAGCAACAACCTTTCAACATTGCCTTCAACCAAGATTGCTCCATCAGCGAAAAACAGATCACAGTGGGTCAATTTCATATATCGCTGGAGGAACTCCAAAGCTTCATGACGCGCTGTGTCGATATCATCGTAACCCTCGATTTCAACATCATGAATCTTAAACAACGATAAGTTCAGAACAGTTGATTTTTGTTCAATGGCCGGGCAGATGCTCCTGCGGAAATATCGGATAGGCGTAAAGCCACTTTCATATATAATATGAGGAGAATGAGTCGTCACAACCAACTGGCTTTCGTAACCGAAATCATCTTGGCCAGGTTGTCTTAAAATATTCTGGACCTGACGGATGAACACCTGCTGAAGCTGGACATGAAGGTGAGCCTCGGGCTCTTCGACAAAAACTAAATGTAGTGGAGGACGGACTTCAGAGGCTATCCAATGTTCATGAAAATCCAACAATTCCACAGCCATATATATCAAGTTCTTGTAACCCAATCCATTGTAGTGATCTGGCAAAGAGAAATTCTGTTCAAAGCCACTAGGAAAATTCGGATTATTGATAGTATAATGTACTTGAGCACCTTGGTTCAGGAGGCTTTTGGGATTGAGAGCCGATTTGATTTCTAGTTGAGGGTCATCAAATCCAGGATACTTTAGCTTAGCTAAGCTATCCATCATCGGTTTAAACACACTTTTCAGGTGTGAATTCAAACGTTCCTCTGAATCAACCAGAGCCTTCATAGCCTCGTGATCATCTTCATGTTTTTCTAAATTACGTTCATAGAATCGACTAAACCGAGTGGAAAGATTTTCGGCTCGACCACCGGAGGAGTGTTCATCTGTCAGATGTCGCTGTGCATTAAGAAAATCAACCCTTAACAAAGAGCCAACAACCTTCGATCCCGATTTTGTTCCAGTGCCTCCAAGTGGAGCCGGCTGGTACCCTGCTATGGGACTAAATTTTTCATCAAATTGTTCATGATCGAGAACATAGTAAAAAAGGGCATACTCTGAATCTAGTTGCTTCTTTAGGAAATCAGTGAGTGTTTGGGGCCAAGGGCGGTACTTGGAGTCCTCCTTTATTCCTTCTTGAGCTTTAGTTATTGCCTCATTGAATCGATCAATCAGTCCAGCCGGATCTTTGGGTGCATATTCGATCCTCACCCCAATAGGAGCATCTTTCCAGTCCAAGCTTGGGAGTAGGTCGATCACCCTATGAATATCCTGAGACTCAACCTCAAACCAGAGGTCAAGACTGATTTTTGGCATCTCCAGTTCTTCACCCTTATCTCCCCAGTTGACTCCTATGATGTCAAAAGTTTTCCAGCACTCGACATGAAAATCATAAAGATTAAACCGCTCCTTAGATTGGCCTAAGAAGAGTTTAAAGGCCTGCGTTGCTGATGTTTTGCCACTGTTATTAGCTCCTACAAAAATCGAGGTCTTGGGATCCAGTTCAACATGAACATCTTTGAGTCGACGAAAGTTCTTTAATTGAAAAGATTTTATCAGCATTCGCAGTAATCCTTCATAGGGTTCTCCAAAAATAATAAGCAGTTGCCTCACCATATGCCTATTCAGCTTAACACTCAACAGAATGTTTGATAAATGTATTTAAGTATGACGGTGTTCAAATTCTACAAAACGAAGGAATGGTCATGAAATTTGGAGCTACGACTGAAAAATTTGTCTTGAATTGTTCAAATGGAGAGACAACCCTGCGAAGCCTATCAATCGCGTATAGATGTCGAATAAAAAAACTTAGAAAAGTTTTAAAAAGCATAGACATTGAAGCTATATACAAGAAGAATTTTGATGATATCGACATACAGCAACCAGAGTATTTGTATAATTACGTTGAGCAGCATTTAGGCACCCCAAAGAAGACAAGCTCTCGATACTGGTTCCACCTTACAAGGACAAAGAAGAATAACATGTTTGAAGAAGGGCTTTATCCGCTTTCCAATGTCCTCGATACCCTTTGGAACACCCTTGAATCAATATTTGATGATGCGGAAATCAGAGACAGGCTCAGAGCAATGCGCGACGGAAGCGTCAAAAGTGATCACTATAACCATAAGAAGCGCAGCGAGGTTGACCAAGGCCCATTTGGAATTGTTGTTCGAGAAGTCGCATTTCACCTTAAAGACCTGGGGCATCACGATTACTTGGAATTTCCAGAAATATTACAGGACATCTGCGATGGCTATTACAAGCAGCACAATGAGATGATCTACGACAAAGTTATTCAGGCGTTGCACCCATGTATAGTCGCAATAAAAAGCAATCACGAGGCGAGCAAAGCTTGTATCATTGGAGCCTTGTACTATGCGTACACACACGCCAATAATAAGCCTGTAAGCGGAGCGTCTGTCATTGACGTAAACTGTGGAGGCCAGCCTGTTCCTAGTCCCAATGAGAGACCCCCCAGCTCTGCTGGGGCGGCCATAGAAGTTTGACTTATGCGGGAGTAGCATGAAGCCTCCCCCCTTGTGAGCTGCTCTAAGTGAGCAAGGGAGAGGCTTCAATGAAGTGCAATTCAAGCCTATGTCATACAAAATGGGACTGCAAGTACCATATCGTTTGGATACCTAAGTATCGGCGTAAGGTGCTGTTTGGAAAGCTGAGAAACTACTTGGGAGATGTGTTCCATAAGTTGGCAGCACAACGCGAAAGTAAAATATTGGAAGGGCATCTGTGTGTCGATCATGTGCACATGTATATTGCAATTCCGCCTAAATATGCTGTGTCCCAAGTGGTTGGGTACATAAAGGGCAAAAGTGCGATTCACATAGCTCATGAAGTCCAAGGCCGCGCAAGAGGGTTTGCAGGGCAGAACTTCTGGGCGCGTGGTTATTATGTCACGACAGTGGGTCGGGACGAAAAGGTGATAAGAGAATACATCCGTAAGCAAGAGCACGAAGACAAGCGGATAGAACAATTGAAATTCCGCCTTTAGGCGGTTCTTAAAGCCACTTTGAGTGGCTCACAAACTCAAGCCCCCGGCTTTGCCGGGGGTACTATGACTTCGGAAATTGTTGACATCTCTTTTGTTTAAGGAGTCATACGATTAGTGTGTTCACCAGGGGGTGCATAACCCAGCAAAAAAGCGAAAGGTCCCCTTGCATCCTGCAAAGGGACCTTCTACGTTGTACTGACTTGATATTATTTATTTTGTGCGTTTCCTACATAATGCCGTTATGCGGTTTGGAAGCGCTTGCCGCCTATCCGGCAATCCTTGCTTCGGCCTTGCGGGATTCGATGAGCGAGGCGGCGCGTTGGGCAAGGTAGGTGATCTCGGGCTTGGACACCTGGTCGTCCGCGCCTACGGTCTCACCCCGGTGGCGGAGTTTTTCCGTGATGAGCGAGGAAAAGAGGATGACGGGCAGGTCCTTCAGCGCGGGGTCTTCCTTGATGCGTTTGCACAGGTGGTGGCCGTCCATCATGGGCATCTCTATGTCCGATACGACGACCTGCACATAGTCTGTGACAGGGCGGTTGTCGTCGAGCGCCAGTTTTTTGATTTCTTGCAGACGGTCCCAGCACTCTCTTCCGTTGTTGGTCTTTTCCACCTGAAATCCGGCCTGGCCGAGCATGTCGCGGATCATTTCGCGGATGAGCGGCGAGTCGTCGGCGATCAGGGCCTTGTAGCCGCTGTTGCCGTCGAAGATCACGTTGTCATCGAACTTGAGCCGCATGTCAGGATTGAGTTCCGAGACAATGCGTTCCAGGTCGAGGATGAACACGATGCGGTCGTCGAATTTTACCACGCCGGTGATGGAGTCGGAGGACAGGGCGGAAACATATTTGTTGGGGGCGTCGACGTCTTCCCAGGAAATACGGTGGATGCGGGTCACCCCGGAGACCATGAAGGCGGAGGTGACCTGGTTGAATTCGGTGACGATGACCTTGGGCGGTTCGTTTTCAACACGCTTCTTCTTGAGCCAGATGGACAGATCGAGCAGGGGGATGATGCGGGACCGCAAGTTGAAGGCTCCGAGCACTGCTTGGTGTGAAACTTCCGGCATCTCGGTGACTTGCGGCATTCGAATGATTTCAAGAACCTTGGCGACGTTGACGCCGTAGTATCCCTTGCGGCTCGGCTTGAGAGCGCCTTCGACGGGGTGGACTTCCTGATTCAGTTCCATGTCTCCGGATTTGGGCTCTTCTTCCAGATAGAACTCAACGATTTCAAGTTCATTGGTGCCCGCTTCAAGCAGGATGTCGGTCGACTCAGTGGCCATGGCACTACCGTTTCCTTGTCAAAGGTACGAAATGATTAAGGACGACTGGGCCGTTGTAAACGTTATTGGTGAATTACGTCAACCGGGGAGGTTTCCGCGTCCGTTTCAGCGGGTTCCATCTCTGCTATGGCCCCGACAGTCTGTTCCAGGATTTCCCATGTCTTGCATTGCAGCAGTGAGCCGCGCAGGGTTCGAATACCTCTGAGTCCCTTGGCGTAGCGGGGAATGATGGAGCGAATCTTGCGGAAGGACCGACCATCGCCTTCGTATTCACGGGTGAGTCGGATATGTTCGAGGATGATGGCGGCCAAGGATGTGCCGTCACGGGCCGGAAGGGCAGTCCCCTGGCGCAGGGCCACGTACCTGGCGAAAATGGAGGGATCGTAGAGTGCGCCTCGTGCGAACATGATGGTGTCAATGCCGGTTTCCTCAACGCAACGAAGCCCGTCTTCAGCCGTGAACAGGTCGCCTGACCCGATCACGGGTATGGATACGGCTTTTTTCAGTTCCGCGAGTTTGGACCAGTCCGCCGTTCCGGCGAACATCTGTTTGCCGTACCTCGGGTGCAGCGTGACCCAATTCACACCGACGTCTTGAAGCCGTTTTGCCAGGTCGATGAAGACTTCTTCACCCTTGTTGAAGCCCAGGCGGAATTTGACGCCGACCCGGCCGCCCTGGGGATGTTCGGCCGCTTTCTCCACCATGATGGAGGCGAGGTTCACCAGCTTGTCGAGATCTTGCATGAGCTGCACGCCGGAGCCGGATTTGAGGACCTTGCGTACCGGGCAGCCGGCGTTGAGGTCGAAGTTCCGATACCCCATGGACACCAGCTTTTCCATGACTGGTTGGAAATAGTCGGCTTCGGAACCGAAGAGCTGGAGAACCATGGGATCGTCTTCTGGGCAGGTGGCCAGCAGGCGGCGTGTCCCCGCATTCTTGAAAGCCATGCCTTTGACGGAAATCATCTCGGAGCAGGCCACTTTGCAGCCGTTTTTCTTGGCCAGAATCCGGAAGGGGAGATCCGAGTAACCGGCCAGCGGGGCAAGCCACGGGGAATCAGGGGTAATTGAAAATGTCGTCATGGTGGGAAGCTCATACGAACTCCAAGGAAGGGAGTCAAAGGGAAATGGGGGGGGCTGTCCCGGCTTTCGACTACGAAGTGCCGACGGTCGCGAAGTGCCGAGGTGCAAAGGGGCGTGTGTGTGGTTTGCGTGTCATTGGTTTTGACTCTGAATGTACACAGTGCAGTTGCGGAATGGGTTGCGGCCTGGCCGAAAGTATGCGCATGATCAGGGCCGATGCGGTAATTCGAGTCTGTTGAGGCGTGTGTGCATTGGGAAATAATTTAAAAAAAAACAGGATCAGGGTTGACAAACAACTGCTTTTATCATTACACCGGCCCGTCTTCAAGCGCAAGGCGGCTCCAACCCGAGTTCGGGAAAAAAGGTCGTTGAAAACTCTTGATTTTTGAAATAGCGGCGTATATAGACTTCGTTCCCAGTGAGCTGGCGTAGCTCAATTGGTAGAGCAGCTGATTTGTAATCAGCAGGTTGCGGGTTCAAGTCCCATCGCCAGCTCCATATGATATTAATGGTGGGGTTCCCGAGTGGCCAAAGGGAACAGACTGTAAATCTGTCGGCGTACGCCTTCGGAGGTTCAAATCCTCCCCCCACCACCATTTTTTTGAATCACGCTGTAGGAGGCCGGTCCGAGAGACTGCTGATGGACTACAGGGAGTGAGCGGGAATAGCTCAATGGCTAGAGCATCAGCCTTCCAAGCTGAGGGTTGCGGGTTCGAGTCCCGTTTCCCGCTCCATTTTTAGCCGTCCCTCCATCCATCATCATAAATAAATACAGCGTGAGCAATTGGTTCGCGTAGCTCAGTCGGCAGAGTGCATCCTTGGTTAAGGATGAAGTCCAGGTTCAAATCCGGTCATGAGCTTCATAGGCGTTTTTTTTGTTTGTATTGACTTGTCAGCAAGTATTTAGAAATAGAAACCTACATAACTTTATTGATCCAGGGGGTTATTGAAATGGGTAAAGCTAAATTTGAACGTAGCAAGCCTCACGTTAACATCGGCACCATCGGTCACATCGACCATGGTAAGACCACTCTGACCGCTGCCATCACCAAACTGGCTCACATGGCCGGTCACGGCGAATACGTCGCTTTCGATCAGATCGACAAGGCTCCCGAGGAGAAAGAGCGCGGCATCACCATCGCCACCGCCCACGTCGAGTACGAGACCAACAATCGCCACTACGCCCACGTGGACTGCCCCGGTCACGCCGACTACATCAAGAACATGATCACCGGTGCCGCCCAGATGGACGGCGCTATTCTGGTCTGCGCAGCCACCGACGGTCCCATGCCCCAGACCCGTGAGCACATCCTGCTTGCCCGTCAGGTCGGCGTGCCCGCCATGGTCGTCTTCATGAACAAATGCGACATGGTCGACGACGAAGAGTTGCTCGAACTGGTCGAACTCGAAATCCGCGAGCTGCTTTCCAAGTACGAATTCCCCGGCGACGACATTCCGGTCATCCAGGGTTCCGCCCTGAAGGCCCTGGAATGCGATGACATCAACGATCCTGCTGCCAAGCCCGTTCTTGATCTGCTGGAAGCTTGCGACTCCTACATCCCCGAGCCGCAGCGCGACATCGACATGCCCTTCCTGATGCCCGTCGAGGACGTCTTCTCCATTTCCGGTCGTGGTACCGTTATCACCGGTCGTGTGGAGCGCGGTATCATCAAGGTCGGTGAAGAGCTTGAAATCGTCGGCATCAAGGACACCATCAAGACCACCTGCACCGGTGTCGAGATGTTCCGCAAGCTGCTCGACCAGGGCCAGGCCGGTGACAACGTCGGTCTCCTGATCCGCGGCGTGAAGCGTGAAGAAGTGGAACGCGGCCAGGTTGCTGCCAAGCCCAAATCCATCAACCCGCACACCAAGTTCAAGGCCGAGGTCTACGTCCTCTCCAAAGACGAAGGTGGCCGTCACACCCCGTTCTTCTCCGGCTACCGTCCGCAGTTCTACTTCCGTACCACTGACATCACCGGTGTGGTTACCCTGGAAGAGGGCGTCGAGATGGTCATGCCCGGCGATAACGCCACTTTCAACGTCGAGATGATTCACCCCATCGCCATGGAAGTCGGTCTGCGCTTCGCTATTCGCGAAGGTGGCCGTACCGTCGGCGCCGGTGTTGTCACCGAGATCGTGGAGTAATCATGCGAATCAATATTCAGCTGCAGTGCACCGAGTGCAAGCGTAAGAATTACGCAACGCAGAAGAACAAGAAGAATACTACCGGTCGCCTGGAAGTGAAGAAGTATTGTCCTTGGGACAAGAAACACACTGTCCACAAAGAGTCCAAGTAGTTTCGATAGTGCAGGGGTATAGTTCCAACGGCTAGAACGCCGGTCTCCAAAACCGGATGTTGGGGGTTCGAATCCCTCTACCCCTGCCAATATGAGTCTTTGAAAGCGGTGCGGGGTCTTGCCCTAAACAGCAAGGCCCCGCCCAACCGCTCAATAATTTGGGAAAAGAGATATGGCCAAAAAGAAAGGCAAGAAGGCCGCTGAAAAGCAGGCCACACAGAGTCTGGCAGCCGGGCCGATGGGCAAGATCAAGGAATTCCTGGAATTCTTTGAGGAGTCCAAGGTCGAGATCAAGAAAGTGGTCTGGCCGACCCGCAAGGAAACTGTCACCACGTGCATCGCCGTGCTGGTCGTTTCCGTGGTCATCGCTCTTTATCTGGGTGTGGTTGATCTCGCGTTCTCCAAGATCGTCGAGACCATCCTCTCCTAGGACCAAAGCTACCTGCAAAGGCTGGAACACAACATGGATGCCACATTGGAACAAGCTGCACCTCGCACCCGCTGGTACATCGTTCACACCTACTCTGGATTTGAGCAGCGTGTCGAACAGACCGTCCGCGAGATGATGCGCACAGGACAGGACAAGGGCCTCATTGAAGAGGTCGTCATGCCCACCGAAAAGATCGTCGAAATGGTCAAGGGTGAGCGCAAGACGTCTACACGCAAGTTCTATCCTGGATACATCATGATCAAGATGATTCTGACTGATGATTCCTGGCATCTCATCCAGTCCATTCCGCGTGTGACCGGATTCGTTGGCGGTAAGAACCGTCCGACCCCCATGCGTGATAGTGAGGCGGAGAATATCCTCAACATGATGGAAAGCCGCCAGGAGAAACCCCGTCCCAAGTTCAATTTCGAACGAGGTGACGAGGTGAGGGTCATCGACGGCCCATTCAGCGGCTTCAACGGTGTTGTGGAAGAAGTCAATTACGACAAGGGTAAACTCAAAGTATCCGTCTCTATCTTCGGGCGTCAGACTCCAGTGGAGCTGGATTTTGTCCAGGTGGACAAGGGATAGCCCATATTGTCGCTAACAGCGAAATTTCTCATCGAGGAATACAATGGCCAAGAAAGAATTAGGAAAGATTAAACTGCAGATTCCCGCTGGCAGTGCAAACCCCTCCCCGCCGGTCGGTCCGGCTTTGGGTCAGCACGGCGTGAACATCATGGAATTCTGCAAGGCGTTCAACGCCAGGACACAGGACCAGAAAGGTCTCATCATCCCGGTGGTCATCACCGTGTATGCAGACCGTTCCTTCGATTTTATCACCAAGACCCCTCCGGCGGCCGTACTGTTGCTCAAGGCAGCCAAGCTGGAAAAGGGCTCCAGTGAACCCAACAAGGAAAAAGTCGGCAAGGTCACCAAGGCTCAGCTCAAGGAGATCGCCGAACTGAAGATGGTTGATTTGAATGCCAATGATCTCGAACACGCCATGCTTCAGATTGAGGGTACAGCCCGCAGCATGGGTATCGAAGTCAAGGGTTAGTGAGGAAATAAAAATGCCT
Organism: Pseudodesulfovibrio sp. S3; assembly: GCF_004025585.1. Classification (NCBI taxonomy): domain Bacteria; kingdom Pseudomonadati; phylum Thermodesulfobacteriota; class Desulfovibrionia; order Desulfovibrionales; family Desulfovibrionaceae; genus Pseudodesulfovibrio; species Pseudodesulfovibrio sp. S3. The sequence continues at coordinate 121,134 of NZ_QTZO01000001.1, forward strand.
AAGCATGGAAAAAAATACCGCAACGCTGTTGGTGACCGTGATATCGCTTTGCGTGTTGATGTCGAAGAGGGCGTGAAGGCCGCTGTCGCAGCAGCCTTTGCCAAGTTCGACGAGACCGTTGATGTCGCCATCAACCTCGGCGTGGATCCCAAGTATTCCGATCAGATGATCCGTGGCGCTGTCAGCCTGCCCAATGGGCTTGGCAAAGACATACGTGTCGCTGTCTTCTGTAAGGGTGAAAAGGAAAATGAGGCCAAGGAAGCCGGTGCCGATTTCTACGGTTCCGACGAACTGGTCGAGAAGATCCAGGGCGGCTGGTTGGATTTCGACAAGGCTGTCGCCACCCCTGACATGATGGCCGTGGTCGGTAAGATCGGTCGTGTGCTCGGACCCCGTGGCATGATGCCCAACGCCAAGACCGGCACCGTGACCATGGATGTGGCCAAGGCCGTCACCGAACTCAAGGCCGGTAAGGTCGAGTTCAAGGTTGACAAGGCCGGTGTGCTGCACGCCCCCATTGGTAAGGTCTCCTTTGGCCCGGAAAAGCTCCTTGAGAATCTCAGGGCGCTGCTGGACACCGTCATGCGTCTCAAACCTTCCTCTGCGAAGGGAACGTACATGAAGGCGATGGCTGTTTCGTCCACCATGGGACCTGGTGTCAAGGTTGATCCCTTGACCATCCGGAAATTCCTGGAAGTTTAACAGTATTGGAATGCCGGACTTCCTCTTGGAAGTCCTGTAGATAATTGCACGGAAGGTTGAGTCAGAGACGGCAGGTGGGGCTGTGATCCCTTAATATCCTGCTCAGACAAAGCTTTGACCTGCTTTCCGGGCCGAACGACGAGGAGTGGTAGATGAACAGGCAAGAAAAGGCCCAGATCATCGAGCAGCTGCACGAAAAAGCTTCGCGCGCCAGCATCGCCGTCGTCACCGATTTCAAGGGGATTTCCGTCGAGGAAATCACCAAATTGCGCTCCAAGTGCTTTGAAGTCGGCGTCGACTACCAAGTCGTCAAGAATACCCTGGCCCGGTTGGCTCTCAAGGATACCGATCACGGTGAATTGAGCGAACACCTTAAAGAGAACTGCGCTATTGCGCTTGGGTACGACGATCCCGTCGCCCTTGCCAAGGCGTTGGCCGACTACGCAAAGACGAACAAGAAGTTCGCCCTGCGTTTCGGTACTCTGGAAGGCCAGTTTCTTGACAGCGATGCAGTAAAGGAACTTTCCAAGATGCCCAGCAAGCCTGAGCTCTTGAGTTCCGTACTCGGCACTATGCAGGCAGTACCCCGCAATTTCGTGTGCTTGTTCGCAAACATCGAACGCAAGTTCCTGTACGCCTTGACCGCAATCAAGGAACAGAAAGAAGCTGCGTAAAAACAGGTTCAAAGCGAATCAATTTTAAGGAGATTTACAATGGCTGATATCACCAAAGAACAGGTTGTCGAATTCATTGGCAACATGACCGTCCTGGAGCTTTCCGCATTCATCAAAGAGCTGGAAGAAGTCTTCGGCGTGGAAGCTGCCGCTCCGGCCGCTGCCATGATGATGGCTCCCGCTGCCGGCGGCGAAGCTGCTGCCGATGAAGAGCAGACCGAATTCAACGTTGTGCTGACCAATGCCGGTGGCAACAAGATCGCCGTCATCAAGGCTGTCCGCGCCCTCACCGGCCTGGGCCTGAAAGAAGCCAAGGCAGTTGTCGACGAAGCCCCCAAGGCAATCAAGGAAGGCGTTTCCAAGGATGAGGCTGACGAGGCCGCCAAGCAGCTTCAAGAAGCTGGCGCCGAAGTTGAAGTTAAGTAACTTCAGCACTTTAAGCTAACAAAGCGAAGAGCGCTCGCCCTCGTAATAAGGGCGTTGCGCTCTTTGCTCTGTATGTATTATACTGGTTAAATCGCCTTACGCTTTTGGGTTTTCACGCTGTATGATGAAAGTCTGCTCCTCGTCGGTGTGCCGGGGTTTTGGTTCCGGCTACAGCTTATCTACCCAATTATCGCACCGGTCGCGTTCATAGGCCGATGCGTCGACAGAGGGTAAGGGCTTCCCATAAGCCCCGCGCCCCAACCATCAACCGCTCATGCATGAGGGTACAATGGGTCAACTGAGAAAAAAATTCGGCAATATCGTCAACACGCTCCCCATCCCGCACCTGCTGGAACTCCAGGTGGATTCGTACAATCGTTTCCTCCAGGTGGATACTCCGCCTTCCAGCCGTGGTGATTTTGGACTCGAGGGTGTGTTCAGGTCCGTTTTTCCCATTGAAGATTTCAACAAGACCGCTAGCCTTGATTTCGTTTCCTATGAAATCGGCGAACCAAAATACGACGTCGATGAGTGCATCTCCAAGGGTTTGACCTATGAGACGCCCATCCGTATCACCGTCCGTCTCGTAGTTTTTGACGTTGACGAAGAGACTGACAACCGCACGATTCGAGATATCAAGGAGCAGGACATTTACTTCGGGACACTCCCGTTGATGACCGAAAAGGGAACCTATGTCATCAACGGTACCGAACGCGTAATTGTCAACCAGTTGCAGCGTTCACCCGGCATCATCTTCGAGCATGATTCCGGCAAGACCCACTCCAGCCGCAAGGTGCTGTATTCCAGCCGCATCATTCCCATGCGCGGCTCCTGGTTGGATTTTGATTTTGACCACAAGGACATCCTGTACGTGCGCATAGACCGCCGCCGCAAGATGCCCGTTACCATACTGCTCAAGGCCATGGGACTGTCTCGTGTCGACATTCTCGATTACTTCTACGACATCGAATCCTACACCTTGCTCAAGAACAAGGTGCAGCGAAAGGTCGTGGCGGACCAATTCCGCAAGGAAGTGGCCTATGTCGACATCAAGGTCGACGACAAGGTCCTGGTCAAGAAGGGCGCGGACATCACCAAGGGCGCGTGGAAAAAGCTCGTCCGCAATGAAGTCAAGGCCATCGAGATCGACCCTGACTCCCTGGTGGGCCTGTTCCTGGCTCGCGACATGGTCGACAAGAACGGCGAGGTGATTGCCGAGGCGGCCGACGAACTGACCGTGGAACTGATTGAAAGGCTTCGTGATGCCAAGGTCAAGGATCTGGACGTGCTGCACACCCGCGGCATGGACGTTTCCTCTGCCCTTCGCGACACCCTGCTCCTGGACAAGACCACGGATCTGGAAACCGCGCAGATCGAAATCTATCGCCGGTTGCGTCCCAGCTCCCCGCCCACGCCCGAGATCGCATCCAACTTCTTCGAGAACTTGTTCCGTTCCTCGGACTACTATGACCTGTCCAGCGTGGGCCGTTACAAGCTCAACTCCCGTCTGAATCAGGAAGTGGACCTGGGCGTGCGCACCTTGACCAACGAGGATATCCTCCTGGCGGTCAAGGAACTGATGCGGCTCAAGGATTCCCACGGTCCTGCCGACGATATCGACCACTTGGGCAACCGTCGTGTGCGCCCTGTGGGCGAACTGGTAGAGAACCAGTATCGCATCGGCCTTGTCCGTATGGAACGCGCCATCAAGGAACGCATGTCCCTGCAGGAAGTTGCCACCCTGATGCCGCATGACCTGATCAACCCCAAACCGGTTGCAGCCGTACTCAAGGAGTTCTTCGGAACCTCTCAGCTCAGCCAGTTCATGGATCAGACCAACCCGCTTTCCGAAGTCACGCACAAACGCCGTCTTTCCGCATTGGGACCCGGCGGCCTGACTCGCGAACGTGCGGGCTTCGAAGTGCGTGATGTGCATACTTCGCACTATGGACGCATCTGTCCCATTGAGACGCCTGAAGGACCGAACATCGGTCTGATCGTCTCTCTGACCACTTATGCCAAGGTTAACGACTACGGGTTCATCGAGACCCCGTACCGTAAGGTGGTGGACAAGAAGATCACCGACGAAATCACCTATATGGATGCCTCCAAGGAAGCCAAGGAAGTGGTGGCCCAGGCCAACGCTCCCCTGGATGCCAACGGCGTCTTCGTCAATCCGCGCGTCAATGCGCGTCTGGCAGGCGATGTTCAGCTGACCGCAGCCGAAGAGATCACCTGCATGGACATCAGCCCGAGCCAGACGGTTTCCATCTCAGCCGCGCTGATTCCCTTCCTGGAACACGATGACGCCAACCGTGCGCTCATGGGTTCCAACATGATGCGTCAGGCCGTTCCTTTGCTGCAAGCCGAGGAGCCGCTCGTCGGTACCGGCATGGAAGGCCCTGTCGCCCGCGACTCGGGTGCCTGTGTCCTGGCCGAAGAGGATGGCGTTGTCCATTATGTGGACGCCGAGCGCATCATTATCAATTACGACAAGGGCCGCTACCGGAACTCCGGCGGGGCCAAGCATTACGAACTGCAGAAGTGGCACAAGTCCAACCAGAACTCCTGCTTCGGCCAGACGCCGCGCGTCCAGGTCGGGCAACGTGTCCTCAAGGGCGCGGTCCTGGCGGACGGTCCGGGCATTGACCATGGCGAACTCGCCCTGGGCAAGAACCTGCTCGTGGCCTTCATGCCCTGGTGCGGATTCAACTTCGAGGACTCCATCCTCATCTCCGAGCGTATGGTCAAGGAAGACGTCTACACCTCCATCCATATCGAGGAGTTTGAACTGGTCGCCCGTGATACCAAGCTCGGACCCGAAGAAGTCACCCGTGACATCTCCAACGTGTCCGAGGAAATGCTGCGGAACCTGGACGAATGCGGTATCATCCGCATCGGCGCCCGCATCAAGCCCGACGACATCATGGTCGGCAAGATCACGCCCAAGGGCGAGACCCAGCTGACTCCGGAAGAGAAGTTGCTCCGGGCCATCTTCGGTGACAAGGCGCGCGATGTGAAGAACACCTCCCTGAAGGTGCCGCCGGGGATTTCCGGTACCATCGTTGACGTCAAGGTCTTCAACCGTCGCTCCGGTGACAAGGATGACCGTACCAAGGCCATTGAGGATGCTGAACTTGCCGCATTTGACGTCAAGGAACAAAAGCATATCGCCGCCCTGACCGACGCTGTCCGCGAAAAGGTGTGGGAAGCCGTCAAGGGTGGCAAGCTCAAGAAGGATTTGGTCAACTCCAAGAAGATCACGGTCATCAAGACCGGTGAGGTCGTTGACCGTGAGGCCCTGGACTCGGTTCCGGTCAAGAAGCTGATCGGTCTCTTTGATCGTGAAGCCAACGACCAACTCAAGTTGATCGTGGCCGATTACGAACAGCATATAGCCTTCATAAAGAACATCTATGACATCAAGCGGGAGAAAGTCACCGAAGGTGACGATCTGCCTCCGGGCGTCATCAAGATGGTCAAGGTTTACGTCGCGGTGAAGCGCAAGCTCTCCGTGGGTGACAAGATGGCCGGTCGTCATGGTAACAAGGGTGTTGTCTCCTGCATTCTCCCTGAGGAAGACATGCCGTTCTTTGAAGACGGCACCCCCATGGACATCGTCCTGAACCCCCTGGGCGTTCCCTCCCGTATGAATATCGGGCAGATCATGGAAACGCACCTGGGCATGGCCGGCCGCAAGCTCGGTCAGCAGGTCCAGGCCATGCTCGAAGACAGCGGCAAGGCCGTCAAGGACATCCGCAGGGATGTCAAGGACATCCTTGCCACGTCGGAAATAAGCGATCTGATCGATACGTTGTCCGACGAGGAATTCGTGGATGCTGCCAAGAAGCTGAAGAACGGTATCGTCGCCAAGACGCCCGTTTTTGACGGTGCCAACGAAGAGGGCATATGGGGCTGGTTGGAAAAGGCCGGTCTCGCATCCGACGGTAAGTTCATCCTGTTTGACGGCCGCACCGGCGAACCGTTCCACAGTCGTGTCACCGTGGGCATCATGTATATATTGAAGTTGCACCACCTGGTCGACGAGAAGATCCACGCCCGGTCCACCGGCCCGTACTCTCTCGTCACGCAGCAGCCTCTGGGCGGTAAAGCCCAGTTCGGTGGCCAGCGTCTGGGTGAGATGGAAGTCTGGGCCCTCGAGGCCTACGGCGCCGCCTATCTTCTGCAGGAATTCCTCACCGTCAAGTCCGACGATGTGCAGGGCCGCGTGAAGATGTACGAAAAAATCGTCAAGGGCGACAACTTCCTGGAAGCCGGCTTGCCGGAATCCTTCAACGTCCTGGTCAAGGAATTGATGTCGCTGGGTCTGGACGTGACCCTGCACTATGAAGACCGCAAACGTCCCGCACAGCAGGGTTTTGCAGCTCCGGCACCTTACAAGCCGCTGGTTGACTAGACCCTGACTGGTACAAGGTAATAGGCCCGGCCGATCCGAATTGGTCGGCCGGGCATGAAATAACTTTTTACGATAGGGGATATCCATGACATTGGACGATCTGTTCACATTGCGTGGAGCGCCGAACGCCGCCGCCCAAGGGCGAAACCTCAAGGCTATCCAGATATCCATTGCTGCGCCCGAGACCATTCGCGAGTGGTCTTTCGGCGAGGTCAAGAAACCGGAAACCATCAACTACCGGACCTTCAAGCCGGAGCGCGATGGCCTGTTTTGCGCCAAGATCTTCGGCCCGGTGAAGGACTACGAGTGCAACTGCGGCAAGTACAAGCGCATGAAGCATCGCGGCATTGTCTGCGAAAAATGCGGCGTTGAGGTTATTGCCTCCAAGGTCCGTCGCGAGCGCATGGGGCATATCGAACTGGCCGCGCCTGTTGCACATATCTGGTTCTTGAAGACCCTGCCTTCCAAGATCGGCACCCTGCTGGACATCACCATGGCCGATCTGGAGAAGGTGCTCTATTTTGATTCCTTCATCGTGCTTGATCCGGGCGAAACCCCGCTCAAGACGCATCAGGTAGTCAGTGAGGACCAATACTTCCAGGTCATCGACCACTTTGGTGAGGATGCCCTGACTGTTGGTATGGGTGCGGAGACCGTCCGCACCATGTTGCAGGCCCTGGATCTGCCGACCCTGCGTGCCGAACTGCGCGAGGAGTCTCAGACCACCCGGTCCCAGACCAAGAAAAAGAAAATCACCAAGCGGTTGAAGATTGTCGAGGCCTTCCTCGAATCCGGCAACAAGCCGGAGTGGATGATCCTGGAAGTGATTCCCATCATCCCGCCTGAACTGCGCCCGTTGGTTCCCCTGGATGGCGGCCGTTTCGCCACCTCGGATCTGAACGATCTCTATCGCCGCGTCATCAACCGCAACAACCGTCTGAAGAGACTGTTGGAGTTGGGCGCGCCCGAGATCATCATCCGCAATGAAAAGCGCATGTTGCAGGAAGCCGTTGACGCATTGTTCGACAACGGCCGCCGCGGCCGCGCCATCACCGGCACCAATGGCCGTCCGCTGAAGTCCTTGTCAGACATGATCAAGGGCAAGCAGGGCCGTTTCCGCCAGAACCTTCTGGGCAAGCGCGTCGATTACTCCGGCCGTTCCGTCATCGTTGTCGGTCCCAAGCTGAAACTGCATCAATGCGGCCTGCCCAAGAAGATGGCGTTGGAGCTGTTCAAGCCGTTCATCTATTCCGAGCTTGAAAAACGCGAAATCGCCACCACCATCAAATCAGCCAAGAAAATGGTCGAGCGCGAAGATCTGGTCGTCTGGGATATCCTGGAAGACGTGGTCCGCGAATACCCGATCATGCTCAACCGCGCACCGACGCTGCACCGTCTCGGCATCCAGGCCTTTGAGCCGTTGCTTGTCGAGGGCAAGGCCATTCAGTTGCACCCGCTCGTGTGTTCCGCCTACAACGCGGACTTCGACGGTGACCAGATGGCCGTGCACGTGCCTCTCTCCGTGGAGGCGCAGATCGAATGCCGCGTGCTCATGATGAGCTCCAACAACATCCTGAGCCCGTCCAACGGCGCGCCCATCATCAACCCGTCCCAGGACATCGTCCTCGGGTTGTACTACCTGACCACGCCGCGTTCCTTCGAGAAGGGCGAGGGCATGATCTTCTCCGATCCGGCAGAGGTCATCTCCGCCCATGACTTCGGCGTCGTCGGTATCCACGCACGCATCAAGGTGCGTATTGAGGGCGAGATCGTCGAGACCACCACCGGCCGCATCATTGTTTCCGAGTTGCTGCCCGAAAAGGTGCCTTTCGATCTGGTCAACTGCGTTCTCAACAAGAAGAATATCGCTGCCCTGGTCACCGGCGCCTACCGTCTGGCAGGCACCAAGGCCACGGTCATCCTGTGCGACCGGATCAAGGATCTGGGTTACGAATACGCGACCCGCGCCGGTGTGACCATCGGCGTCAAGGACCTCAAGATTCCCGATGCCAAGGCTCCGTTGCTGGCCACCGCCAACGCCGAAGTGGACGAAATCGAGAACCAGTTCCAGGACGGCATCATTACCCGTACCGAGAAATACAACAAGATTGTTGACGTCTGGACCAAGGTCACCAACGACATCTCCAACGAGATGATGCGTGAAATGTCCACCGACGTGCTGACCGATCCCAAGACCGGCAACACCGAGGTGAACTCCAGCTTCAACCCCATCTATATGATGGCCACCTCCGGTGCTCGAGGCAACCAGGACCAGATGCGTCAGTTGGCCGGTATGCGCGGTCTCATGGCCAAGCCTTCGGGCGAGATCATCGAGACGCCCATTACGGCGAGCTTCCGTGAAGGTCTCTCCGTCCTCCAGTACTTCATCTCCACCCACGGCGCTCGAAAGGGCCTGGCAGACACCGCGCTCAAGACCGCGAACTCCGGGTATCTGACCCGCCGTCTCGTGGACGTTGTCCAGGACGTGACCATATCCGAAATTGATTGCGGCACTGTGGACGGACTGGAACTGACTCACTACATCAAGGGCGGCGAGATCAAGCAGCGACTGGCCGAACGTGTCCAGGGTCGCGTGACCATGTTCGACACCTATGATGAGGATTCCGGCGAACTGGTTATCCCGGCCAATACGGTCATTGATGAGAAATATGCCCAGAAGCTGGACCAGTCCGGCGTCAATTCCATCATCATCCGCTCCGGTCTGACCTGCAAAGCCAAGCAGGGCGTCTGCGCCCGTTGCTATGGGCGCGATCTGGCCCGCGGGCACCTGGTCAACGTGGGTGAGACGGTCGGCATCATCGCCGCCCAGTCCATCGGCGAGCCCGGTACCCAGTTGACCATGCGTACCTTCCACATCGGTGGTACTGCATCCAAGGAAATCGAATCCTCCTCCATCGAGTCCCAGCACTATGGCCGCGTGGTCTGCTCCCGCATGCGCACCGTCGTCAACTCCGAAGGGCACAAAATGGTGCTTGGAAAGAGCTGCCAGGTGGGCATCGTGGACGAGCAGGGCCGTGAACGTGAAAAATACGTACTGCCGTCCGGCGCACGTCTGCTGGTCGAGGAAGGACAGGACATCAAGAAAGGTACCGCCCTGGCCGAATGGGATCCGTACATGGAACCGTTCATTGTCGATGCGGCCGGTGTCATCAAGTTCAAGGACATCATAGAAGGCAAGACCGTCCAGGAGGATCGTACCTCCAAGGCGTCCTACACCATCATGGAATACCGTACCACCAACTTCCGTCCGGCAGTCACGCTGCTGGGTGAAGACGGTACACCTGTGCACAGGCCCGGCACCGATATCGATGCCAACTTCGCCATGCCCGTGGGTGCGATTCTGATGGTCAAGGACGGCGACACGGTTCGTGCCGGTGACGTCATCGCACGTAAGCCCCGTGAATCCTCCAAGACCAAAGACATCGTCGGTGGTCTGCCGAGGGTTGCCGAGCTGTTCGAGGTGCGCAAGCCCAAGGATTTGGGCGTTGTCTCCTCCATCGACGGCATCGTTACCTTCGGTCCCGAGACCAAGGGCAAGCGCAAGGTCGTGGTCACCCCGGAAACCGGCGATGTCAAAGAGTTCCTCATTCCCAAGGGCAAGCACATCACGGTCCAGGAGTCCGACTTTGTGGAAGCCGGTGATCTGCTCACTGAAGGTTCCCCGGAACTGCACGACATCCTGCGCATCAAGGGCGAGAAGCATCTGGCCCGCTATCTGGTCGAAGAGATCCAGGACGTGTACCGATTCCAGGGCGTCAACATCAACGACAAGCACATCGAGATCATCGTTCGTCAGATGCTCAAGAAGGTCTCCATCCTGAACCCCGGCTCAACTTCGTTCCTCATCGGAGAGCAGGTGGACAAGATGCGGTTCATGGAGGAGAACAACAAGGTCGTGGCCGAAGGCGGTTCTCCCGCTGTGGCCGAGACCCTGGTTCTGGGTATCACCCAGGCTTCGCTGTCCACGGACTCCTTCATCTCGGCCGCTTCGTTCCAGGAGACCACCAAGGTCCTGACCGAGGCATCCCTGAAGGGCAAGTGCGACTATCTGCGCGGTCTTAAAGAGAACGTAATTGTCGGTCGGTTGGTGCCTGCCGGTACCGGTTTCCGCAAGTACACGGATGCCGAGATCACCGTGCCCGACCAGCTTGAACGACCGGACAAGTTCCTTGAGGACCTGGAAGAGAATCCGTTGTTGGTGGATATGTCCCTGACGTAAGTCCGCCAAGATTATAACACGGCTGTCTTGTATATAACTGATTGGAAAAATTGGAGAGACCCGGTCTCTCCAATTTTTTTGGCCCAGGAAGCCGCAAAGTACGCGTTGAGTTCAGGCAAAATCCCTTGACAATGCCCGAGATAATGAAGTACTTGCGGTCCTCTTTGCGCAAGTTTTGCGCGTGGGTAATCTATTAACTAATGATTGGAGGATGAATGCCCACCATTAACCAGTTGATCCGTAAAGGCCGCGTAGCTCAGCCCAAACGGAGAAAGACCCCGGCCCTGATGGAATGCCCTCAGCGCCGTGGTGTTTGCACCAGGGTGTACACCACGACCCCCAAGAAGCCGAACTCCGCGCTTCGTAAGGTTGCTCGTGTCCGCCTGACCAACGGCATGGAAGTCACTGCCTACATCGGCGGTGAAGGCCATAACCTGCAGGAACACTCCGTGGTTCTGATCCGTGGCGGTCGTGTAAAAGACCTTCCCGGTGTCCGTTACCACATCGTCCGCGGTACCCTCGATACCTCTGGTGTTGATGATCGTCGTCGCGGCCGTTCCAAGTACGGCACCAAGCGTCCTAAATAGGTTATAGCTTTTTCGCAATGCCCGGGGTGGGATGACAAAGTAGGGCGGAGGCTGCCCGAAATAATATCCCCCCGGCCGAAAAACCAAGGAGAAAAAAATGCCTCGTAAAGGTCCTGTCGTCAAACGGCAGATCCTGCCGGATCCAGTATACGGCAGCAAACTCATCACTCGCTTCATCAACCGCCTGATGCTGGACGGTAAGAAGAGTACCGCTGAAAGAATTTTCTACCAGGCTATCGAAATCCTGGCCAACAAGACCAACGAAGATCCCTTGAGGGCCTTCGAGAGGTGTCTGGACAACATCCGTCCCGCCCTGGAAGTCAAGTCCCGCCGTGTCGGTGGTGCCACCTACCAGGTGCCCATGGAAGTCCGTCCCGACCGTCAGACCGCTCTGGCCATCCGCTGGCTGATCGCCTATTCGCGCGGTCGCGGTGAGAAGGGCATGGTTGCGCGTCTGTCCGGCGAACTCATGGATGCTTTTAATAACCGTGGCGGCGCCGTTAAGAAGCGCGAAGATACCCACAAGATGGCCGAAGCCAACAAGGCTTTCGCTCACTACCGCTGGTAGTCACGGAGTAATAAAGTGGCGAGAAAAGTACCTAGAGATAAACAGCGAAATATTGGTATCATGGCCCACATTGATGCGGGCAAGACTACCACTACAGAGCGAATTCTGTTCTACACCGGTGTGTCCCACAAGATCGGTGAAGTCCATGACGGCGAAGCCACCATGGACTGGATGGTTCAGGAGCAGGAACGCGGCATCACGATTACGTCTGCTGCGACTACCTGCTTTTGGCGTGACTATCGTATCAACATCATCGATACCCCGGGCCACGTGGACTTCACCATGGAAGTCGAGCGTGCCCTGCGCGTGCTTGACGGCGCAATCGCCGTCTTCGACTCCGTGGCAGGCGTTGAGCCCCAGTCCGAAACCGTGTGGCGTCAGGCCGATCGATACCGCGTGCCCCGCATGGCCTTTGTCAACAAGATGGACCGCATCGGTGCGGATTTCTTCCGTTGTGTTGAAATGATGAAGACCCGCCTGGGCGCAAAGGCTGTTCCTCTGCAGTTGCCCATTGGCGCCGAGGATGACTTCGAAGGCGTTGTCGACCTTATCGAGGGCAAGGCCTATATATTCGATAGCGTTGACCACGGGACCAGCTTCACCACCACCGATGTGCCCGCCAATCTGCAGGATCAGTATGAACTGATGCGTGCGGAGATGATCGAAGCCATTGCCGAGGAAGATGAAACGCTTCTTGAAAAGTTCATGAACGAGGAGGAACTGACTCCTGATGAACTGCGAGAGGGGGTGCGCAAGGCCACCAACAGCCTGACCATCTGCCCGGTGCTCTGCGGCACCGCTTTCCGCAACAAGGGCGTCCAGCAGCTGCTCGACGCTGTTGTGGATTACCTGCCCAGCCCGCTGGACGTTGTGGTCATGAAGGGTATCGATCCTGACACACAGGAAGAAATCGAATGCCCCTGCGATGACACCAAGCCCCTGGCCGCCCTGGCCTTCAAGCTCATGACCGACCCGTTCGTCGGTCACCTGACCTTCCTGCGCCTCTACTCGGGCAAGATAGAGTCCGGCGCCACCGTGATGAATGCGGCTACCGGCAAGAAAGAGCGCATCGGTCGACTTCTGAAAATGCACGCCAACAAGCGTGAAGAAATAAAAGAGGCGTACGCTGGCGATATCGTCGCTGCCGTCGGCCTCAAATACGTAGCCACCGGCGATACCATGACCGACCTCAAGCACGCTGTTGTGCTCGAGTCCCTGGACATCCCGGAACCGGTCATCGAAGTGGCTATCGAACCCAAGACCAAGGCAGACCGTGACGCTCTGTCCGCTGCTCTTGTCAAGCTTGCCAAGGAAGATCCGTCTTTCCGCGTCAAGGGTGACGAAGAGACCGGACAGACCCTTATCGCCGGAATGGGTGAGTTGCACCTCGAAATCATCGTTGACCGCCTCCTCCGGGAGTTCAACGTGAACGCCAACGTGGGCGCACCCCGCGTTGCGTATCGAGAGACCATTTCCGCTTCGAAAAAGGTTGATGTCAAACATGCGAAACAGTCTGGTGGCCGAGGCCAGTACGGCCATGTTGTCCTGGAAGTCGAACCTAATCCTGAGAAGGGTTACGAGTTCGCGGACGAAATCAAGGGCGGCGTGATTCCCAAGGAATACATTCCCGCTGTTGACAAAGGCATTCAGGACGCCATGAAGAACGGCATCATCGCCGGATTCCCGGTGGTCGATGTGAAGGTCAAGCTCGTGTTCGGCTCCTACCATGAAGTCGACTCCAGCGAACAAGCCTTCTACATTGCCGGTTCTCTGGCTATCAAGGAAGCCTGTCGCGGCGCCAAGCCGGTCCTTCTCGAGCCGATCATGTCGGTGGAAGTCGTGACCCCCGAGGATTACCTTGGTGATGTCATGGGCGATTTGAACGGCCGCCGCGGTCGTGTGGGCGAAATGGAAGCCCGCACCGGCGTCCAGGTCATCCGGTGCTTCGTTCCCCTGTCCGAGATGTTCGGATACGCCACGGATCTTCGTTCGAAGACTCAAGGTAGGGCGACGTTCACCATGCAGTTCGACCACTATGAAAGGTTGCCGAACAGCTTGGCCGAAGAAATGATGAACGGAAAAGATTAACGTAGAGCCGAGGATTTTCCCTTTGCTTGACAGTGCGGCGGGACGGGTGTAGATAACCCGACCGCTGCAACGTTCAGTGCCTTTTTCATTTGAGGCGCTAGTAAAGATAAATCCTTTGAGGAGAAAGCACTATGGCTGCTTCGATGGCGAGCGATCGCATCAGAATTAAATTGAGATCATACGATTACCGTATTCTGGACAAGGCTGTCAGCGAAATCGTTGACACTGCCCGGAATACCGGTGCGGCAATTGCCGGTCCTGTGCCGCTGCCCACCGACATACATCGTACCACTGTCCAGAAATCTGTTCACGTTGACAAGAAGTCTCGTGAGCAGTTCGAGATGCGTATTCACAAGCGTCTTTTGGATATTCTTGAACCCACTCAGCAGACGGTTGATGCCCTGGGCAAGCTTTCCTTGCCCGCCGGTGTGGACGTCGAGATCAAGCTCTAGGAGTATAGTTATGGCTAAGACTCTCGGATTGCTTGGCAAAAAGCTGGGCATGACACGCATATTCACGGATGATGGTACCATCTGTCCCGTGACCGTCATTGAAGCAGGACCCTGTGCGGTCATGCAGATCAAGACCATGGACAAGGAAGGCTACAACGCCCTGCAACTCGGTTACGACTCCGTCCCCGAACGCAAGGTGAACAAGCCGCTGAAAGGCCACATGGCCAAAGCTGGCGACGCTCTCTACCGTCACCTCAAGGAGTTTCCTCTTGAGTTGATCGAAGGGTATGAGCTGGGCCAGGAAATTACCGTCGACATCTTTGCCGCCGGTGAAAAGGTCAAAGTTACCGGTACCTCCAAGGGTAAGGGTTTCCAGGGTGTCATGAAGCGTCATAACTTCGCTGGCTCCCGCGCTTCCCATGGTGCCGAAAAGGTGCATCGTGTTCCCGGTTCCGTCGGTAACGCGACTTTCCCCGGCCGTGTTTGGAAGGGCAAGAAGATGCCCGGTCAAATGGGTAACGCACGCGTGACCTTGAGCAACGTGGAAATCGTCGATGTCAGGCCCGAGGACAATGTCCTCCTGGTCAAGGGCCAAGTGCCCGGCCCCAACAACGGCCTCGTGATGATCCGCAAGAACGGCTAAGAGGTATACGTCATGGCAAAAATTCAAGTTGTAGATCAGAATAATGTGAAAGTGGGCGACTTTGAGCTGGCCCCTGAGGTTTTCGAGGTAGAAATCATGCCCGAAATCCTCAACCAGGTAGTCCGCGCTCAGCGCGCGTCTCATCGTCAGGGAACCCACGCCACCAAGACCCGTTCCATGAAGTCCGGCGGTGGTCGCAAACCTTGGCGTCAGAAGGGCACCGGCCGTGCTCGTGCAGGTTCCAACCGTTCGCCCCTGTGGCGCGGTGGTGCCGTCACCTTCGGCCCGCAGCCTCGCGATTACGACATCAAGGTAAACAAGAAGGTTCGCAAGCTGGCTTTGAGAATGGCACTGTCTTCCCGCGTCTCCGAAGCGAAGATGACGGTTGTCAACACCATCGATCTCTCCGAGATCAAGACCAAAGCCTTTGCGCAAATCGCAGAAAAGCTCGGCATGACCAAGACCCTGATTGTCGCCAAGAACGCTGACAAGAACCTGGAGCTTTCCGCACGGAATATGCCCCATATCAAGGTTATCGAAGCCGACAAGCTGAATGTTTACGACGTGCTGCTTTACCCCGAGCTGATCATGCTCGAGGCCGCCGCCCAAGACGTTCAAGAGAGGTTGAAGTAATGGATTACGCTAAAATTCTGCTCAAGCCTGTGGTCTCTGAAAAGGCCAACGAGGCTAAGGAGCAATCCAATCACGTCTCTTTTTACGTCCATCCCGATTCCAATAAGGTCGAGGTGAAGAAGGCCGTAGAAGCAGCCTTTGGCGTCAAAGTCGAGTCTGTGAATATCGTTCGCAAGAAAGCCATGCCGCGCATGAAGATGGGCCGTGCCACCGGTGGTCGTATCCCCGGTTACAAGAAGGCCTACGTCAAGCTTGCTGCCGGCGACAAAATCGAAATATTCGAAGGAGTGTAAACCATGGCAACCCGTAAGCTGAAGCCTACTTCTCCGGGACGCCGGTTCCAGACGATCTCCGATTTTGCGGAGATCACCAGGACCACTCCCGAGAAATCCCTGACCAAGGGTCTGTCCAAGAAGGCCGGTCGCAATAACAATGGTCGTGTCACCATGCGCCGTCGTGGTGGCGGGTGCAAATCCCTGTACCGTCTTATCGATTTCAAGCGTAACAAGTTCGGTGTGCCTGCCAAGGTCGCCGAAATCGAGTACGATCCGAACCGCAGCGCCCGCATCGCCTTGCTCCACTATGTGGACGGCGACAAGCGCTATATCCTGGCTCCTGTCGGCCTGAACCAGGGCGATATGATCGTCGCTGGCGAAGGTGCCGACATCAAGCCCGGCAACGCCATGGCCCTGACCCAGGTTCCGACCGGTACCATCGTGCACAACATCGAACTGTATCCCGGAAAGGGTGGTCAGTTCTGCCGTGCAGCCGGTACCTATGCACAGTTGATCGCCAAGGAAGGCAAATATGCGCTCTTGCGCATGCCCTCCGGTGAGGTCCGCAAGGTCCTGGCCGCCTGTTGCGCCACTGTCGGACAGGTTGGCAATATTCATCATGAGAACATCAAGATCGGTAAGGCCGGACGTAATCGTTGGCTTGGCCGTCGCCCGAAGGTTCGTGGTGTGGCAATGAACCCGATCGATCACCCGCTGGGTGGTGGTGAGGGTCGTAGTTCCGGCGGTCGCCATCCGGTGTCCCCGTGGGGTACCCCGGCCAAGGGTTACAAGACCCGGAACAAGAAGAAGGCTTCCTCGAAGCTCATCGTCAAACGCCGCGGCCAGAAGTAGGAGTATAAAGAATGCCTAGATCTCTTAAAAAGGGCCCGTTCCTTGACGGTCACCTGATCAAGAAAATTCAAGTGGCTGCTGAAAATCAGGATCGCCGCGTGATCAAGACCTGGTCCCGTCGTTCCACGATCGTCCCCGAGATGGTCGGTATGACTTTCGCTGTCCATAATGGCCGGAAATTCATCCCCGTGTTCGTGACCGAAAACATGGTCGGACACAAGCTGGGTGAATTTTCCCCGACCCGTACTTATTTCGGCCACGTTGCCGACAAAAAGAAGTAGGGGGAGTACATCATGGAAGCCAAAGCAGTAGCAAAGTTCATTCGTGTGTCTCCGCGCAAAACCCGCATTGTTGCCGATATAATCAAGGGCAAGAATGTGGAAGACGCGCTCAACATCCTTCGGTTCACTCCCAAGAAGTCTGCCGAGATTTTGAGAAAAGTGCTTTATTCCGCTGTTTCCAACGCGGAACAGATGCCCGGAGTCGATGTCGATTCCCTGATCGTTGATACGGTCATGGTCAACGAAGGTCCTACCTGGAAGCGTATCCAGCCGCGTGCCATGGGCCGCGCTTATCGCATCAGGAAGCGTACCAGTCACATTACCATAGTAGTGAAGGAACAGTAGTATGGGACAGAAAGTACATCCTTACGGTTTTCGTCTGGGGTATAACAAGAATTGGTTGTCCCGCTGGTACAGCAAAAAGGATTACCCTGCGTTCGTTCTTCAGGACGACCAGGTCCGCAAGTTCGTTAAGAAAAAACTGTTTCAAGCCGGCGTATCCCGTATCGAAATCGAACGGGCCGGCGGCAAGATTCGCCTGATCATCCACACCGCGCGTCCCGGTATTGTCATCGGTCGTAAGGGTGTAGAGATAGAAAAGTTGCGTGAAGAGTTGCGCAACAAGTTTCAAACTGAATTCACCATTGAGGTCAACGAGATCCGTCGACCGGAGGTTGAAGCTCAGCTCGTAGCTGAGAGTATTGCCCAGCAGCTCGAACGTCGAATTGCCTTCCGCCGTGCCATGAAGCGTACGGTGGGCCTTGCCAGGAAATTCGGTGCCGAGGGTATTAAAGTTGCGTGTGCAGGTCGCCTGGCTGGCGCCGAAATCGCACGCGGCGAGTGGTACCGTGATGGGCGTGTGCCTTTGCACACTCTCCGTGCCGACATCGACTACGGTTTTGCCGAGGCGGCCACCACCTACGGCGTGATCGGAGTCAAGGTCTGGATCTTCAAGGGTGAGATTCTGGACAAAGAGGTACAACAGTAATGCTTGCTCCAAAAAGAGTAAAATTCAGAAAGCGGCAGAAAGGCCGCCTCAGAGGCAAGGCCCAACGGGGTAACATAGTGTCCTTCGGCGATATCGGCTTGAAGGCATTGGAGCACGGAAAGATCACAAACCAGCAGATTGAGTCCGCTCGTGTCGCCATCATGCGTCACATCAAGCGCGGCGGAAAGGTCTGGATTCGCATCTTCCCTGATTTCCCCGTCACCTCCAAGCCCGCGGAAGTCCGCATGGGTAAGGGTAAAGGTGCACCCGACGGCTGGGTTGCACCGGTGAAACCGGGTCGTATCATGTACGAAGTCAAGGGTGTTGACATCGAGCTTGCAAAGGAAGCCCTCAAGCGTGCCTCCTACAAGCTGCCGATCAAAACATCCATCGTTGTGAAGGAGGGTCTCTAAGATGACTTCCAAGGAACTTCGTGAACTGGATGACGCCAAGCTGACAGAGAAGCTGTCCGAGTCTCAGAAAGAGCTGTTCTCCATGCGTTTTAAGCATGCGACTGCTCAGCTCGAGAATACCACGGCCCTCTCCGGCGTCAAAAAGACCATCGCCCGTATCCTGACTATTCAGCGGGAACGACAGGGAGCGTAAGAAATGGCTGAGTTTAAATACCAAGGCAACAAGCGCGTGCTCACCGGCCTGGTGATCTCCGACAAGGCTGACAAGACTATTGTCGTCCGCGTCGAGACCCTGGTGAAGCATCCGCTGCTGAAGAAGTACATCCGCCGCCGCAAGAAGTTCATGGCCCATGATCCGGCCAACGATTGCGGTGTTGGCGATAAGGTGCAGATTGTCGAATCGAGGCCCATTTCCCGGCGCAAGCGCTGGCATCTGGTTCAGATCCTCGAAAAGGCCGTTTAAGGGTTAGGAGGAAACATGATACAAGTTGAATCCAGACTCGACGTGGCTGACAACTCCGGGGCCAAGCAGGTCCTGTGCATCAAGGTTCTTGGTGGTTCCAAGCGCCGTTATGCCAGCGTCGGAGATATTATCGTAGTGTCCATCAAAGAAGCCATGCCCCATTCCAAAGTGAAGAAGGGTTCGGTTATGAAGGCGGTTGTCGTTCGCACCAAGAAGGAACTCGGTCGTCCCGACGGTTCTTTCATCAAGTTCGACAACAATTCCGCCGTGCTGCTTAACAACAACATGGAGCCTGTCGGTACCCGTATCTTCGGTCCCGTCGCTCGTGAGTTGCGTGCTGCCGGTTTTATGAAGATCGTATCCCTCGCTCCCGAGGTCCTGTAAGGATTAGATGATGAAGACTAAAATTCGCAAAGACGACAAGGTCATGGTCATCGCCGGGAAAGACAAGGGTAAGATCGGTAAGGTGTTGAAGATTCTCAAGAAGCAGGACAAAGTCCTGGTTGAGAAGGTGAACATGGTCCAGCGCCACACCAAAGCCAACCCCTACGCCCAGCAGCCCGGCGGTATTATCGAGAAGGAAGCCCCTATCCATGTATCCAATGTGGCCGTAGTATGCGATGCATGCACCAAGCCCACGCGGGTAGGGTACAAGAAGACTGAAGACGGCAAGAAGGTGCGCTTCTGCAAGAAGTGCAACGAAACCTTCAAATAGGTATCAGTATGACACGTCTCGAAAAAGAATATAATGAAAAGGTTGTCCCCGAACTCCAGAAGGAGTACGGCTATTCCTCGTCCATGGAGATTCCCAGACTGGTGAAGATCTCCCTGAACATCGGACTCGGTGAAGCTAGCCAGAATAGCAAGCTCATCGATGCCGCTGCCGCGGAATTGACCGCCATCGCCGGCCAGAAGGCCGTCGTCACCCTGGCAAAGAAGTCCATCGCCCAGTTCAAGCTGCGCGAAGGCATGCCTGTCGGTACCCGTGTTACCTTGCGCGGCGATGCAATGTGGGACTTTTATGACAAGCTCGTGAGTTTCGCTCTGCCCCGTGTCCGCGACTTTCGCGGAGTTCCCGATCGCGGTTTCGACGGTCGTGGCAACTTCACCATGGGCATCAAGGAACACACCATCTTCCCTGAGCTTGACATCGATAAGGTTGAGTTAGTGAAGGGCATGAACGTGACCGTATGCACCACTGCCAAGACCGACAAGGAAGGCAAGACCCTGCTTGATCTCCTTGGCATGCCCTTTAAAAAGTAGGAGGACGGAAAGTGGCCAAAACAAGCTTACGTGTTAAGGCACGCCGCACACCCAAGTTCAAGGTACGTGGTTACAATCGTTGTCCGATTTGTGGCCGTCCTCGGGCTTTTCTGAGGCACTACGGCATTTGTCGTATTTGCTTCCGTAACAAGGCTCTCGCCGGGGAACTTCCTGGCGTCCGCAAGGCGAGCTGGTAATTAAGGAGAATTGAAATGGCTGTTGTTGATCCTGTAGCCGACATGTTGACCCGCATTCGGAATGCGTATGGTGCTTATCACACAGATGTCGCCGTGCCTGTTTCCAAGATGAAATCTTCCATCGCGGGTATCCTGAAGGAAGAAGGTTATATCACCGACTACGCTGTCGAGGACAGGGACATCAGTATTACACTCAAGTACACTGACGGAAAACCGATCGTTACTGGCCTGAAAAAGGTCAGCAAGCCCGGTCGCCGCGTGTATGTAGGTGCTTCTGATATCCCCCGAGTCCAGAACGGCATCGGTATTTGTATCGTGTCCACCTCCAAAGGGCTGCTCGAAGGCGCCAAGGCCAAAGAGGCCAACGTCGGCGGCGAGCTGCTCTGCGAAATCTGGTAAAGAGGTTCCGTTATGTCTCGTATAGGAAAGAATCCCATCGATATCCCTTCGGGGGTTGAGGTGTCTGTCGGAGCCTCCGAAATCCAGGTCAAGGGCCCCAAGGGGACCTTGAATACTCCGGTCGATCCGGCCGTCGAGTATAAGATTGAGGATGGCAAGGTGTATGTTTCCCGTGTTGATGACTCCCGCGAAGCACGCGGTCAGCATGGCCTCCGTAGGTCTCTGCTCGCCAACTGCGTCGACGGCGTAACCAAGGGGTTTGCAAAGACCCTGGAAGTCATCGGTGTTGGATACAAGGTGTCCGTTCAGGGCCAGAAAGTTGTGCTCAACGTCGGGTTCTCCCACCCGGTAGAGTTCGATCTGCCCGCTGGCCTCGCGGCCAAGGCAGAAGGCTCCAAGCTGACTATCGAAGGCATCGACAAACAGCTTGTCGGTGAAATTGCGGCTCAGATTCGCCGCGTACGTCCGCCGGAACCCTACAAGGGCAAAGGCATCAAGTACATTGACGAATTGATCCGCCGCAAGGCTGGTAAGTCCGGTAAGTAGGGGTATATGTCATGAGCAAAAGCAAGAATGAACAGAGGCTTCGTCGCAAGCCCCGCATCAGGAAAAAGATCTCCGGCACAGAAGCCAGGCCCCGCCTGGTGGTGTATCGTTCCAACCAGCATCTCTATGCACAGTTGGTCGATGATGTGAACGGAGTGACTCTCGCTTCCGCCAGCACTCAGGTGCTGAATAAGGACGGCGAGACTCTGAAGGCAAACAAGGACTCTGCAACCAAGGTGGGCAAGGCTATTGCCGAAGTCGCCCTGGCCAAGAAGATCGAGACCTGCGTCTTCGATCGTAATGGATACATCTATCACGGCAAGGTCAAAGCCCTTGCCGACGGCGCCCGCGAAGGCGGGCTGAAATTCTAGTCAGCTAGGAAAGTAAAATGGAACAAAATGAAAGTGGATTGATTGAAAAAATCGTCTACCTCAATCGCGTCGCCAAGGTTGTCAAAGGTGGCCGCCGTTTCAGCTTCAGCTGCCTGGTGGTCGTCGGTGACGGTGAAGGTGGAGTCGGATACGGGCTGGGCAAGGCCAATGAAGTGCCTGAAGCCATTCGCAAGGCGTCCGAGCGCGCCAAGAAGAACATGATCAATGTTCCTCTGCTGGATGGAACCCTTCCGTATGAGGTTCTGGGGCACTTCGGTGCAGGCCGCGTCATGCTCAAGCCTGCAAGCCGTGGTACCGGTATTATCGCCGGTGGTCCCGTTCGTGCGATCATGGAAGCCGTAGGCGTCCATGACATCCTGACCAAAGCTATCGGCACCAATAATCCGCACAACGTGCTGCGTGCCACCATGGCTGGTCTGGAATCCCTGCGGAGTGCAGAACAAGTGTCCGCCCTGCGTGGCGTTCCGGTTTCCACTCCCAGAAAGTAAAGGATATCGCCGTGATTAAAGTAAAACAGATAAAAAGCAAGATTGCGTGCAAGCCCGACCAGGTCAAGACCCTGGCAGCTCTGGGTCTGCACAAGATCAATCATGTTAAAGAGCACGATGACAATCCTGTCATCCGTGGCATGATCTATAAGGTCAGACACCTGGTGGAGGTTATCGAATCATGAGACTTCATGAACTCTACGCCTTCCCGGAAGAATACAAGAATCGCAAGCGCATAGGCCGTGGCTCCGGCTCCGGCACCGGCAAGACCGCCGGTAAGGGTCATAAGGGGCAGAACGCCCGTGCCGGTGGCGGGGTCCGCCCCGGTTTCGAGGGTGGCCAGATGCCCCTTGCCCGTCGTCTGCCCAAGCGCGGTTTCAAGAACCTCTTCCGCGAAGAATACGAAGCCGTGAACGTGGGTCGTCTGATTGCCATGTTTGAAGGCAAGGACGAAATCACCCTGGCCGACATGTATGATCGTGGCGTTGTCAAGAAAGGCGCTGCGGTCAAGATCCTCGGTACTGGTGATGTCTTGAAGGCTGTGACCATCGAAGCGCATCGCTTCAGTGTGACCGCTGCTGACAAGATTGCTAAGGCCGGTGGTACCGCCAAGGCCCTTGAGGCTTAACTCTCTATAGTTCGGAAGGGTACTTAGACGATGTCAGGAGTTGATAATATTGCCCGGTTGCCGGAGTTGCGTAACAAGCTGCTCTGGACGTTCGCACTGCTCGCTGTCTACCGGATGGGCATTCACATACCTATTCCCGGCGTCGATAGTGCTGCGCTTACTGAGTTTTTTGCTCAGGCGCAAAACACCCTCTTCGGCGTATTTGACATGTTCTCGGGCGGTGGACTCAGCAAAATGTCCATCTTCGCTCTGGGTATCATGCCGTACATATCGGCCTCGATCATCCTTCAGCTTCTGACTGTGGTCAGCCCTGAGCTGAAACGTCTTCAGAAAGAAGAAGGCGAGGCCGGACGCAAGAAGATCACCCAGTACACCAGGTACGGGACAGTGCTCATTACCATCGTGCAGGGCTTTGCCATTGCCACGGGTCTTGAGTCCATGAGCAGCCCCACGGGCGCGCCCATGGTGCTGTTCTCCGGCATAGGATTCAAGGTGATGACCATCTTGACCCTGACCGCCGGAACCGTCTTCCTGATGTGGCTGGGCGAACAAATGACTGAAAAAGGGATCGGAAACGGTATCTCGCTCATCATCTACGCAGGTATCATCGCAGGCCTTCCCGCTGCCGTGATCAACACAGTGCAGCTGATGACCGTGGGCGAGATCACCCTGTTCATCCTGCTCTTTCTCCTTATCGTGATGGTCGCCACCCTGGCGTTTATCGTGTTCATGGAGCGGGGGCAGCGTCGGATTCCGATCCATTATGCCAAGCGTCAGCAGGGCCGACGCATGTTCGGCGGGCAGACCACACATCTGCCGCTCAAGATCAACACCGCCGGTGTTATTCCGCCGATCTTTGCATCAAGCATCCTGATGTTCCCTGCAAC
The DNA here is from genome assembly GCF_004025585.1 of Pseudodesulfovibrio sp. S3. Taxonomy (NCBI): domain Bacteria; kingdom Pseudomonadati; phylum Thermodesulfobacteriota; class Desulfovibrionia; order Desulfovibrionales; family Desulfovibrionaceae; genus Pseudodesulfovibrio; species Pseudodesulfovibrio sp. S3. The sequence continues at coordinate 144,636 of NZ_QTZO01000001.1, forward strand.
GCTCGCTCAGTTCTCGAACAACGAGTATCTGCAGGACTTCTCGTCCATGATGAGTCCTGATACCATTTTGTACAATATATTGTTCATAGGTATCATTATCTTCTTCTGCTATTTCTACACGGCGATCATGTTTGATCCCAAGGGAATTGCGGAGAATATTCAGAAGCAGGGCGGCTTCATCCCGGGCATCCGTCCGGGCAACAGCACCCGCGAATACATTGATAAGGTTCTGGCCCGCATCACCCTGTGGGGCGCCTTCTATGTGTCTGCGGTCTGTGTGCTGCCCATGATTCTGATCAGCAAGTTCAGCGTACCGTTTTACTTCGGCGGCACTTCGTTGCTGATCGTTGTCGGCGTTGCCATGGACTTCATGGGACAGATCGAGTCCTACATGATCTCTCGTCAGTACGAGGGCTTGATGGGCAAAGGCAACAAGCTGAAAGGCAGGCGCTAGTCTTGAAAAAGTTCAGGGGCGTCTTCCTTAAGAACGATAAAGAGATTGGCCTCATACGTGAGGCCAATCGTATTGTTTCTCGAATACTCGATGAGCTCGGAGCCAGCGTCAAACCAGGCGTATCGACCATGCTTTTCGAGGAGATCTGCCGGGCCCGGTGCGACGAGTACGATGTGCGTCCGGCATTTCTCGGGTATCAGGGATTTCCCTTTGCCCTGTGTTGTTCTGTGAATGAAGAGATTGTGCACGGCTTTCCCTCCAAGGAGCGCATTCTGGAAAAGGGCGATATCGTCAGTTTTGACATGGGTGTCGTGTATAACGGTTTTTATGGTGACTCCGCCCGCACCTTTGGTGTAGGAGAGGTTTCCGATGAAGCAAGAAAACTCATGGATGTGACCCGTGAGTCTCTGTATAAGGGTATCGAACAGGCCAAACCCGGTAACAACCTGTATGACATCTCCGCGGCAATACAGTCATACGTTGAAGGGTTCGGCTTCGGTATAGTTCGTCGTTTTGTAGGGCACGGGATAGGTTCTCATCTTCATGAGAAACCGGAGATCCCAAACTTCGTCCCCAAGGGCATTCCCGGCATTCCTCTTAAAGCCGGCATGGTGCTTGCCATTGAGCCGATGGTCACGGTTGGGAGCTACGAAGTTGAAGTCCTGGAGGACAAATGGACAGCGGTGACAAAGGACAGGAAGCTGTCTGCTCACTTTGAGCACACCATTGCCATTACCTCCGACGGACCGAGGATATTGAGTCTGTCTGAATAGTGCGCCACGGAGATGGCATATTTGGACTTGCTCTTTGTCGGGAAACGCTGTATTAAACACAGCTTCGTTTAAAAGGCCACCCCCGAGTAGGGGGTCTGGGCATTATTGTTATTTAGAAATTGGAGATGGTCATGAAAGTCAGACCTTCTGTTAAGAAAATGTGTTCCAAGTGCAAAGTAATCAGGCGCAACGGCGTCCTGCGGGTGATCTGTGAGAACCCCAGGCATAAGCAGCGTCAAGGATAGAGGGTAAAAACTATGGCACGTATTGCTGGTGTTGATCTGCCGAAGAACAAGCGCATCGATGTTGCGCTGACCTACATTTACGGCATCGGCCGGACCATGGCCCTGCAGATTCTCGAAACGACCAATGTGAATTGGACGACGAACAGCGACGATCTTACTGCCGATGAAGTCAGCCAGATTCGTCTCGAGATCGAAAACAATTACAAGGTTGAGGGTGACCTCCGTCGTGAGATCACCACCAACATCAAACGTCTGATGGACATCGGCTGCTACCGCGGCCTGCGTCATCGTCGCGGTCTGCCCGTTCGCGGTCAGAAATCCAAGACCAACGCCCGTACCCGCAAGGGTCCCCGCCGTTCGGTTATGGGTCGTAAGAAGAAATAAGTTCGATACGCGACTATCGCTGGCGCGCCTGTGAGCGCGTAGGCGTTTTATAAGACTTTTATTCAACGGAGATTAAGGCAATGGCTAAACCCCGTCGCTCTGGGAAGAAGAAAGAGAAGAAAAACATTCCCGTCGGTATTGCTCATGTCAAGGCCACGTTCAATAATACGATCGTGACTTTCACGGATGTTAAGGGCAATGTCGTCAGTTGGGCTTCTGCAGGCGCTCACTTCAAGGGTTCCCGCAAGTCCACTCCTTTCGCGGCACAGATGGCTGCTGAGTCCGCTGCCAAGCGCGCTCAGGATTCCGGCATGCGTACCGTCGGCATTTACGTCAAGGGCCCCGGGTCCGGACGTGAGGCCGCCATGCGCGCCATCAACAATGTAGGCTTCAAGGTCACCTTCATCAGGGATATCACCCCGATTCCCCACAATGGTTGCCGTCCGCCTAAACGCCGCAGGGTCTAATTAAGGAGATTTATCGTGGCAAGATATACTCAAGCAAAATGCAAGCTGTGCCGCCGCGAGGGAGAAAAGCTCTTCCTCAAAGGTGATCGCTGCTACACTGATAAGTGCGCTTACGAAAAGCGTCCCTACCCCCCGGGACATTCCGGTCGGATGCGTCACAAGATGTCCGATTACGCCATCCAGCTGCGTGAAAAGCAGAAGGTCCGCCGCATGTACGGCGTGCTCGAAGGCCAGTTCCGCATGTACTACCAGCGTGCCGACGGCATGAAGGGTGTCACCGGTCACAACCTGTTGATTCTTCTTGAACGCCGTCTTGATAACGTCATTTACCGTCTTGGCTTTGCCAACTCGCGCAACCAGGCTCGTCAGCTGGTGCTGCACGGTATTTTCAAGCTCAACGGTCGTCGTGTGAACATTCCGTCCATGCAGGTCAAGGCCGAGGATGTCATCGAAGTTCGCGAAGAAGCCCGCAAGGTTCCTGTGATTAACGAAGCCCAGGAAGTCATCGCCCGCCGCGGTTGCCCTGAGTGGCTCGAGTCCGACGGCGCCAACTTCAAGGGCACGGTCAAGGCCATGCCGAGCCGGGACGACATCCAGTTCCCGATCAACGAGCAGCTGATTGTCGAATTGTACTCCAAGTAAATAGGGGACTACATGCTTATTGAGAACGGCGACAAACTCATCAACACCCGCAACTGGAGCGAACTGGTCAAGCCCGAGTCCCTCGTGCGCGACTCCAAGTCCTCCAGAATGTACGGCAAGTTCATCTGCGAACCCTTGGAGCGCGGCTATGCCACCACCATCGGCAACGCCATGCGTCGGGTTCTTCTCTCCTCCATGCAGGGCTGTGCCATCGTGTCCGCCTCTGTTGAAGGAGTGCAGCATGAATTCACCACGCTGCCTGGTGTTCTTGAGGACATGACCGAAGTTGTGCTGAACCTGAAGCAGGTTCGCATGGCAATGACCACGGACGAGCCACAACGCTTGGTCCTCGAAGCCAACAAGAAGGGGCAGGTTACTGCGGGCATGATTCAGGAAAATCAGAATGTTACCATTCTGAACAAGGATCAACTCATTGCCACGCTGACTGAGAACCGCACTTTGAAGATGGAATTGGAAGTCCGTATGGGCAAGGGATACGTCCCGGCCGACATGCATGAGGGACTGACCGATGAAATCGGCTCCATGATCCTTGACGCCAGCTATTCCCCTGTCAAGAAGGTCGCATATTCCGTCGAACAGGCGCGTGTTGGCCAGATGACGAACTATGATAAACTCATTCTCGAGGTGTGGACCGATGGTTCTGTCACCCCTGAGGATGCCTGTGCATACAGCGCCAAAATCCTGAAAGAACAGCTTTCGGTGTTCATCAACTTTGATGAGCTTTCTTCCCAGACCATGGAAGAAGAAGACGACTCCATCGATCTGAACCCGAATCTTTTCAAGTCCATTGATGAGCTCGAACTCTCTGTTCGCGCTACCAACTGCTTGAAGGCGGCCAATATCCAATTGGTGGGCGAACTTGTACAGCGGACCGAGCAGACCATGCTCAAGACCAAGAATTTTGGTCGCAAGTCCCTGGACGAAATTCGTCGCGTTTTGGACAGCATGACTCTCAAGTTTGGTATGACTATCGAGGATTTTGACAAGAAATACCAGGAATGGTTGAAGAGGAAAGAGAAAAATGAGGCATAGAAAGTCCGGCCGTAAATTGAATCGGTCCAATACTCACCGTGCCGCCATGTTCAAGAACATGGCCCGCGCGCTCCTGACCTACGAACAGATTCGCACCACCGAGCCCAAAGCCAAGGAACTCCGTCGCATTGTCGACAAGCTGATTACCCTGGCTCTGCGCAACGATCTGCATACACGCCGTCAGGCTTACAAGGTTCTTGGCAGCCACCAGATGGTACAGCGTCTTTTTGATGAAATTGGTCCCCGTTTCGAGGGCGGCCAGGGTGGCTACACCCGCATCATCAAGCTGGCACTGCCCCGTAAGGGTGACTGCGCTCCCATGGTCATCATAGAGTTGACCAAGAAGGCCTCCGAGGTCGTCGCACCTGAAGCTCCGGCTAAGGAAGAGTCCAAGAAGGACACTCCCAAGAAGGCCGAAGCCAAGAAGGATGACAAGAAGCCTGCCAAGAAGGCTCCTGCCAAGAAAGCCGTTGAGAAGGCTGACGAGGCAGAAAAGAAACCTGCCAAGAAGGCTGCTCCCAAGAGCGAAACCGACGCAGAATAAATTGAAAAGGGCAGGCCTTGAGCCTGCCCTTTTTTTGGCTTTATCTATTGAAAAAATAAATCTAATGGATTGGTCTTATGGACATCAGAAAGCTTGAAGCGTTTTGCAAGGTATTTGAACTGCAGAGTTTTTCCAAAGCAGGCGAAGCCATGTTCCTTTCGCAGCCCACTATCAGTTCTCATGTCGCCAATCTTGAAGATGAATTGGGAGTGAGGCTCTTTGATCGATTGGGACGCAAGGTTCTGCCTACCCAAGCCGGAGAAGTCCTGTACAAGAGCATGGTCACTATATTCCGTAACCTTGAACAGGCCAAGGCATCCATTGAGATGCTCAGGGATCGGGTCGTGGGAGAGTTGCAGATAGGGTGCAGTACTATTCCCTCGCACAGCATTTTGCCCGCGCTTTTGGCTGATTTTTCCACGCGATATCCTGATGTGTCCTTTACGGTGCATACCGCTGACTCGGCTGAAGTGATAAAACGTGTTGCCTGTGGCGACTGGCCGGTGGGCATTGTCGGCAAGAAGCCGGAAGAAGATGAGTTGGTTTCCAAGCTGCTTGTCAAAGACAAGACCATCGTGGTGGCGGCGCCTGACGCGTCGTGGCTACCGGTCGGAGATGACCCCATTGAGTTGGATAAACTCATTCAACTGCCTTGGGTCATGCGAATAAAAGGTTCGGCAACGCGTCTGGTGTTGGAGAGAGAACTCGCTCTGGCCGGGCATTCCTTGCAAAGCCTTAATATCCGCTGTCGAGTGGAAGGCACCTGCGAAAGTCTGGCCCATGCCGCCAACAAGGTTGGTGTCTGCTTTACCTCTCGGTTGGCCGCACAGCCTCTTTTGTCCAGCGGTGAGGTGAAACAGTTGAATGTTCCTGCTTTGGAAGGGGATCGCCAGTTCTATCTCATTCATCACGGCGGACGGTACATGTTCCCGGCCCTCAAGGCCTTTATCGGGTTCCACCAGTAGGCGTTCTGATCAGGGGATGAATTCGAGTCTGGGCACTTGCTTGATGAGTCCGGACTCAAGGAGGTTTTCATAGAAAACCTTCAATCCCCTTTGTTCTTCTTCACCGAAATCATAGACCAATCCGTCGAAGTAGGAGCACATCTCCTCATCGTTCAGGCAGCTTTCTTCCGCTGCCATGACACAGACTTCGCTCATGTGATCCACGCCCCATCGCTTGCCTTGCTGAAGTTGGCAAACTCCTTTTTCAAGTGCAGCCCGGTTCCTGATCCAGCTATTTCGCTGTACAAGCCAGACGCCGAAGATGAATGGCAGTCCGGTCAATTCCCGCCACGCTTCTCCCAGATCTATCCGGTGCGGATAATCGGGATGGTAGCGCAGGTTCAGCGCTTCGTCGCCGATGGCCAGGATGGCTTCGGGGCGTTCGCCGTTTTTCAGGGCAAGGGATGCGTTTCCTGTGGTGAAATCTGTTCGTATTTTCCAGTGCTTTGTCAGTAAAATTCGGAGCAGGGCCGCAGAGGTATGCGTCTGTGCGCTGACCAGGATGGTCGTGCCCGACAGTTTTTCCATGGGACGGCGGCACAGAAGGAGTACGCTTTGCACCGGCCCCCGACTGCCGATAGCTATGTCGGGAATGAGGTAATATTTTTCCGGGTGGCGAGCATATTCGATACTGGAAGCGGCAGACAGATCGAGCAGACCGTCATCCATGAGCCGGTTGAGTTCCGAGGGCGGACCGGATGAAATTGCGAAATCGTTCTCTATGAGGCCTGTTTCCAGCGGATGATAAATGGGCAACACGTTGAGATACCCTATTTTCCCAAGGCGAAGGGGCATTATTCCGCCTCCATAAGCGTATAGTTCATGGTTCGTTGTCTGGGAGTGAAACCGGCGGTTTTGACCAGCCGATGGATATCCTCGCGTGACAGCCGGAAGGCTACGCCAGCGGCCTTGACCACGTTTTCCTCGATCATGGTGGATCCGAAGTCGTTGCCGCCGAAATAGAGGGCCAACTGGGCGATTTCCGGTCCCATGGTCACCCAGGAGACCTGGATGTTGTCCACGTTGTCCAGTACCAGTCGCGATACGGCCAGGGTTCGCAGGTATTCCACGCTGGTCAGTTTGCGGCAATGGGGCAATTCGGTGTGGTCTGGCTGGAAGGTCCAGGGTATGAAGGCCGTGAATCCGCCGGTGCGGTCCTGGACGTCTCGAACGCGGAACAAGTGTTCCAGGCGTTGGGCCGGTGTCTCCACGTGTCCGAACATCATTGTCGCCGTGGTCCGCATGCCCTGGCGGTGCGCTTCTTCCATAACGCCCAGCCATTGGGCGGTGGGACATTTGTTGGGTGCCACCTCGGTGCGGACCGCGTCCACCAGGATTTCCGCTCCACCGCCGGGAATGGAATCCAGACCTGCGGCGCGCAACCGTTCCAAGACCTCGGAAACCGGGATACGTTCCTTTTCGCTCCAGAAAACAACTTCCGGCGGAGAAAAAGCGTGGATGTGGATCGGGTAATTGGTCTTGATGAATCGGAGCAGGTCTTCGTACCAGGTCAGGGGAAGGTCGGGGTGATGGCCGCCCTGCATGAGGATCTGGGTGCCGCCCAGCGAGAGGGTCTCTTGGATTTTCCGGCCGATCTCCTCGAAGCTGAGGACATAGCCTTCAGCCTGGCCGGGTTCCCGGTAGAACGCGCAAAATTTGCAGCAGCACACGCATATGTTGGAATAGTTGATGTTCCTGTCCACCACGTAGGTGACTACCGGCTCCGGGTGTTTTTGCAGGCGGACCTGGTGTGCGAGATGGCCGAGATCATGGAATTCAGCTTCGGCATAGACGGTCATGGCTTCTTCAAAATCAATGCGCCCGCCATCCAGAATCTTTGAAAAAATTGTATCAAGCTTACTCATGTGCTACTCGTCTGGTTCATTTCGTGATCGTCTGCCCATCCGCGATAATGCGGCCTGAAAAGTTCAGGAGAAGAAGGGGATGGGGGCTGCGGGATTCTTTACATCTCGTTGAAAAAGCCGTCGCGTTCAATCGGGGTGCAACCGCAGCCGCGGATCATTTCCTTGAGATCGTTGCGGGTCATGCCCTGATCCGAGGTGGCCCCGGCCTCGTGACCGATCTTTTCCTCCACCACGGTGCCGTCGAAATCATCGGCGCCGAATTTGAGGGCGGCCTGAGCCAGCTTGACGCCGAGCATCACCCAATACGCCTTGATGTGCGGGATGTTGTCGAGCATGAGGCGGCTTATGGCTATGGTTTGCAGCTTTTCCAGGCCCGTCAGCGGATTTTCGATGGCCAGCCGACTGTTTTCGGTCAGAAAGGGCAGGGGGATGAAACAGGTGTATCCGTGCCCCCGATCCTGGGATTCGCGCAGCCGGATCAGGTGATCGACGCGGTCCCGGATGGATTCGATGTGGCCGAAGAGCATGGTGCAGTTGGTCTTCATGCCGAGAGCATGTGCCTCTTCGTGTACGGCCAGCCATTCATCGGCCGTGGATTTGCGCGGACATATCTGCTTTCGTATCTCGGGATTGAATATTTCTGCGCCGCCACCGGGCAGCATGTCCAGGCCGGACTGGTTCAGCCGGGTCAGGACTTCCTTGGTGGGCACTCCCTCCAGGCGGGCGAAATGGGCGATTTCCACGGCGGTAAAGCATTTGAGCACCACTTCGGGCAGGCGTTTCTTGACGGCCTGCATGAGGTGTTCGAAATAGTCCAGGCCCAGCCGGGGGTGACAGCCGCCCACGATGTGGATTTCCCGTGGGGTCAGGGAGGTCGAATCGATCTTGGCGATGACGTCGTCCGCTTCGAGCACGAAACCGCCGTCCTGACCGTCCTCGCGCTGGTAGGCGCAGAAGGTGCAGCCGTTGACGCAGATGTTGGTATAGTTGACGTGCTGGTTGATCACATAGAATGCCTTGTCGCCGTGAAGCCGGGCACGCATCCGATGGGCCAGCGCGCCCACCGCCAGCGGCTCGGGGCATTCAAAGAGTCGTACGCCGTCTTCGAAAGACAGCCGCTCGCCGGTTTCGACCTTGGCGCGGATGTCTGCCAGACCCATGTTGTCGAAATAGTCGCTTTTGAACAGATTCATGGAAGATCTCCTAACAGGATGCTTCGGTCAGGCCGTGTCGAAGGAAATTCGTCAGGCCAAGGGCTTTTTCCGAGAGTGAAAGATGGGCGGGTTCCAGGCCCGGGTCCAGTGAGGGAACGGCGTGCCCCTGGAGAAACCGGTCCAGGATGGCATGCAGGTTGAAGACGGCCATATCAACATTCAGGCCTTCTGGCAGATGCCCTGCCTTGATGCCGTCTTCGACGAGTTGCCGGAGAAATCTGGCCAGCGCCCCTCGGATTTCGCCGAGGAAGCGTTCGCGTAAAGGGAAGTTTTCGTTGAACAGCATTTTCAGGTAGATGCGATAGATGTGCGGATGCGCGTCCACGAACTTGCAGCCGGCGATAAAGCTCTGTTCAATGCGTTCAAAAAAATCGTGCCCCGGCGTGTCGCGGATTTCCTTGAGAGGTTTCTTGAATTGGGCCACGGCGTGGCCGAAGATGTGCTCGAACAATCCCTGCTTGTTGCCGAAATACTTGAACAGCGATCCCTTGGCGATGCCGAGGCGGTCGACAATGCGGTTGACGCTCGCCTGGTGATACCCGTGGTCTGCAAATTCCCGTGTGGCCTCGGCCAGGACGCGTTGCTGTTTTTCCTCGGGCAGGTTTTCGAAGGTCTTGTTGTTGTGCGTCATGGTACGGGCTTGCTCTTTGTAGCTGGTTCCGTTAGTGGTGACCAGGTGGTCACCATGTTTATAGCCGCTTTGTCTTCCTGTCAAGCTGGTGCTGAAAGATAAATATTATAGAGAGATATAATGTCAGATACGCTCACCCTCGGTTATTCTCCCTGTCCCAACGACACCTTCATATTTCATGCTCTGGCTTCTGGCCTGGTGGACTGGCCCGGAGGGCTGTCCGTCACCCTGGCCGATGTGGAGGAACTCAATGCCATGGCCGGTTCCGGCGCTCTGGACGTGGTCAAGGTGTCCGTGGCCGCCGCTGCGGGCATTCTGGACGACTATGTGCTTTTGCGGGCGGGCGGGGCCATGGGCTACGGCGTAGGGCCGATCCTGGTGGCTGGGGAGCAGCGCTCCCTGGAATCCCTGGATGGCGGAAAAGTGGCTATCCCCGGTCGCAGGACCACGGCAAACCTGTTGTTTGGAATGTGCTGTCGCGAGGCCGGAATCACTGTGGACACGGTGGAAATGGTCTTTGACCAGGTCATGCCCGCTGTTGAAGCCGGTGCGGCAGGAGCGGGCGTGGTCATCCATGAAGGGCGGTTTACCTTTGGGGAAAGCGGGTTGGTCCGAATCCTGGATCTCGGGGCGTGGTGGGAGGCGTATACCGGTTTGCCGCTTCCGCTGGGTGCCATTGCGGTCAAACGTTCTCTGGGCGAGGACGTTGCCAGGAGCATGAACAAGGCCATCCGTCAAAGTTTGCTGGCGGCCCGCGCCAATCCCGGTCTTGGGCGGGAGTATGTCCGAAAACATGCCCAGGAGATGGATGAAGCGGTTATTCGCAGGCACATCGAGACGTTCGTCACCGACTACAGCCTGGATGTGGGAGATGCTGGGGTCGAAGCCGTGATGGGGCTTTTGTCCGAGGCAGGGTGTACCCGCAAAGACATCTTTATTACTCTTTAGGCGGGTTGTCTTTTCCTGGGCGCTCTGTCTTGGCTGATGAATACCCCGGCGATCACCAGGGCGGAGGCGGCGTACTGCATCCAGTTGAGCCTCTCGCCAAGTATGACCATCCCCATGATCAGGGTGATCACCGGGATGAGGTTGATGAAGGAAGAGGCCTGTCCGGCGGAGATCTTGGACATGCCGTAGTTGTACATGCCGTATGCGAAGATGGTCACGAAGATGCCCAGATAGAATATGGTGGCCAGACCGGCCAGATCGATCGTGGTCGGCAGCGTGGTGGATGGCAGGAAGAGCAGCGGGAAGTAGAACACGGCTCCTATGAACGCCTGGATCATGGTCAGAAACCACGGATTATAGCGCGGTGAGAGCTTCTTGAAGGCGATCATGTAGCCGCAGGCACAGATCATGGCCAGAAATTCGAGGAAGTTGCCGAGCACGGGGTTGGAGGCGGTTTCCGTGGATTCAGCTACGGCGGACAGTACGACCGCCCCCACGATGGCCAGTCCGAAACCGGCGACCGTGCGCTTGGTCAGTGGCTCATTCAGGGTCAGGCGGGCGGCCACCGCCACCATGAGCGGCAGCAGGGCGCAGATCATGCCGGCTTGGGATGCGTCAGTGTAAGAGAGGGAGAGGGCCTCGAAAATGAAGTAGAAGCCCGGTTCGCAGATGCCCATGAAGGCGAGCAGCTTCCAGTCGCCGGGCCGGTAGTCGATGTGTCTCAGGGTCTTGAAGACGAGCATGAAGCCGAGGCTGGCCACGAACATGCGTCCGAAGATGACCACCATGGGGTCGAATTTCTGAAAGGCGAATTTGAGCGCTATGAACGAGCTGGACCAGAGCAGGACAGCAGCCCAAAGCGCCAGTAATGCCTTTGTTTTTCCTTCAACCAATGCCATGCGGGTTTCCTTTGTAAACGTCTTGGCCTGTCTAACACCGTTCAGTCTGCATGGGAACTGCATATGGCATCATATAATTGGATGAAGTTGATTTGCCGTGCCGGTGCCGCATACGTAAAGAGGGTTCCGCTTTTGCGGAACCCTCTTTACGGTGTTCTATGAAATATCCCTTCTAGTGGGGACAGACGGCAAGGATGTTGACGGGTTTGAAACCGTTGCCCGGGTCTTCTGCGTAGCGGCAGCCCAGATGGGAATCATCCCGTTTGTTTATGATGTCCTGTTCCGAACCGAGATAGTGCGGGCAGTTGTTGTTGTTGCAGACCAGAATGACGCCCCAGCAGGTCTCGGGGGGCGTGAGCCACGCATCCATGACCTGGTTGCAATGAGGGCAGTTTCTGTCCGGCAGTTCCGTGACAATTCCGGCGTATTCATGAATAACCATTGTATCTCCTTGGGGCCAGCGGCAGGCCGTCGTTTATATATGGTGGTCCTGAAGATAATTCCCTTGTCGCCCACGTCAAGGGGCTGGGCGATTATTTTTCCGGAATGGGAGGCAGGTAGCGGAGCAGTTTGAAAAGGGCGCGGGCGCTCTTGGAGGGCTTGTTGCCGGCTTTTTCCCGCCGAGCATTCAGGGTGAGCTGTCTTATGCGCTGGCCTTCCTCCGGGTTGGCTTCGAACAATTCCTGCAACAGATCGTCATCGCCGTTAACCAGCCTGTCACGAATGATTTCGAGACGGTGGAATTCGGCGGTCTTGAGGGAATGCCCCTGTTGGGCGGCCTCCACAATTTCCCGGACATGACTGGTGTCGAAGGTGCGCATGAGCTTGCCCACGTATTGCATGTGCCGCCGAGCAGCCTCGTGTTTGGTGATCTTTTTTATGAGCAGCAGAGCCTTTTCCACTTCAGGGGGCAGGTTCGCATCTTTGACGACGGCATCGCCCAGATTCGCCAGATCGGTTCCGAGCTTTTGCAGTTCATGCATATCGCGTTTGAGTTGGGAGCGGCTGGGGCGCTCGTCCACCTCGTCGAATTCAGCCGGATGGTATGTACTGTTCTTCTTGACCATTATTTCCTGAGTGGCGCTGTGGCCAGATCGTTTTCGAGTTCTGTGAAGATGGCCTGGACGCCTTGGGTCATGGCCTGGACCAGGGATTGGGGGTCAGGTTCGGCAATGGGGATGCGTTTTGAATAGGTGTTGGAGAAGACGATGACGTTTTCAGCAGTGGATTCATCCACCGCGAAGAACTGCATTTCCACCACGGCTGTCGGGGCAGGGCCGGAGTAGTCGCCGTACAGGGCGTTGACCACCCCCTCCAGGGTCAGGTCAGGCACGATCATGCTGCCCGGTTCGATAATGTGCGAGAAGAGACCGGAATCGCGAAGCCAGGTGCGCAGTTCCGTGGTCAGCATGTTGCCGGGGGTGACAAAGAACATGTTGTAGAAGTCTGAATCGATGCGCCCCTCAGGCCCTCGGTAGACCAGCTCGCGAGTGTTGTAGATGTCGGAGATGGAGAGTCGGCGGACCTTGAGCACGAAGTCCTCGGGAACGGTGTTTTTTTCGGCCGTGCGCACGGGGGTAATCTGGAAATATCGTTTATCCAGAGGTTTTCCGCCCAACTTGACGCAGGCAGCAGTGCTCAATGCCACGGTCAGGATTGCTATGAGGATGTGTTGTCGTTTCATGGTGGATGACCCCGCTACCTGGTTTCGGGACTGGGTTTGGTCGGCGGAGTGCCGAAAAGCATGCCGGATGGATACCGTTTGGCATCGCCCGTGAGTTCCTTGACATTCTGCATGACTTCGCGGGTATCCTCGATAATGGAGTGGATGTTCGCCTCTTCGGATGCCACAACGCCGTTCAGGCGGTTGGCCAGGTTGTGGACTTTGGCCACGGCGGCGGTCAGGTCAGCAGATGCTTTGGATATGTTTTCCAGGGTGGGGGCGATTTCCCCCAGGGCCTTGTCCATGCGCGGATCTGCCAGAGTCCTGCCGAGGACTTCCGAGGCCTGCTTGAAGCTGGTCATGGCCTCTTTGGTCTCTCGTATTGCAGCGATGATGTCGCTTTCCGATTCCGTGGCGATGCGGTTGACGGTCGCTATGGCTGAGGCTGTTTCCGGGATGATCCGTTCCGTTGCCGGGTCGGCAAGGAGTTGGTTGGTTCTTGCCAGGAGCGTGCGGGTCTCCCCAAGTATGCCGATCAGGCGGTCTCCTGCTTCGCGGCCACCTTCGGTCTTCATGAAGCCGTTGATGGTGTTAACGATGTCCTTCACATCGGAGATGATGGATTCGAGGTCTTCCTGTTTCAGGCCGCTCAGGGTCTTGCTGATGGTGGTGATGGCTGCCTCCACACGGCTCAAGGTGGAGGGCACTGATGGGATATAGGCTGATTTCGGTTTCCAATCTATGGGCAGCGGCGGGTTGGTATTCGGGTCTTCGTATACGGTATTCAGAAAGAGTTGGCCCGTGAGTCCCAGCGAAGTGGGGCGCATACGCAGGCCTCGTTTTACTTCGTTCTCAACGTGAGCGCCAAAAGTCTTTTCCGCGATGTTCTCGAAAAGGTTCGGGGTGATTTCGCATCTGACATAAACATAGCGGGCTTCGTCGCTTTTGGCCTGGTGGTATATGTTGGACACGAAGTTGATTTCCGCCACCCGGCCCACTGCAACGCCGCGCAGCTTGACCGGAGATCCCACGGCCAAGCCGTTGACGGATTCGTCAAAGTAGGTTTCCAGAGGATAGGTGGTTTCGAAAAATCGCCCTGCACCGAGGATGACGATGACCGCCAGGAGCATGGAAGTACCCAGGATAATGAAGGCGCCTAATTTGAAATAATCATTTTTTCTTATCATTCAAAATCCTTACGTTGTCGGCTGTCCGTCCTGGTCAAAGCCCGGCTTCCCGATGTTCGGCTGGCGGAGGAAGAATCGCCTGACAAACAGGTTGTCCGAAGTATCCCTGAGTTCAAGGGGGTCGCCTTCGGCTACGATGGATTTGACTTCCTTGTCGAGCATGATAACCCGATCCGCTATTTTGTAAATGCTTTCCAATTCATGGGTGACGATGACAAACGTGATGCCCAGATTCTTGGCCAGGTCGAGAATCAGTTCATCGAGTGCTGCGCTGGATATGGGGTCCAGACCTGCACCCGGTTCGTCCAGGAAGAGAATGTCGGGATCCAGGGCCATGGCTCGGGCGATGGCTGCCCGCTTCTTCATGCCCCCGGAAAGGGCCGAAGGCATCTTGTAGGCGGCGTTTTCCAGATCCACCATGGCCAATTTGGATTTGGCTATGATGGACATGGCTTCTTTGGGCAGGTTGGTGAACTCTTCCAGCGGCAGCATGACGTTTTGCAGCAGGGACATGGACCCGAACAGGGCACCCATCTGATACATGACTCCGAATTGCCTGATGATATCGTTCCGCTGTCTGCCATCGGCCATGGTCAGGTCTTCCGTGCCGAAGAAGACCTGTCCCGCCATGGGTTGTATCAGGCCGATCATGTTCTTGAGCAGGGTGGATTTTCCGCAGCCGGAACCGCCAAGGATGATGAAGACCTCACCCCTGTGGACGTCGAAGCTGACGTCCTCCACCACCACGGTGTCGTCGTAGCCGCAGGTGAGGTTTCTCACGCTTATGATGGGGGTGGTGTTTGTCATGCCTCTTTGCCTTTATATCCCTATATAATAGAAAGCCATGGCAAATAAGCCATCGGCAAAGGCGATGAGGATGATGCCCGAAACAACGGCGCTGGTGGTGGACAGGCCGACTGCGCTGGCTCCTGATCGGGTCTGCATCCCGCGAAGGCAGCCGACTCCGGCCACCAGGAAGCTGAAGACCAGTGCCTTGGCCATGCCGCCCCAGAAATCAGTCAGGGTGAGGTAGGAGAAAACGCGCGAAGTGAAGGTGACCAGCGGATATCCCAGGGAGAGCATGACCACGGCTCCGCCGACCAGGCTGGCCAGATTGAAGAACATGGTCATCAGCGGAATGACCATCATGGTGGCCAGGAGTTTCGGCACTACCAGAAAACGCATGGGGGACAGCCCCATGGTGGTCAGGGCGTCCAGTTCCTCGTTGATCTTCATGGTGCCGATTTCGGCGGCAAAGGCGGAACCGGACCGCGCGGCCAGGAGAATTGAAGTCACAAGGGGGCCCATTTCGCGGAACATGACCAGACCGAGCATGTTGGGTACGAAAATTTCGCCGCCGAACCGCTGCAGGCTGATGGCGGATTGAAAGGACATGATCAATCCCATGAGAAATCCGATCAGGGCGATGATGAACAGGGACTCGACTCCCACGTTGATGCAGGAGAGCACAACGTCCTTCCAGCGCACCTGACCCGGATGTAGCAGCGCCTGACCCAGCAGGAGTGTGGATTCGCCCACAAAGGCGACCATGGCACGAATGCCCAGCCACAGTTCGTTGGTCATTTCGCCCAAGGCCGTTGCCAATCCTCGCCGCTCTTTGGAGGTCTGCCACTCAGGCAGATCGATATTCCATGTCAGGCCGACAAGTTGACTGTCTTTTTCGCGCAGGTTGGCCAGGGTCATGGCCGAGTTCTTTTGCGCGGCCATTTTTCTGAGCTTGACGAGCAGGGCCACTCCGGAACCGTCCATGTAGGTGACGCCGCTACAATCGGCCGTAAGGGCAGTGAACGGGGCTGCACTGACGCCTTTGACCGCAGCGGACCATATGGCGGCCGTGCCTGCTGCGTCCAGGCGGCCGGAAAGGGCCACGTGCAGGCTGTTGCCCTGGGGCGAAATGGATATTTGTGCGTCTGTCATTTGACCGGTCTGTTTGTGGCCCTTCAATAGGAGTTTTATCAGGCTTTGTGTGGCTCTTGGCCAAAACTCGTCGAATTGTCAGATTATCTGAGGATTTGAGAAATGAAAAGGAGCTTGTGCGGGTTTCTCACATTGATGCCGGCGGTGGTTGACAGAATTGAAAAAGAATATTATTTCTTTATTCCATGAATAACAGAAAGATTGACAAGTTGGACTTGGAAATCCTGAAGATACTTCAGGAAGACGGCAAGGTTTCCAATGCAGAAGTGGCCCGAAAAGTCGGCAAGGCTCCTTCGGCGGTGCTGGAACGCGTGCGCAAGCTGAAGAAGACCGACATCATCAAAGGCTATGAGTGTATTGTCAACCATAAAGCTTTGGGCAGGGGGCTGACCGCCTTCACATCCATTCGGGTGGAGGAAGGCGTTGGGGCCACCGAAGTCGGACAGAAGTTGGCTGAATTCCCGGAAGTTCTTGAAGTGCATTACACGGCAGGGCGGGATTCCTATCTTGTGAAGGTCCGAGTTGAAGACACGGAAGCCCTGCAGGCGACTCTGGCAAGATTTGGGACCATCGGGCCGGTCCGGGATACCAATTCCACCATAGTGTTGACCACGGTGAAGGAATCACGGGTCATACCTCTACCCCACGAAAACGAATAGAATTAAAGGAGTCACAGATGTCCACAAACACGACCTCCCTGGACCCGAGCATCATAACTCGGGGCAGGGAGTTTTTTACGTCCATTTCCGGCGAATCTCCTTCGGTTTTCAATAAAGGCTGGTGGACTGGGAAAGTCATGGATTGGGCCATGAAAAACGATGATTTCAAGGTCCAAATGTTCAGATTCGTTGATGTTCTTCCGTACCTTAATACATCGGAATCACTTTCCCGCCATATCGAAGAATATTTCGCAACAGAGGATTCCAACATCCCGGATGTCCTGAAATGGGGAGCCACCAAGACCAAAATAGGCGGCGGACTGGTGGCCAAGGTTCTGAACAGGACCATCCGTTCCAACATCGAATCCATGGCCCGTCAGTTCATTATCGGCCAAGAGGCCAAAGAAGCTGTCAAGGGAATCAAGAAGTTACGTAAGGAAGGGTTCTCTTTCGTTCTCGACCTTCTGGGTGAAGCCACGGTGTCCGAGGTGGAATCGGCCGCCTACCGGGATGGCTATCTTGAGGTCTTGGACGCCATACAGAACGAAATGGGCAAGTGGAAGCCGCTCGATGATGGGGCCAACGAACTGGACTGGGGCCATGCGCCCAAGGTCAATGTGGCGGTCAAGCCGTCCGCATTCTATTCCCAGTCCAAGCCCGTTGACCTGGACGGTACGGCCACAGGCATGCTGGCCAGCATCGAACCCATATATAAGAAGGTTATGGAGATGGGCGGGTTCATGTGCATCGACATGGAGTCACTCAAGTACAAGGAAGCCACTGTCGAGTTGTACAAACGACTGCGCACGAAATATCCCGACTATCCTCATTTGGGCATCGTGTTCCAGGCCTATCTGCGCAGCGTGGATGACGATGTTCACGATTTCATCTCCTGGGCCCGGGAGAAGAGCCTTCCGGTGTCAATCCGTCTGGTCAAGGGGGCGTACTGGGACTACGAGACCGTCATTGCCAAGCAGAACGATTGGTCCGTGCCGGTCTGGACGCACAAACCCGAATCCGACATGGCCTATGAGCGGGTTTCCAGGTACATCCTCGAAAATTCGGATATCTGCCATTTCGCCTGCGCCTCGCATAACATCCGCACCATCGCTGCGGTCATGGAAACGGCTGCGGCCCTGAACGTGCCTGAGGAGCGGTATGAGTTCCAGGTGCTTTACGGCATGGCCGAACCCGTGCGCAAGGGGCTCAAGAACGTGGCCAAGCGCGTCCGGCTCTACTGCCCCTATGGCGACCTGCTGCCCGGCATGGCCTATCTTGTCCGCCGCTTGCTTGAGAATACGGCCAACGAGTCCTTCCTCAAGCAAACCTTTGCCGATGAGGCGGATATGGATCGCCTTTTGGAGAACCCCGAGATCACTCTCAGGCGGCAGTTGGAAGGCAAGTGTGTGCCTGAAGAGGCAAAGACGGACGGGCTGCCCCGTTTTTCCAACTTCCCGGCCGTTGATTTCACCATCGAGGCCGAACGCCAGGCTTTTCCCGCATCCATCGCCAAGGTCCGTGCTGCCATGGGCGGACAGATTCCTTTGTTCATCAACGGCCGGGATGTCGTCACCGGCGACACTTTGGATTCCTACAATCCGGCCGACCCGTCAGAGATTGTCGGTTCCGTGTGTCAGGCGGGTGTGGGTGAGGTGGACCGGGCCATAGAGGCGGCGTCGGAAGCCTATCTCTCCTGGCGCGACGTTGCACCTCGGGAGCGTGCCGAGGCCCTGCTCAAGGCGTCCCAATATCTTAAAGACAACATATACGATTTGTCCGCGCTCCAGGTGTTGGAAGTGGGCAAGCAGTGGGACCAGGCCCACGCCGACGTGGCCGAGGCCATTGATTTCCTGGAATACTATGCCCGCGAGATGATCCGGCTGGGTGCTCCCCGCCGCATGGGCCGTGCTCCCGGCGAGATGAGTCAGCTCTTCTACCAGGGCAAGGGCGTGGCCGCGGTCATCGCCCCGTGGAACTTCCCCCTGGCCATTTCCGTGGGCATGGTTTCCGCCGCCATTGTTTCCGGCTGCCCTGTGGTTTACAAGCCCGCGGGCATTTCCTCCTGCGTTGGACGCGGGATGGTGGACATGTGGAAGGCCGCTGGGCTGCCTGACGGCGTGTTTAACTACTGTCCGGGCCGGGGGGCGGTCATGGGTGATCATCTCGTGGATCACCCGGATGTCTCGGTCATTGCGTTCACCGGCTCCATGGAAGTGGGCCTGCGCATTCAGGAACGTGCCGCCAAGGTGCAGCCGGGTCAGATGCAGTGCAAGCAGGTCATTGCCGAGATGGGAGGCAAGAACGCCACCATTATCGATGACGATGCCGATCTCGACGAAGCCGTACTCGGCGTGTTGTATGCCGCTTTCGGTTTCCAGGGACAGAAGTGCTCGGCCTGTTCGCGGGTCATCGTTCTCGATTCCATTTACGACCGTTTTGTCGATAGACTGACCGAGGCTGCCAAGTCGGTCAAGCTCGGACCTTCCGAGAACCCGGCCAACTACATGGGGCCGGTGGTGGACAGGGCGGCCCAGGAAAACGTCATGCGCTACGTCAAGATTGCCGAGGAAGAGGGCAACCTGCTGGTCAAGCGCGAGGTGTCCGACGATCTCAAGGCCACGGGCGGCTGCTTCGTGCCTTTGACCATTGTGGACGGCATCACCAAAGAGCACCGTATCGCTCAGGAAGAAGTGTTCGGTCCGGTGCTCGTTGTCATGCGTGCCAGTGATATGGATGAGGCACTCGATATCGCCAACTCCACCAAGTTCGCCCTGACCGGGGCCATTTATTCCCGCAGCCCGCATCATCTTGAACGGGCCTACAAGGAATTCCGGGTGGGTAACCTCTACCTGAACAAGCCTTCTGTGGGTGCCTTGGTCGAACGACATGCCTTCGGCGGTTTCAAGATGTCCGGTGTGGGTTCCAAGGCCGGTGGCCCGGATTACCTGCTCCAGTTCCTTGACCCCCGGTTGGTCTGTGAAAACACCATTCGCCGTGGTTTTGCCCCCATTGAGGAGGATGACGACTGGTTGAGCTAGGTTTTGACATGTTCCACTTCAGCGCCCTGTCCGGTCTCGACCGGACAGGGCTTTTTTTTCATTTTTTCTTTCTCAACCGTGGTCAGCTGACTGCATTTTTTCAATAATTATATATTGATCGATGAAAAAACTGAGTATACACTCAGTTTTACGGTTTATTTTGACATTAAAGCCTATTAGCAATTATAAGCAAGAAAACTGAGTGAGTACTCGGTTTTCGGAAATGAAGGATTGTCAGCATGAAGAAGAAGGATTCCATACTCAAGGTTGCCTCGTTTATGTTTGCGCATAAGGGGTTTGCGGAGACATCCGGGCAGGAATTGGCCCGGCTCACCGGGGCGGCCGAGGGGACGATTTTCTATCACTTCAAGAGCAAGGAAGGGCTCCTGCTGGCGATACTGGAAAAGACCAGGGACGATATAGTGGACCAGTTCGAACGGTTCTTCGAGAACAGGCCGTTCAATTCAGGTCTTGAGATGGCGGAGGAGGTCATCTCATTCTATCTCTACCTGGCCGGCTTGATGGAAGACAAGTTCCTGCTCCTGCAAAGGCACTTTCTCTACAAGTTCTCCGAATCGAATCCGGAGTTCAGAGATAACCTGGAGGACATCTACAACTGCCTCGTGGATAATTTCGAGAAGGCGGTTGTGGCAGGGCAGAAAGACGGTTCCATTGATGCGAACATTCATCCCCGGAAATCGGCGCTCATCCTGTTTACCATGGCAGATGGTTTGGTTCGGTTCAAAAACTACAATCTGTACGATGCTGGTGCACTGTTCAACGATTTGATGCAGATGTGCCGCAAAATGTTGCAGGCTCCATGAAGGAAGAGGTTGGATGCTTTCAAAAATATTCCCTTTCATTGACTGGTTCAAGGGGTACAATGGGGCGGCACTTCGTGCTGACGCCATTTCGGGGCTGACCGTTGCCCTTGTGCTCATCCCGCAATCAATGGCGTACGCACAGTTGGCCGGAATGCCCGCTTACTACGGTCTGTATGCGTCGTTTCTTCCCCCTCTCGTAGCCGCGCTGTTCGGCTCCAGCCGTCAGTTGGCCACCGGTCCGGTGGCAGTGGTGTCGCTCATGACCGCTGCCTCCCTGGAGCCTCTGGCCACCGCCGGCAGTGAAGGGTACATCGCGTATGCCATCCTGCTTGCGCTCATGGTGGGAATGTTCCAGTTCCTGCTCGGCGTGCTCAAGCTCGGCCTGGTTGTCAATTTCCTGTCCCATCCGGTGGTCAACGGCTTCACCAACGCGGCCGCCATCATCATTGCTTCGTCCCAGTTCTCCAAGATGTTCGGCGTGTACGTGGACAGCGCGGAGCATCATTATGAGACCATCATGCGTGTGGTCGAGAGTGCGATGCACTATACCCACTGGCCTTCGCTGGGCATGGGGGTACTCGCCTTCGGCATCATGATCGTGCTCAAACGTATCAATCCCCGGATTCCCAACGTGTTGGTGGCCGTGGTCGTGACCACTTCGCTGTCATGGGGCTTTGGCTTCAACCACGACGCCAAGGTCGTGTTGGATGCCATCCATTCTCCGGTCGTGCATGAGACCATTGCCGCTTTCAACAGCACCATCACGGGTATTGACGAAATGGGCATTGAACGTGCCGCCCTCGGCAAGCAGATGGAAGAGGTCAAGTCCGCCAAGGACGCCGTGGGTGTACTCGACGTGCAGCACGACCTCAGCGTCGTCAACGTCAAGATTGCCCGGCTCAAATTGCAGGCCCATGACCTGCGCTCGCAACTCCGTGACATCCTGTTCGAGGGAGTGGAACAGTCCGACGGCAATCTGGCATTTTATGAATCGGGCATGGTCCCGGCAGGCATGAGCACCGATGGCCGGACCTGGCGCTTGAAGGTCGGGAATGCACGGATCGACACCTCTGCCTTGAAGATGATGGGCGGCGGGGCCGTGGTGGGAACGGTGCCTTCAGGCATCCCTGCCATTTCCGCTCCTCCCCTTGATTTCAAGGTAATGCTCCATCTGCTCCCGTTCGCCGCGATCATCTCCTTGCTTGGTTTCATGGAGGCCATTTCCATTGCCAAGGCCATGGCAGCCAAGACCGGGCAGCGCCTCGATCCCAACCAGGAACTCATTGGTCAGGGTTTGGCCAACATGCTCGGCGCCTGCGGCAAGAGCTATCCTGCATCCGGTTCGTTTTCCCGTTCGGCGGTCAACCTCCAGGCGGGTGCCGTCACCGGCCTGTCCAGCGTTTTCACTTCGCTCATGGTGGTCATCGTCCTGATGTTCTTCACGCCGCTGCTCTACCATTTGCCCCAGGCCGTACTCGCCGCCGTCATCATGATGGCCGTCATAGGTCTGATCAACGCTTCCGGTTTCATCCATGCCTGGAAGGCCCAGTGGTATGACGGTGCCATTTCCATACTTTCCTTTATCTGCACGTTGGCCTTTGCGCCGCATCTGGACAAGGGTATCATGGTTGGTGTGGCGCTTTCCCTGGCCGTGTTCCTGTACAAGTCAATGCGTCCCCGTATCGCCAATCTGTCCAGAACCGCCGACCAGTCCCTGCGCGATGCAACGGCCTTCGGAATGAAAGAGTGCCAGCATGTGGCTCTGGTTCGTTTTGACGGACCGTTGTTCTTTGCCAATGCGAGCTTCCTGGAAGACAAGATCACCGAGCGGATGATGGGTAACGACAAGCTCCGGCACATCATTCTTGTGGCCAGCGGTATCAACGACATGGATGCTTCGGGCGAGGAAGCCCTGTCCCTGATCGTGGACCGGGTTCGTTCCAGCGGGCTTGACATATCCCTGTGTGGCGTGAATGAGTCGGTCATGGCTGTGCTCGAACGCACCCACCTGCTGGAGAAGATCGGTCGGGATCACATCTACCCGACAATGGAGGCCGCCATTTGTGCCACTCATGAGAGCGCACACAAGGACGGCGAGGAAGATAATTGTCCTCTTACCACTGTTTGCCGCCTCGCTTAGGGCGTAGATAGGGAGTAATCATGTCTGTAATCACCATATTCAACGGCCTGTTTTCCGAAGCAGGAGTAGTCGTCAAGCGCGTCCTGGATTCCACGGGGTACCGGCTGGTCACTGATCAGGAAATCGTGGCCGATGCCGCGGCACTCTCAGGCCTTGCCGAATCGAAAATTGCTCGTGCCTTCCAGGCCAAGACCTCTGTTTTCAACACGTTCAGCCATGACAAGGAAAGGGCCATTGCCTGGCTGCGTCTGGCCATGGCCCGGAAGCTTGTTGATCAGGATAAGCTGCTGTTTTCCGGTTTTGCTTCGCAGCTGCCTTCTCCTGATATCGATCACATCCTCAAGGTCTGCCTCATCTCCAGCATGAAAGAGCGTCTGGCCGTGGCGGAAAAGACCGAAGGCTATGCCGAAAAGCATGCCCTCAAGATCATCCACAAGGATGACGAGGATCGTTCCGTCTGGGTTGCCGCCCTGAAGGGGGAAAAGGACCCCTGGGCCAGGAAGCTCTATGACCTCATTGTCCCCGTGGGCAGCTCAGGTGTGGAGAAGAGCGCCGACCTTATCATCGAGCAGCTCGCCAACACCGCCGTGCAGGTGACCGATGCATCCCGTGCCAAGGTTCAGGACTTTCTCCTGGCCGCCAGGGTCGGGACGGTTCTGGCCGGTGAGGGGCACAATGTGGTGGTCTCCGCCAAAAAGGGCACTGTCACCTTGACCATCAACAAGCACGTGCTCCTGCTGGAAAAGCTGGAGAAGGATCTGGCCGATATCGTGGCCGGTATCGATGGCGTCCTTGAGGTGAAGACCGGCGTGGGCAAAGGATTCCACCAAAATGACATCTACCGCAAAATGGACTTCGACATCCCGTCCAAGGTCTTGCTGGTGGATGACGAGCGTGAATTCGTCCAGACCCTGTCAGAGCGTTTGATGATGCGTGACATGGGTTCCGCCGTGGTCTACGATGGAGAGTCCGCTCTGAATCTGGTGCGGGATGACGAACCTGAAGTGATGATCCTCGACCTCAAGATGCCCGGTATCGACGGTATCGAGGTTCTGCGCAGGGTCAAGAGCGAGCATCCGAATATCGAGGTTATCATTCTGACCGGTCACGGTTCGGAAGAAGATCGCAAGGTGTGTATGGATCTCGGCGCATTTGCCTACCTGCACAAGCCTGTGGATATCGACGTCCTGAGCAAGGCGCTCAAGGATGCCAACGAAAAAATCCGCTCCAACTCGTAAGTACGGAAGCCGGGTGACGTCATGTCGTTAATGGAAAAGATCAGGCCGCAGTTTTGGGACACCGAATCCAACGGCGCTACAGGCAAAGACCTGTTCAACTATCATCGCATCTGGCGTCTCGCCATAGCCCTGCTGGCTGTGGTGGCATTGATTCCGCTGACGGTGATGGCTTTCATCGATTACAACGTCACCCGGCATTCCCTTGAGTCGGAAAATCTTCTGCGCACGGCTCGTACCACGTCCAACACGCGCCGATCGGTTGCGTACTATTTGGAAGAGCGGACCAAGGCACTGGAATTTCTGGCTGAGCACGAGGGCATCGAGGGCTTGCATGATTCCGATAATCTCACCAATATCCTGGCTTCCCTGAAAACCAGTTTCGGGGGATTTGTGGACATCGGGATTATCAATGACCATGGGCAGCAGATCGCCTATATCGGACCTTACGACCTTCTGGGGCGCGACTACAGCGAGCAGGAGTGGTTTCGGGATTCCCTGGAGCACGGTACGTATATCAGCAGCGTTTTTCTCGGTTTCCGGGACGAGCCGCATCTGATCGTTGCCCGAAAGGTTCTTGACGCGCGGACAGGTCAGGATTTCGTGCTCAGGGCAACGCTGGATACCGGGCAGTTCAATTCCATGCTCACTTCAATAGATCTGCCGGGCGGTGGCGATGCCTTCATGGTGGATCGAAACGGTATCATCCAGACCCCGTCAAAACAGCACGGTACGCTGTTGACCAAGGTGGACCTGGCTATCCCGTCTTATTCGGAAAAAACCAGCGTCCAGCAGGTGCCGGGCAATGGCGGTACTGATTATACCGTTGGATACGCCTATATAAAGGACACTCCGTATATCGTCCTCGTGGTCAAGGATACAGAGGAATTGATGAAGCCTCTGCAAACAATCAGGATGGAGTTGCTGTGGATCATGCTGGTCAGCATCGCACTTATCCTGGTTGTGATTGTCGGGGTGGCCACATACATGGTCAACAAGATTTATATCGCCGACCAGACCAGGGCGCGGACCCTGCATCGGATGGAGCACACCAACCGCATGGCCTCCATCGGGCGATTGGCGGCTGGTGTGGCTCATGAGATCAACAACCCGCTGGCCATTATCAATGAAAAGGCCGGGCTCATAAATGATCTGTTTGTCTACAAGCAGGAGTACGCCCACGACGAGCGGCTGCTGGCAAACATCCGGTCCATCATCAATTCGGTTTCCCGTTGCGGCAAGATCACCAAGCGGCTTCTGAGTTTTGCCCGTCATATCGACGTAGAAATGGATTCCATCGAATTCAAGGAGTTGGCGAACGAGGTCGTGGATTTTTTGCGCAAGGAAGCGGAGTATCGCAGCATTGCCATCACTATGGATATTCCGGAGAATCTGCCCGCGTTCGTCTCTGATCGGGGCAAGTTGCAACAGATATTTCTCAACTTGGTCAACAATGCGTTTCAGGCCATGAGTGACGGTGGACATCTCTACATCTCCGCTCGTGAAGTCACCGACGGCAAGCTGGTTTTTGCTGTGCAGGATGACGGGTGCGGCATACCGGAAGCGGATATCAAGCGTATATTCGATCCGTTCTTTTCCACCAAGAAAAAGAGTGGTGGTACAGGCCTCGGCCTTTCCATCACCTATGGGCTGGTCGAAGAGCTGGGCGGTACCATGGCCGTTGAGAGCGAAGTAGGCAAAGGAACGGTTTTTACCATCACAATGCCCCTGAAGGGTTCTAAAGAGGCTTGAGCGATATGAAAGTACTTCTGGTTGACGACGAAGTGGAACTGGTTTCCGCAATGGCGGAACGCCTCGAATTTCGCGGGGTGGATGCGGATTGGACGGACAACGGCGAGGCGGCCCTGGAAATGGCTTCCCGGACCGACTACGCCGTTGCGGTGCTCGACATGAAAATGCCTCGATTGAGTGGATTGGATCTCATGGAGCGCCTTTCTTCCCAACACCCGGACATGAAGTTCATATTCCTTTCCGGTCATGGTTCCGAGGCGGATTTCAAGGCCGGTTGTGCGGCCGGATGCAATTACCTGATAAAACCCATTCAGATTGATGACCTCATTGCCAGGATCAACCAGGTCGCAGGTTGATCGGGAGGAAGAATTAATGACCCAAACAACATCGAACTCCCGCGAAGGGTTACAGTTTTTCGGGCGCATCAGCGCGTCCGTGTCCCATGAGATAAAGAACGTCTTTGCCGTTATCAATGAATCGGCGGGACTGATCGAGGATTTCACGCTCATGGCAGATCGGGGCATGCCCATCCAGCCCGATCGGCTGAAAAGCGCGGCCAATTCCATTCAGGGCCAGGTTCGGCGGGGTGATACCATCATCAAGAACATGAATGCCTTTGCGCATTCGACCGATGAGGCTGTCCGCGAATTGGATCTTGTGGAAGCCCTCGATCTGACAGTGGCCCTGACCACACGTATTGCCGACATGAAACAGATCAGGTTGACCTCGGGGGATTGCCAAGCAGTTTCCCTGGTCACCAACCCCTTTGATCTGACACGGCTGCTGCACTCCTCCATAGTGGCAGCCCTGGATTGCATGCAGGCGGGCGACACCCTGGTCATCGGCCTGAAATCCGTGTCCGGCGGCGCATCGTTCTCCCTTTCCGCTCCAGGAAAGGATGCTCCGCTGAAGAATGACGAATCGTTTTCACCCCTTGCGCAGGCCATGAACGCCAGCGTGACCGTGGATGAGGACACTGGAACCAGCGAGTTGCGCGTTTTGGCGGCAACCGGGTCCAAGTAACATCACATTCATACCGAATTGGAGAAAGACAATGGCAGAAAAAGTACTGCTTATCGATGATGAAAAGGAATTCCTGGAAGCCCTGTCCGAAAGGATGACAATCCGTGGAATGGACGTGAGCACTGCGGAAACCGCGACTAACGCCGTCAGCGCATTGAGCGCCGGTGATTACGACGCCATCGTGCTCGACCTGCAGATGCCCGACATGAACGGCATCGACATGCTCAAGCTCATCAAGAAGAGCCACCCGGATATGCAGGTCATTCTGCTCACCGGCCAGGCTACTCTCGAGGCGGGCATTCAGGCCATGAAGCTTGGCGCCATGGACTTCATGGAAAAACCTGCCGACATAGAAGCCTTGACCGACAAGATCAAGAAAGCGCAGGCCAAGAAAATGGTCATCGTGGAAAAGAAGACCGAAAAGAAGGTCAACGACATCCTCAAGACCAAGGGATGGTAGGCCGTCCACAGTTCAGACGAAAAAGGCTGACGGGTTCATTCCCGTCAGCCTTTTTTTGGCGATGTCTGGAGCAGGCCTACAGGTGGAGGGTCATGGCGTGCCACGGTACTCCGCCGTGGCTGGAGGCGGACAGGCCCTCGTCGAGGAAACCATGGCGGGCGTAGTAGGGGATGAGATCATGCTTGCACAGCAGCTTGACCGTGGACTTGCCCATTTCACGGGCCTGTTCGATGAAATTTGACATGAGCTTGTCGGCAATGCCGCGCCGCTGGAAGTCTGGATGCACGGACAGGGAGAATATGACGATGTGGCAGCCATCGGGATCATGCCCGATGAGTTGCTTGAATTCCTCGTCGGTGATGTCGTCCTTGTTCGTGGAGCCGGAGTTGATCTGACCGACCACACGGCCTTCCCATTCGGCCACGAAAAACCCTTCGGGGAAGTGCTCGATGCGGTTGCGTAAGCTTGTGGTCCAGGCCGCCTCGGCAGGGGGAAAACAATTGGCTTCTATGGTATGGCAGGCGGTCAAGTCGTCGGGGTCGACGTTGCGGATGTTCAGCGCTTTCATGGTCAGTCCAGTTCTACGCCTTCAAGGGCGGTTTCGAGTTGTTCCCAGCTCTCATAGGCGATTTCCAATTCAGACTCAAGGGTTTCCATGCGCCTTTGGTCGTCATTCATTACCTCGCCGGAATTCTTGAAATAATCCGGTGCAGACATTTTGGCTTGCAGGGCTTCAAGTTCTGTTTCCAGTCGTTCGATCAGGGCGGGCATGGTCGCAAGTGCCTCCCGCTTTTTTTCCAGTTCGAATTTTTCCTTGTAGCTCAACTTGCGCCTGGCAGGACTTTCCGGTTTGGAAGCGATTTTTTGTTTGCATGTCTTGACGGGGCCGGCCGTTTTATCCGGACGTTGGCGAACCCAGTCGTCATAGCCGCCCACGTATTCAGCGACCACGCCGTCATCTTCAAAGGCGATGGAGGAGGTGACCACGTTGTTGAGAAAGTCTCGGTCATGGCTGACCAGCAGCAGGGTGCCGGGATAGTCCATGAGCAACTCTTCAAGCAGGTCGAGGGTCTCGGCGTCGAGGTCGTTGGTCGGTTCGTCCATGACCAGGACGTTGGCCGGGCGAGTGAAGAGCCGGGCCAGGAGCAGTCGGTTGCGCTCGCCGCCCGAGAGTACGCTGACGGGCACCCTGGAACGGTCCGGGGTGAAAAGAAAATCCTTGAGGTGGGACATGACATGGCGCTGGTGGCCGTTGATGGTCACGAAATCATTGCCGTCGGCAACGTTGTACCGGGCGGATTCGGTTTCGTCGAGCTGCTCTCGGAGCTGGTCGAAATAGCTGACCTGGAGGTTGACGCCGCGTCGGACGGACCCTGACTGTGGTTTGATATCTCCCAGCAGTATCTTTAGCAGGGTAGTCTTGCCCGCGCCGTTGGGGCCTATGAGGCCGATCTTGTCACCGCGCATGATGGCCGTCGAGAAATTCGTGATCAGCGGGGTATCGCTGTATCCGAAACAGATATCGGTGGCTTCCACCACGAGTTTTCCCGTGCGCTCGGCCTCCTGGATAACCATCCTGACGGAGCCGGTCCGGTCGCGACGGGCATTTCGCTCCTCGCGCATCTTGCGAAGATCCCGCACCCGGCCCATGTTTCGCGTGCGCCGGGCCTTGATGCCCTGCCGTATCCAGGTTTCCTCTTCGGCCAGCTTGCGGTCGAAATTGTGGTTTTGCTTGGCTTCGGCGCTCAGGACCGCGTCCTTGCGTTCCAGGTAGGTGTCGTAATTGCAATCCCAGCTGAAGAGTTTGCCCCGGTCCAATTCCACGATGCGCGTGGCCAACCTGCGCAGGAAGGCCCGGTCATGGGTGACGAAAAGCACGGCCGCATTCTGCCGAAGCAGAAAATCCTCCAGCCAGGAAATGGAGTCGATGTCCAGGTGGTTGGTGGGCTCGTCCAGTATGAGCAGGTCAGGCCCGGAAACCAGGGCCCGGGCAAGCAGGGCGCGGCGCTTGGTGCCGCCTGACAGGGACGCGAACAGTTCGTCTCCGTCGAGTTTGAGGTGCGAGAGCACGGTCTCGATCGTTTGGTGATGCGGCCAGCCTCCGGCCTCTTCCAAGGCGTGTTGGGCATGTTCCATCTGGCTGACCAGGGTGTCGTCCGGCTCCAGGGATTCGGCCAGGGCATGGGCTGCGGCGTGATATGCGGACAGGTGCCTGCCCACGGCTCCAAGCCCCTGGGCGGCGATGTCATAGATCGTGCCTGCGAGATCCTGCGGCACCTCCTGGGGAAGCATGGCCACGCGTGAGCCGCGGGCGTAATCCACGGAACCGGAATCCGGCTGGGTGATGCCTTCGATGATGGAGAGCAGGGTGGATTTGCCCTCGCCGTTGCGCCCCAGCAGGCAGACACGCTCGCCCGGTTCGATCTGCATGGATATGCCGTCCAGAAGGACCGTGCCGGTGAAGTTGATGGAGATATCGCGTAAGCTGACTACTGCCATGTATGCTCTCAATAAGAACGGGGACTGCATCTACAGTCCCCGTGGATTGTTTGATGAAAGGGGTGCTACTTGCAAGCGTCCTGAAAGGCCCGGAGTCGTTCTCCGTAGGGCGGGAACTTGAAAAAGGCGGAACCTGACACGAGCACGTCCACGCCTGCATCCGTCAGGGTCCGGGCGTTCTCCAGGGTCACGCCGCCGTCGATCTGGATCAGGGTCTCGGCCCCGGCGCTTTCGATCATGGCCTTGAGTTCCTTGACCTTGTCCAGGCAGAACGGGATGAATTTCTGGCCTCCGAAACCGGGGTTCACGGACATGATCAGGACCATGTGCAGCTGCGGGATGAGATACTTGATGGATTCCAGCGGGGTGTGCGGGTTGAGGGCCACTGCGGGTTTGGCCCCTGCTTCGACGATCTGGGCGCAGACCCGCTCCAGATGCGTGCATGCCTCGGCGTGAACACAGATGAGGTCCGCTCCGGCATCGGCGAAATCCTCGATGTACCGTCCCGGATCGTTGATCATCAGGTGGCAGTCGAAGAAGAGGTTCGACTTCGTGCGCATGGCTTTGATGATGGGCGGGCCAAAGGTGATGTTGGGAACGAACATTCCGTCCATGACATCGAGGTGGACCCATTCAAGGCCTGCTGCTTCCAGGGCTTTCAGCTCGGTTTCCATGTTGGCGAAATCCGATGAGAGCATGGAGGGGGAAAGGATCATTGAATCACTCCGCTTGGTTGGTTTGGTTAGGAGTGGTGTACCCGGTAGCGGGGGCGACCGCAAGTGTTTCGGGTGCTCTTGATCGGGGGCATGCTTCTTGAGTGTTTTTGTTTTATGAAAAATGTGCTATTTTACGTCGATGGAAAAATATGGGGTAAAAATTAAACAAAAACTATTCGTATTCCTGTGCGTTGTTTTGCTGGGCTTTCCTTTCCCGGTCCAGGCACACGGAATACATTTTTACGCCGGGAATTTGCCTCCATTCATCATCCTCAGGCCTGATGGTCCGCCCACCGGATTTGCCGTGGATTTGTTGCGGGATGTTTTGCAGGCGGCGGGAGAATCATTTTATCCCGACAACATCGAGGTGACCAACTGGGCCCGGGCCGTCACTGAAGTCGAGACCTTGCCGGGTAAGGCGCTTCTTTGCCTCGCCTTGTTTCCGGAAAGACGTGATAAATTCAAGTGGGTTGGTCCCATTGACGTGATGGCTATGGGAGTGTTCGCGCCGAAAATGAGGGGCATTTCCATTGTCGATGGTGCGGAGTTGAAGAAATACAGGATCGGTATGGTTCGCAACACAGCCCCTGTAAAAATTCTGCTCGGCAAGTATCCTGGGATCGACAAAAGCATGGTCCTGCTCAGCAGTATTGTCACCCAGCTCAGGATGTTGGAGGAGGGAAGAGTGGACCTTGTTGTCCAGGCCCCGTTGGCGATCAGACAGTTGATGCGGGAGCAGGGGATGGCCTCGGACGAGTATCCGATGGTGTATGCTTTTGAGTCGATGAGTCTGTATTTCGGTTTTAATAAGGCGACCGATGACGACTATATCGCCCGGTTGCAGGCGGGGTTGGACCGGCTGAAAGTCCGGGACGCTAATGGAACCAGTCGGTACGAACGGCTCAGGGCGCTGTATTTTCCTTCCCGGGATTCTGAAAATTGAGGTCTGACTATCCAACCCTATGAGCGAATCCGTTGCCGATGACAGCGTGTCAGGGCTGGTCGGTGACCAGTCGTTCTGCCATATAACCGAGCAGGCCGCCGAGGATCAGGGAGAAGACCAGGACCTGGAGAATGCCGCCGGGGTTGGTGGAGTGGACCAGGATGCCTATGGGCAGGGCGGTCAGCCCGGAGATGAGCATTCCCGAAGCCCAGTTGCTGAGGGGGATGCGAGCGTAGGCAATGATGATGCTCAGTCCCAGCCAGTGGACCAGGACGGCCACGATGGACTGCCAGTCCAGGCTCTGGAAGGCCATGGGGATGACGTCCAGAATGCCTGCGGCCAATCCGAGCAGAAGGATTTTGAAAATCTGGTGCATGATCGCCTCCGGTCGCCTATTTATCCATCTTGAAATCGACCTTGATCTTGAACAGCTTGTCCGCCGGAAGGTTCAGCACCTTGATGCCTGTGGATTTGGTGACGGAAGCGAGAATGGCTTCCACAGTGTCCATGTCCGGGGCGATGAGCGCGAACCAGACGTTGAATTCGTTTTCGCGCAGATAGTTGTGCGTGACGCCGTCAAATTTGTTCACTTCTGCCACGAACTTGTCAAGCTTGTCCTCTGGTACGGAAGCCGCGCACAAGGTGGACTGCCAGCCCAGTGTGCTGGAGTTGAAGTTGGCTCCCATGCGCCTGATCAGGCCGGACCGCTTCATGTCGCGCACGCGTTCCAGCACTTCGGCCTCGCTCAAGCCCACCTGCTTGCCGACCTCTTCATAGGGACGGGAGGCCAGCGGGAAGTGCGATTGGATGATGTCGAGGATCTGCTTGTCGTATGAGTCCATTGGAGTGCCTCCGGTGGCCAGAGGGGAAACTTTTGAAACCGTTCTCCCTCTGGACTCCTTTTCAAAACTTTTTTGTCGCGCCTTTAATGAAGGTTCACGAGCGCGATGTTTTTTCAATCATCGATCGTTAGTCACGTTCATCTCACCCATTTCCCCATTCACCGCGAAGCGACCCAAAAAGTTGGGAAAAGCTGGGGATGGGGGCCGGAGGGGCTACTTCTTCGCCTTTTTTTTCGGCGTGTACGAGCACAATGGCTCTTCTTTCAGATAGTGGCCATTCATGGTCTGGGCGCGGGCTCTACAGCCGCCGCAGACCTTTTCGTATTCGCAGTACCCGCACTTGCCGTCATATACTTCGGGGTTGCGCAGGTTGAGGAATTGTGGGGATTTTTTCCAGATATCCGGGAACGGAATGTCGCGGACGTTGCCACAGTCGAGTTCCAGATAGCCGCAGGGCTGGACCTGGCCCCGGTGGGAGATGAAACAGAATCCGACGCCGCCCAGGCAGCCGCGGCTGACCGCGTCCAGGCCGAAATTGGCGAAGTCCACGGGCGTGCCGTCTTCCTTGGCGCGTTGGCGGAGGATGCGGTGATAATGCGGGGCACAGGTGGCCTTGAGCTGCATGTCCGTGGTCTTGCGGAAATCGTAGAACCAGTTGAGCACATCTTCGTATTCCTGGGCCGTGATGACCTCGGTGCCCAGCTCCACTGCGCGGCCCGTGGGCACGAGCAGGAAGATGTGCCAGGCGGAAGCACCGATGTTCTCGCACAGGTTGAAGATGTCCTTGAACAGGTGGAGGTTGTTCTTGGTGACCGTGGTGTTGATCTGGAATTCGATGCCCACATCCTTCAGGTACTGGATGCCGCGCATGGAGGCGTCGAACGCGCCGACCTCGCCCCGGAACTCGTCGTGTTGGACTGATTCGGGCGCGTCGATGGAGATGGAACACCGCTCGATGCCCGCATCCTTCATCATCTGTGCGGTCTCGGGCGTGATCAATGTGCCGTTGGGGGCCATGACGCAGCGCAGTCCTTTGGCCTTTGCATAGGCGATCAACTCGTACACGTCGTGCCGCATCATGGGCTCGCCGCCGGTGAAAATGATGATCGGGCTGCCCACGTTCGGGAAGGTGTCGATGAGCGCCTTTGCCTCATCCGTGGAAAGTTCGCCCTCGTAGGGTTCGGGGTGCGCCTCGGCCCGGCAGTGCTTGCAGGCCAGGTTGCAGGACCGGGTCACTTCCCATGCGATGAGTCGGCAGATGGGAGTGACACCGTCGTCGAGAAACTTCTTGGGTGCGTTTTCCGCACCGGGATGGCCCTTGCCGTGGGGGTGTCCGCCGGGATGGCCTTTGGGATGTCCATTCATGTTATTTCAATACCTTGAGTACGTCTTCGGTGAAGTATGTAAGAATGAGATCAGCCCCGGCGCGCTTGAAGGCGACCAGAGATTCCATGACAATATTCTGTTCATCGATCCAGCCGTTGTGGGCGGCGGCCTTGATCATCGAATATTCGCCGCTGACCTGGTAGACGGCCACGGGTGTGTCGAAATTGTCGCGCACCTGCCGGACGAGGTCGAGGTAGGGCATGCCCGGCTTGACCATGAGGATGTCCGCGCCTTCCTCCAGGTCGGCCACGGCTTCGCGCATGGCTTCGCGCCCGTTGGGCGGGTCCATCTGATAGGTTTTGCGGTCGCCGAACTGCGGTGCGGATTCGGCTGCCTCGCGGAAGGGCCCGTAGAAGGCGGACGCGAACTTGATCGCATAGGACATGATCGGGGTGTTGATGAACCCGGCGTTGTCCAATGCAGCACGGATGGCGGCCACGCGGCCGTCCATCATGTCGGACGGGGCGACCATGTCGGCACCGGCCTTGGCCTGGGCCACGGCGGCCTTTGCCAGGAGATTCAGGGTGGGGTCATTCTGCACGTAGTCATTCTTGACGACTCCGCAGTGGCCGTGTGAGGTGTATTCGCACAGACAGGTGTCAGCGATGACGACGAGGTTCGGCCATTTGTCCTTGAGCAGCCGGATGGCTTTCTGAACAATGCCCGTTTCGGCATAGGCACCGGAGCCGCGTTCGTCCTTTTCGGCGGGAATGCCGAACAGAATGCACGCCTTGAGGCCGTCGTCCATGGCTTCGGCTACCTTGATTTCCAATTGCTTGAGCGAGAGTTGATACTGGCCGGGCATGGAGGAGATTTCCTTCTTGAAGGAATCATCGTCCGTTTCGACCACGAAATAGGGCATGATCAGATCATTGGCGGTGACCGTGTTTTCTCGAACCAGTTCACGCATGGACAGGGATGATCTGAGACGACGGCCACGATAGAAATCAGCAGGGATCATATTTACTCCAAGAAAGAAATTTCAAATCGAATTTGAATACTTCTATACGCTTTTTCAAAGGTCCCGCAAACAAGTGCAAAAAACCGTTGCCGCACGACTTCGAGCGAAGCGAGCGGCAAAAAGGTTCTGGAAAGGGGGTCCGGGGGAAAGCCTCTTGAAAGAGGTTTTCCCCCGGCCACCGGAGGCATTCTTCTTACAGCTTCTCGCCGGTGATTTCTTCGTCGGTGAGGTAGCAGGCCGGGTCCTGAGCCCATATATCGTCGTAGTAGGCTTCTGCACGGGCGCGGAAGTTGCCGCCGCAGATGTTCAGAAACCGGCATTTGGCGCAGCGGCCGCCCACATGCGGACGCTTGTCCTTGAACTTATGGAGCAATTCGATGTTCGGGTCGGTCCAGATTTCGGAGAACGGGCGTTCCAGCACGTTGCCGAAGGTGTGGTGGCGCATGAACTGGTCCGCGTGGACCTGGCCGTCCCAGGAGATACAGCCGATGCCGCGTCCGGTGGAGTTGCCCTCGTTCATCTTGAGCAGTTCGAGTACTTCTTTGGCGCGTTCCGGGTCTTCCTTGAGCAGGCGGTAGTAGACATGGGGACCGTCGGCGTGGTTGTCCACGGTCAGGACTTCCTTGGGAAGTCCCTTGTCGAACAGGGCCCGGGTGCGGTCCATGATCAGATCCACGACATCGCGGGTTTCCTGATGATTCAGGTCTTCCTTGATCATTTCGGAACCACGTCCGGAGTAAACCAGGTGGTAGAAACAGATGCGGGGTACTTCCAGGTCTTCGATGAGATCGAAGAGATGGGGCACCTCCACGGCGTTGCGCTTGTTGATGGTGAAGCGCAGGCCGACCTTGAGCCCTTCGGCCTGACAGTTTTCCACGCCCTTGAGGGCCTGTTTGTACGAGCCCTTCACGCCGCGGAAC
The DNA here is from genome assembly GCF_004025585.1 of Pseudodesulfovibrio sp. S3. Lineage (NCBI taxonomy): Bacteria > Pseudomonadati > Thermodesulfobacteriota > Desulfovibrionia > Desulfovibrionales > Desulfovibrionaceae > Pseudodesulfovibrio > Pseudodesulfovibrio sp. S3. The sequence goes on from NZ_QTZO01000001.1 coordinate 179,945, forward strand.
TTGTCGTGGATCTCTTCGTTGCCGTCGATGGAAATACCGACGTAGGAGAGGCCGACTTCTTTCAGCTCCCTTGCCTTGGATTTGGTGATGAGCGTGCCGTTGGTGGAAATGACCGCACGCATACCCTTATTGGTGGCGTGTTTGGCCAGATCGACCAGATCTTCACGGACCAGGGGTTCACCGCCGGAAAAGAGCATGACCGGTGCGCCGAACTGGGCGAGATCGTCGATCATCTCCTTGGCCTTCTCATTGGAGATGGGGTCCTTGTGGTCGCTCGGGTCAACGGCGTGGGCGTAGCAGTGGACACATTTCAGGTTGCACCGTTGGGTCATGTTCCATACCACTACGGGCTTCTTGTCCTTGGAGAATTGGAGCAGGTGGGACGGCAGTTGTCCGGATTCACGATTATAACGCAGGGCGTCGGAAGCTTCCACAGCGCCGCAGTACAGTTTGGAAATGCCTATCATTAATATACCTCTCAGGTGAAATGAAGCTCTCAGGTAGCATACAAAGAGCACAGTGTAAAAGACGAAAAAAGGAGCCTGGAAAGGCCCCTTGTTGCGCTCCCGTTGGGGAAGATAAGAATTGTTGTCAAAAAGTCAAGAAATCATTGCAGGTCTTAGTTTGCCAGCCTGATCTCAACCCGGCGGTTTCGCTGCATGTCCTGCGGCGTGGACCCATTGCTCACGGGCCGGGAGTTGCCGTAGCCCACGGCTTCTATCATGGCCGGATCGATGCTCCATTTTTGGACCAGATAGGTTTTGACCGACTCGGCCCGTTTCTTGGAAAGGCCGAGGTTGTACTGCGCGTCACCGGTGGAGTCGGTGTGTCCGCCGATGATGATGCTCTTGCCCTTGAGCCCGACGGAGTTCATGGATTCGCCCAGGGCGTCCAGTATGGGATAGGACTCCGCCTTGATGGTGGCCTTGTCAAAGTCGAAGAGAATGTTCAGGTCCACTCCCTTGACCAGGGGCCGAACCGCTTCTCCCTCCACGGCGGGGGGAGGTTCCGGTGCAAGGTCTTGTCCTTCGGTGGGTGCAAGGGTGCTTTTCACCGCTTCCGGTGTCATGGCGTAGTTGAACTTGGCGTTAGGGTCGGGCAGCCAACCCTTGAGCGGGATGGCCATGTCCTTGGCAATGTCGTGGATAATCTTGTTGAACCCGCCTTGGGGCAAGCGGGTTTCATGGGTGAAATAGAAGTAGTCGTCAGGTTCCCTGCTCTCAATGCGGCCGGACTGCATCATGGTCCAGACAAGGGTGCCGCTGTCCGCGGCATAGATATCCATCTGGATGGTGATGGCCGTGTCGTCCAGGGTATGCCCGGCATAGAAATAAGGGATTTTTCCCAGGATGAGCAGATCGGCTCCGCGCCTGCGGGCTGTTCCCAGGGCGTTGGAAAGCCCCTGGTATCGGACACCGGGTTGCAGTTCCATGGTCGTGAAGAGCTGCTCCTCAGTCCAGGCGTTGAAGAAAATCTGCGCAAAGGACTGGGATAGGGAGGCGTAGTCGCTGCTCTCCTGCTGGATGACGAAGGGATGGAAATAGGCGGTCAGGGGACGATACTGTTTGCCTTTGGGGTACACCGACACCTGAAGTGGCGATTTCCTGACAGGCGCATCCGAGTATACCTTTGTCTGGTTGTTCAGTGAGAGATCCACATGAGAACATGCGGATATTGTCAGTAAGAGCGCGAAGAATAATACTTTTTTCATGACGTTCACCGGCTAATGGTTGCACCCCTCCAGGCATTGCCCGCCAAGTCCATGACGGGGCCGGGAGTATTTACGGGGTAAAAGCAATTAGTATGCCGGAGAAATCACTGAAGGGTATGGGTGGGAGATGGAGCGGATTCGATGGATTCCAAAAGCTGTTCGCGAGACTCCTTGAGCCCTTGCCTGAGCAACAGCTTCTTGCCGGTGGAGAGTCTGCGGAACTCCGGCCTGTCGGCCAGTTCGGACAGCCTCTCCATCTCCACCATGACGTTGCGGATCAATTTGTGGATGTCTTTTTCCCTGGGGTTGAGTTGAGAAGCGAGCAGAGCCAGGTCGCGGATTTCCTCGGCCATCTTCTTGAAATTCCGGGGGTCTGTCTGTCTGGCCAGCTTGCGTTGCGCCCGGAACGCTTCGATTTTATCCTTGAACCAACGGAATAACATGGATGTTTTCTACATTGTCGGTAGTTGGGGCGAGAACATGGAGGCCGTGGCGGCCACCATGAGCAGGACGGTCAGCAGAACCACGCCTGCGGTCTTCAGATAGGATGATCCGTGAATGTACTTGAGTCCTATGGCGCACAGGATGAGGAACCAGACCACGCCGACTCCAAGTCCTCCGATGACGAGTTCCACCAGGGGCATGGGCAGGATGCCGATGATGATGGGGGTATAGGAGTAAGCCACGACCCTGAAAGTACCCTCAAAGCCCTTGCTGGCCGATTGCAGGGGCAGCAGCAGGAGATGGAACAGGCCTGCAAAGAAGAACATTTCAAAGGCCACGGCAGCGGGCCGCAAAAGGAGCATGAAAATGTCGTCGGCAGAGGTTGCGGCAGTGGCCACCAGGTCCGGGTTGGTGATGTCGATGCCGGGCGAGATGCCCGCAGCAGTCCAGGCGTATTGACCCAGGGATTGGAGCATGGCTACCAGGATGGCGAAGGTCAGCGGCTTGGACAATCCGTTGCCCACGGGCATGACCGAGAAGAAAAGGCGGGGTGAGAGCAACACCAGCTTCATGGTCATGAACAGGCCGTTGAAGAAACCGTAGCGATCCAGCTGTTCAAAGGGCGGCGGCACCTGCATGGGGATTTCGGAAGCTTCCTCCTCCTCGAAGGTTCCGGCCTGCATGGGGTCGGGGAAATCCGAGTTGAATTCACCTGTCCAGCCTTCGATCGGAGCCTGCTCTTCTTCATACGAAGGAGTGTGCTCGTTTCTTTGCGGTTCAGATGGGGAGGAGTGTCCGTTCTGTGGGGGCGTCATTGTATGAAGCCGCTGCCAGAGTGCGTCTCCGGAATCTTCGCCGGGGTCGGTCAGGTCGGGAAAGGTCTGCTTGGGTTCTTTTCGAACAACAGGGGGCGCCGGTTTGGGCTCGGCCGTGACTTTGGGAGCCGGAGCCGGGTCAGCCGGTTCTTCGATGAGGAATTCCTGCTCCGGCAGGTCCCGGAATTTGAATTTGGTCTGGCATTTCGGGCAGGTCGCCACCTGCGAACGGGCGGGAATCTTGTTCTCGTCCACTTCACGGGCGAATTTGCACTCAGGACATAGTATCTGCATTGTCATTCCTTGAAAGACATGTGTGTTAATCGATGAACGGTCGTATCCATTTTGTACGGTAGAATCAAGCTGTCTGTAAACACCTGCACATTTATGCCGGGTTTTCTTCCAGCAGGAGCATTTGCAGGGAGCCCATGAGGAAAGACGCTTCAGGCATCAGGGTGCGTTCGATATTGGGATAATCGGCGCTGAGAACGTGGCTGACGGCGTCGCTCCCGGCGGCATCGAAACGTTTGAGTTTGGCGGCCAGGGTTTCCGGGCTTTTGCGCAGCCTGCTGTAGTGCAGGATAGGTGCGTCCAGGATCAGGGCCGTACGCCCTTCGATGCCGGTCAGCCGTTCATGGACCGGCCGGGTGAAGCGAACGGATTCCCGGTTGCGGAAAAGCCGGAGTTGGAGGTCGGGCCACAAACCGTACCCCACCTTGCACCGGGACTCGTCGGGATAGAAGGTCATGCGCGGGAAGTAGCATGCTTCAAGCCGTTTCACGAGCATACAGGCGGTGAGCAGTCCCCAGATGTCCTCGCTGAACATCTCGTCGCCGTCCAGATAGAGCACCCATTGGCCGGAACATTCATCAAGCATCCTGTTGCGCTGGGAAGCGAAGTCCTCCAGGGGGTGTGCAAAGTTGAGGACCGGGACGGCACAGGTATATTCCTGGTCAGGCACGGTCTCGGAGTCCCAGACCACCACGACCTCTTTTACCCAGTCCGGAAACTGGGCGAAGAATTGGTCGAGGTTTGGTTCGTCCGGGCTGAGGATGACGCCTACGGAAAGGTCCGGGGCCTGAACGCCCACGTGGCTCAGGTAAGAGCTGTTGATGGCCTGGTGTGGTTTGGCGTTCACGAAAAGCCGTTGCAGCGCCTGGTATTGTTTTCGCTTGTGCTCGGGGATCGACGGGTTGAGCACCATGGTGGTCATCTCCTGGCTGACCCCGGTTATAGAGAGCAGGTAGAGTTGTGCCCACAGGGAGGAGTCGGTGATGATGGCGGCCCTTGATGACGCGTCGTTCCAGGAGGGATGTTTTGCCCGAAAGTTTCTTGCGTCAGCCGGTTCGGTTTCACACACCAGGAGGCGGGCCGATTCCGGTAATCCCGCTTTAAGGGCCAAGGCGTGATCGCCATTGCCCAAACCGAACAGGACCAGGGTTTGCGTATGGCTTTTTTCCATGATGCGCAGGGTTCGGTCCGTGAAGGCGGCTATGTCATCCGTGCTTTCGGGAGGGGGTGGGGAAACCGTGCTGTCTTTGAAGTCGAAATCGAGGACGGCAGCGGTGTACTCCCGGATCAATCGGGTATTCATGTGGCGATTCCTTTGCGGTCGAGAAGTTCCTGGTATACGGCTTCGAGTTGACGGGCGACGGTCTGGGCCCGGTAGAGTCTGCGGGCCTTTTCCTGTCCGGCCAGTCCCATTCGGCGGGCCTCTTTCGGATGGGAAAAAAGATATTTCAGAGCTTGGCCGTATTCTTCGGCGGTCTTTGCCACCAGCCCTGTGGCGTCATGGTCCACCAGTTCCAACTGGGCGTTGTCCCGGAGCCCCTCGCAGGGGTGGGTTATCACAGGTAACCCGCAGGCCATGGCCTCGGCAATGACCAGTCCGAAGGATTCTCCCGTGTCGTTGGCATGTGCCAGGACAGAGACGTTGTCCAGAAAGGTGGCGATTTCCCGGTCTGTTTCTACCGGATCGTGAAAAATAACGTTAGCGGAAAGATTGTTGTTTCGGACATAATCCAGAGCTTCGGGAATGGCTCCGATGATGTGGTATTTGAAATCCGGGATGTCGCGGACGACTCCGGGAAGGAAATCCAGGGCCATGCGGGACCATTTGCCCGTGTCCGCTCGCGAGATGCGCCCTGCCACAGGGCGGCTAAAGTCCCGTTCGGAGCACGCTGCCGCCATGAAAAAATCCGTGTCCACAGGATTGTAGAGGACCGAATGGCGGGCAGGGTGTGGAGTGATGCCTGTAGTCTTGGCGAATCGTTCCATACAGAAATGGGAGACGAAAAGCGTGTGATCGATGATCGAGGCCGCATGGCTGGGGTCATGCCTGCCGAACACGTTGGTCTCCACAACGATGGGCACTCCGGTCCGCTTCAGGGGGATGAGCATGTCCGGATCTGGCCATCCGGCCCGGTGCAGATGCACGATGTGCGGTCGGAATTGTTCGAGGGCAAGTTGGAGGTACGGTTCAATAAAGGTGGAAATGCCCAGTGCCCGGATATGTCGTGCGCGAATGCCGTCCTTGGGGCTGTAGACTGCGGGGGTGAATCGGGTTCGGTCGAGATTGGCGACGAAGAGTTGCATCACCTTTTCCGTGCCGCCGAGGCTGAGTGCATTGGTCACGTGAAGTACGCGGACAGGGGAATCGACCATGAGCGAAAGGTGACATAAGCCGGAGTCGTTGTAAATGACCGGAGCAGAGCATTGGAAAGAAAACCGGCCCCTTCGGGCCGGTCATCACCTGTTGGCGTTGGTATACGCGTTGGCGGCCCGGAACTTGGCGGCGTTGGCCGCAGACTTGGGCTGGATCGGCGGGTTTTGGACTGTCGGCGGGACCTGCCGGGGATCGGGCTTGTCTGCCTGATTGGGGCCTCCGCTTGTCGGAACATTGGCCTTGTATTGTGTCTGTAGGGGGATTGGGGCCGGCACGGTCGGGGGAGTAACGCTTTTCGGACTGGCGGCAGGTGCTGCCTTGCCGTCGTGCGTGGGCACGACCTGGGCGTAGGCGGAACGCAGTCCATCCAGAATCCTGATGACGTCGTCGATCATCTTGTTGTCCAGTCTGATGTTCGCCTTGACCAGTTGGGTAGTGCAGAACAGGTACAATTGGCCGAGTCTGGGAGTAATGTCGCCGCCCTTTTCCTTGTTCAGGCTTTCGGACAACTCATGGATGATCGCCATTGCCTTGGATATATAAATACCTTTTTTGGCGAAATCCTTGTTGTCGATTTCGACCTTGGCTTGCTTGAGGAATTTGATTGCAGCCTCATAGAGCATGAGGAGGAGTTCCCCCTGAGTTGTGGTTTCAACCTGGGTCGCAAGGTATGCCTTTGCTGGATTGGCCATCAATCTCTCCTTAAGTTGAAAGCTGCGCTAACGCTGATTCGAGTTGTCCCTGCTTGAGTTGGTACTGGCCAAGCAGTGTATCCAGGCGAGAGTATTTCAGTCGTAGGTTTGTTTCCAATTTGCTGATTCGCTTTTCTTCGTATGCGATCTTGTCATCAATGGAGTCCATGATCTCTTTGTAATTGTTTTGCAAGACCGCTAAGGGACCGCCTTCATAGGTAAATTCATTGAAAGGCTTGGTCAATTCCTTTAATTCCTGGATCATCTCGCCGGTTTTACCGACCTTGACCGCAATTTCTCCCGTATAGGTTCCGGCGGCAGTGGTGTTCAGCTCCAGGGCCATACCGGTTGCGTCACCGGTCAGCCCGGTAATTGACCAGCCGGAGACCTTGGCGTCCTCTCCGTTGATGGTGGCGCTGATGAGTTTGGTGCCGTCGCTGACCACTTCGACATCGTAGATTCCACCCTTGGTGGTTCCGTCGATGAGAGAGTTGAATTTGAAATCGGGTGATTTGCTTTCGCCGGAGGCTTCGGCCGCAAAAAGTTTGGCCACGCCCAAAGGGTCGTCGTCCAGGGCTTCTTCGAGCTTCTCGTAATCGAGGATCAGCAGTCCGTATGTTTCAGACCCCTGTTCGGCATCGGTCATGATACCCAATTGTGACAAGGCGGAATACCTGTCTCCGCTCAAGGTGTCATCGTCCCAGACCGAGAAGCCGAGGCCTAATTCGGCCGTGATGTTTTTCAGGTTCTGGGACACCATGTCGACACCATAGTTGCCGGTCAGGATGGAACCTTCTCCCTCGTCGTCAACTTTGGTCAGGGCGATGATCCTGGCGCGGATTTCATTGATCGAGGAGACGAATTTCGTGACGTTGTCCTCGATGCCCTGGGTGTCTGTGGTCACGGTCAGGCTTATCAAGGAACCAGGGTCGGCTTCCTTCAGGTTGAGCGTGATGCCCGAGATGACATCGTCCACTTTGTTGGAGTTACGTTCTATCCATCCTGCATTCGAAGCCGGGAAACCATCAACGCGGATCTGTGAATTCTGGGCATCCTGGGTTTGGGTGAAGTCGCCTGCGCCGAAGATGAGGGAACCGGCATTGGAGATGACCAGTTGATGGTCGGCGCCCAGATCCTTGCCCGAGAGCTGAAGATGGTAGGAGGTGCCGTCAAAGACCGTCGATGCCTGGATGCGGTTGCGGGAATCCGTATGATTGTTGATGATATTGACGAATCCCTCCAGGGTGGTCCCTGCTGAGATGTCGTTGATGGTATAGCTTTTGCCGCCATAGGAAAATGTAAAAGAGGTGGTGGACGAAGTGATGGATGACGTCAGGGAACTTGCACCGGATGTGGTGATCAGGATGTCGTTGGTGGCCAGCTGATTGATCTCGACCGTATGGGTTGATTCGAGCGCATCGGCATTGCCGGTGGCAGTGAGCAAGTCGGTTTTGGAACTGGAAACGGCCTTGGTCATGAATTCGTTGAGTGTGTTGAATCCTTCCAGCGTGGTCTTGAGGCCGAGCATGGCCGTGTTGAGGGCCTTGAACTGTTCGTTCTTGGTCTCCCAGGTGGCCTTCCAGTTTTCCAGCCGCGTGACACGGGTCTGCTCTACCTTGACGAGACCTTCGATAAGCGTATTGAAGTCGGTCCCGTTGCCCAGGCCGGTAAAATTGATTGCACCCGATGTATACTCTGCCATGACTCCATCCTTAATCGGAAGATTTTTCCCAATTCATTAGATGCTGGTTTGTCTGCAATCCTGATGCCACGACTCCTTTGGTTCACAGGTTGTTGAACATAGTGGGCCGGACCCCCCAAAGAGGAGCCCGGCCCGGATGTGTGCCGTTAAGCTGTACGTTTACGGCTAGCCGATCAGGGACAGGGCCATTCTCGGCATGCTGTTGGCCTGGGCCAGCATGGAGACTGCGGACTGAGTCAGGATCTGGTTGCGCACGAATTCGGTCATCTCGGTGGCGACATCGACATCGGAGATGCGGGATTCAGCGGCCTGGACGTTCTCGGCCTGGATTTCCAGAACGGTAACGGTGTTTTCCAGGCGGTTTTGCAGGGAACCGAGATTGGCGCGGATCTTATCCTTGGAAATGATCGCGTTGTTCAGGACATCCAGGGACTGCTGGGCCAGTGCCTGGGTTGAAATGGACGCACCGGCACCGGTTCCGGCTGCCAGGCCGACGCCGAGGGCGGAGGCGGTGGCAGAGCCGATCTGGACGTAGTAGTAGTCTTCCGAGCTGTCGTTACCGGTACCGAAGTGGACCTTCAGCTTGCCGGTGGCCTTGAGTCCGGAACCATCGTGGGTTGCTGAGGACAGAGCGCCGTTGAGCAGGTAGATGCCGTTGAAGTCCGTGGAGTTGGCGATACGGGTGATTTCCGAAGCCATGGCCTGATATTCGGAGTCGATGATCAGACGCTGGTCGGAGTTGTAGGTACCCGTGGAGGCCTGCATGGCCAGTTCCTTCATACGGATCAGCTTTTCATCGATAACGCCGAGCGCACCGTCAGCCGTTTGGATGAGGGAGATGGCGTCGCTTGCGTTACGGATACCCTGCTGAAGTGAGCTGATGTCCGAGCGCATAAGTTCTCGAACGGCCAGACCTGCTGCGTCGTCCGAAGCCTGGGTGATGCGCAAGCCTGAAGACAGGCGACGAGTGGACGTTTCCAGGTTGCCGTAAGAGACACCCAAGTTGCGAGACGCGTTCATTGCCATCAAGTTGTGGTTGATAACCAGAGACATAATTTCCTCCTTGAAATAGTTGTGGCTTCCATGCCTAGGTTTCCAGTCCGACGGATTACTGTATTTGCCGGACAAACCTTTCTTGTGTTGACCACTTCATCGGCTTGAACAGACAAAACTTTAGGTTTGATGAACGTATTTTCGTTTTCTTTATGCGCAGCTAAGGGATGCTAATATGGTCGCGGGGTGGTGAGGCATGGGGCGATAACGCACCAGGAGTCGGAAATGGGGCGGAAAAGGGCGCTCTGAGGATGAGAGCTTGATTGAAATAATATGTTAAATCAGAGTGCTGATGTGTCTATGCAAAGGTGTTCCGCATGATGTCGATCAGCCGTGCCATGCGGATTTCGTAGGTGTGTCCGGCCAGGATGCGGTTTCTGGCTGCAGTGCGGATGGCAACGCGTTGCTTTTGATTGTTCAGAAATTTTTCGACAAGGGAAGGTATCTCTTCTGCCTGCCGGTACACTGCCGCCTCGGTTTCCAGGTCGAACAGGTCTTCCATTTGCTCCCGGTAATCGGTGAGCAGGAAACCGCCGCAGGCCGGGACATCGAAAACCCTTTGATTGACCGCCCCTTTCATTTGGCGACTGGTGCAATTGAAGTTGATGGTCGACATCGGGTAAAAGCGTGGCAGATCTTCGTAATAGTCCAAAGCGGGGTGGAATCGTACGCCATTGCTCTTCGGCAGGATCTCGGCCCAGCCGCCGTCGCCGACGATGAGCGGGCCGAAGGGCAGGGTGGATTGCACGCAGGCCAGTCGGTACTGGCGGGTCGCCTCCCAGGTGAGCAGGGATTCGCAGGCCAGCCGGTGTTCGCTGGAGGGCAGGGATTGCAGTGTCTGTACCCAAATGGGGTGGTTGTTTTCAAGGAAACGGGCGACACTCGTTTCCCCTGATCGCCCGAAGTCGCGGGCCACGGCTTCGTATTCCCGGACCAGCGTGTCGGGAAGCCCGGACAAGGCCAGGCTTTTGGCCACTGGTTTGGTCATTGAATTGCCCACAAAGGAAATGTCGCTGCTCCAGTGTGGCGGAGCTGTTTTCAGGCCGGGCCGGAACCGTGTCGGGTCCGTGGCCAGGGGCAGGTAATGGACATGGCGGAATCCCTTGTCCCGCATTTCGTCAAGGTTGCCCGCGTCAAAGGAGAAAATGACGGTGTTGTCCGCGCCGGGATGGTCGTAGTCGTAGAGGATGAGGCGGGGGTTGTCCACGAACCAGGAGGCCAGCGGCAGGCCGAGGTCGTCGAGCAATCCGGCCAGTTTGCCCTCCCGGTCCAGGCCGAAGTGGTTGACGGTCAGGGCGAAATCAGGCCTGAAATCGATGACAGCCTTGAGCAGGGATTCAATGAACGTCTGGCTTCCCTTTTCCCGGTTGGGCAGTGGGATGGTCTGATAGTCGACAGAGAGTCGGTCCAGAGCCGAACGGATTTCCCGGCACAGGAAGTAGTCCGAGTCGAAGAAAAGCACGCGCGGGTTCACGGATCTGAACTTGGGGTAGCGCGCCTGACTCCAGAACTCAGTCGTGTCGCCCGTCTTGAGCAATTCGGCCAGTGTGCCGTAGTATTCCCTGTCCAGTCGCAGATACGTGGGCAGGATGACCGGGGTCAGGGTGCGGCCACCGTGTACTTCGCGCCAGGCCGTCAGTTTGGTCATGACCTGGTGTGGGTCTGTGTCGTTCAGCCAGAGAAGCGCATCGTTCGACCTGTTCTCGGCAACTTTGGACAGGGCGAGCAAAGGTGTTTCCCGATCCACCACGGCTACGGGCAGCCCCCGTTTCAGCAGCGCATTCAGACAGTATCCCAGGCCGGAGCCAGTGAGCACGGGCAGGACATTGTCCGGCACTGCGTCCGCAAGGGCGTGTTCCCGTTTCAGTCCGTTGCGGCCCCACAAGTGCCAGGTCTTCCCTTGGATGTGGATGCGCAGGTCCGACAGGGTCTCGCCCTCAAGGACGGGTTCAGCTGTGTATGTACTGCGGGTCATGGGTACATCCTGTACTGCATATGCGGTGTTGCAGGCAAGGCGGGCGGAGGAAAAAGAAAGGGCCGCGCCGATGCACGGCGCGGCCCTTGATGCCTGAATGCATGGGCTAATCGGAACCGAAGATGCTCTTGATGGTGCCTCCCACGGAATCGGTGGACTTGGTGACGCCATCCAATGCCTTGCCGAGCTGTTCTTTCAGTTGCTTGCCCAACTGGGTGACCGTGCCCGACACGTTGCCGGTCATTTCGCCCAGGATCATGGAAAAGGCTTCGGCCGGCGAGGTTTCCTTGTCCTTGCCGATGTCCTTGAGATGGATGTCCGGCAGGTCGATGCCCACGGCGTTGTCGCCGAAGACGTTGAGCAAGGAGCCTCCGAGGTTGATCTTGCCGTTCCTGATGATGAAGTTGTTGATCTGGATTTTCTTTTCAGCCCCTGTTTCCGAGGTTTTTTCTTCCGCAGCCGGTTGTTCTGCCTTCTTTTCACCGGCAACGGCCTTGTTGATGTTGTTGACGATGGTCTTGAAGTTGTCGGTTTTGCCTTGCTGCTCGTAGCTTATGACCGGGCTGTCCACGAAGATTTCTTCAATGATGATTTTGTCGCTGGTCAGGGAGTCGGTCACGACCTTGACCCGGATGGTTTCGCATTCCACTGCGCTGGGCATGGAGAATCCCTTGGGATTGCCCAGGTAGAACTGGGACAATGAACCGGAACCGGTCAGGATGGAAATGTCAGCCGAACCGAGCTTGACTTCGGTCTGGGTTATGGGCGGGCCGAATTCTTCCACGGCTGTTTTGATCAGATCGCCGAGATTGAGGATGATGAGAATGACCACGGAGACGAGGGCCACGACAAGGGCTCCGGCGCCGATGAGGATGTATTTTTTCATGAGGGCTCCTGTTGCAGATTGGTACAATGCGTCAAGACTAAGATATTTGGGGAGCATGGGCAACAGGTTGGAACAAAAAATCACGAAAGCCTAGGAAAAGGTGGGTTGGCCCAGTGGTGCATTTTCCTAGAGCTTGTGTCGGGTTTGCCGGAATCCAGCGAGGGGCCGGTTTCGAGTAATGCGAGCGGGGTATTGTCAAAGACAGTGGGTTCGAGCAGGCGGCAGAGTTCTCCTGCCTTGTCGGCGGCTGTGACCATGAGATCAGTCAGGGCCGCGGCGGATTGTGTTCCTGATACGGGATCGTGATACAGGATTTGACCCTTGATGCGATCTGCCTGGTCCAGGAGCTGAGGCGCATAGAAGAGGGCAACCACTTCCCGGGCCGGGTTCGGCAGCCATGGGTAGAGGGCGTAAAGGATACGCGCCAGGGGCCGGAAGGGGAAGAAAAGCTGGAGCCGGGCGAAAACGGTGAAGGCCGAACAGAGACCGGTGACGGCCTGTTCAGGGGAGATGTTGGCCAGGTCGGCCAGGTCCTTCATTGGCAGCGCCTTGAACAAGGGATCGCCGATGGCTTCAAGCAGGTGTTTCACCTTGTAGCGGGGTTGGCCCAACATCTCGGGGCAGGCGGTCATGTCCATGAGGGATTCAAGAGCGCGGTGACGCTGTCTGGCTCGGGATTGTTCCGTGGGGATAGGAGCATGATAGTCGCCTGACAGGTGCCAGACCATCGGGTGCATGACCGTATCGGCGCAGAGATGGGAAACCATGCCGACCAGCAGGGCGGCTGCCAGATTCCGATCGGGGGCAAGGGCGGCGTACCGGGCCTGGAGCCGCAGCAGTGAGTAGGTATCCTGGCCGTCGGCCCCGTGCAGTTCGTGGGCCACTTTCTCCATGGGGCGCGCCGAGGCCGTGATCCCGTAATAGGGGACATCGTGAAAGATCGCTCCCAGCAAAAGGCCTTGCGGGTAGGCTTTCAGGCCGAGAGCGAACCGGGTTCCGGTCAGGTTTGTGGCCGTCATTTCGGCGACTTTGAAATGGATCAGTTCTTTGGGCATGGGTGTTTGTTTTGGGTTTGCCTTTTGGTCATCCTACTTGATAACGTCCACATGGCAAAGCAAACTTGATATATGGGGACGATATGACCAAGCATTTCATCAAAGAGCAATACGATGTGGATGAAGCCGGGGCCACCAAAGCCTTTGGCAAGGGAGAACGGCGCGAGGATTACGCCGATGCATGGCGGGCAACGGGCAATGCGGTGCTGGTGGGGTTGCCCGGTTCAGGCAAAGCCGACCTGGCCCGGTTGCTCGGTAAGCGCACCGGACAGAAGGTGCTGCAGCCGGCCGACCCCGAAGAAGCTGTCGAAGCCCTCAAGGGGGAGGGGGTGATCATCGTGCTCGACGATGCCTTGGTTGAACATCCCCTGGTCACTCCCCTCATCCACGGTGCGGGCAAGGTCTTTTATCTCATGGCCGACACCAGGCTGCTTTCTGCAAGGGTGGCCGAGAGGGGCGGGGGCGAAGATATGGACGAGCTCTGGCGGGCGATGTCCGCCCGGTTGGCAGACATTGAGCCGACCTTTTATTCCGTACTCCATTTCATTATGCAAGGCGTGCGTTCGCCGGAAGAACTGGTGGATGATGCCATGGTGAAGCTGGGCTACTAGGCAACCTGTTGTCGGGCCGGGATATTGCGGATTGGTGACAGCCCAGACCATTTGGGGTAAGCAGAAAAACCGATCTGCGACACATACATAATATGGAGTAATATACATGCCGGAAAAGAAACTCAGGGTTGAATTCATGACCATGACCCCCGATGCCTTGCCCCTCATATACGCTGCGTTCCGCCAGTGTTACCATGCCGGTTTTGTTGCCGACATGTGGCCCAGGCTCCTTTCCGGCGAGATCGATCCTGAAGTACAGGCCGACTTCGTGTCCAAGACCATGGAGTCGGGCCACGACAGTCCTATCGAGCATGTGTCCATGACTTTTGCCGTGGAGGGTATATCCCGAGCCTGCTCCCACCAGATAGTCCGTCACCGGATCGCTTCCTATTCCCAGCAGAGCCAGCGGTACGTGGCAGAGAACGACATGGATTACATCCTGCCTCCGGCCATTGCCAGGATTCCCGAAGCCAAGGAGCGGTTCGAGTCATTCATGGCCGAGGTGCAGAGCGCCTATTCTGACCTGCGGGAAATACTTGTGGCCCACGGACGAAAGTCCAAAGCCAACGAGGATGCCCGGTTCGTGCTGCCCCAGGCGGCCGAAACCAAGATCGTCATGACCATGAACTGCCGCAGTCTGCATCATTTCTTTAATCTGCGTTGCTGCAACCGCGCCCAGTGGGAGGTCCGCGCCATGGCCGATCTCATGCTGGACATATGCAAGGAGAAGCTCCCGGCCATCTTTGCAAATGGGGGCGCTCGCTGCGAACAGTTGGGCTATTGTCCCGAATCCCCGAGATTTGCGTGCGGAAAGTATCCGACACGCATTGAAAACGCCTAAAAATTTTTCCATAGTCCGGGATTTTATCCCATCCCCTTGGAGCCTTGTCCTTCTTGACGATTGTGTGACAGCTTTTATTTTACTTTTTTTTTCAGGATGTTGTCACTGTTCAAAAACGGGTGATTCCAGTCAGCCCTTGTGGCTCAATGGTTTTGAGAGGACAGCTGATGAGAGGAAATGACGGTTAACAGGAGTAGGAATGGTTGCTCATTGGGTATGATCTTTTATATCAATGGCTTAAGTAAAAAGCGGAAGTAAATGTCATCTTGGGTAACAATAGGAATTGTCACAAAAAAAAGTCAGTGGACAAGAAAAAGAGTGTAAGTTTGAGCAATGTGTCGAAAAGAAGAGAAGCTATTGTTTAAAAAGTTATCAACAGTTGTTTAAAAAACCAACCTCTAGAGAAATTTGAGAGTCTAAAAACCCTTGTGACGCGTTTGTTTCAATGAGACTGCAGTAAAAATGAGGGCCCGCCTTGGGTTTTATTGTAATTCCTTTTATTCAAGCATGTTACATCTTGTGTGCGCTGTCGATAATCTCATTCGATCTTTGTGTTTACGTTGAATAATGCGAATTGTGTCTTTCTTAACCTTAAATTATCTCCGTCAACATGATCGACACTGCCTGGAAGCAAATTCTGCACTCACTTGAAAAGAGCCTCAACCCGGGGCTCTTCACTGTATGGATAAAACCTCTTATCGGCCGCGTGGAGGGTAGCAAGCTTACCCTGTCCGCTCCAAACGAATTTGTAGCCAACTGGGTGCGCGACCGCCTGCTCCAGGTTATCCGCGAATCCGCTGCCGAGGTCCTTGGGGGTGAACCGCGTATCACAATCAATGTCCGCGCTCGGGAAGCGGGCAGTCTTGCGGCCAAGCCGGAGCGGAAGAAAAAACCGGAAGCTGAAAAGGCTCCCCGGCATTTGGGGTTGCCTCTTGGGCATTCCATTAAACCGGTCATCGTGTCCAATTGGCGTTTTTCCTTCGATGACTTTGTGGTGGGACCTTCCAACGAACTCGCCTGTGCTGCCAGCAAATCCATGAGCAGCAGTATATTCAATTCGGACCATCTTTTTCTCAGTTCCGGGGCAGGACTCGGCAAGACGCACCTGCTTCAGTCCGTGGGCAACCAGCTTTGCCGTTCGGCCAACCGCAAGAATCTGAAGGTCGCCTGCCTTTCCTCGGAGGAGTTCGCAACCCGTTGGGTTATGTCTTTCAAGTCCGGGCAGGTGGATCAGTTCAAGAGCTTGTTCCGTGAAGGCATCGACGTCCTGCTCATGGAGGACGTCCATTTTTTTCAGGGTAAGGAAAAGATGCAGGAAGAGCTTCTCTGCACCCTTACGGCCCTGCGCGAACGCGGTTGCAAGGTGGTGCTGACCAGCTCCTTCATGCCCAAGGAATTCATGAAGGTCGATGATCGGCTGGTTTCCAGATTCTGTTCCGGTTTCCTGGCCCACATCAACAAACCCGATATGGAGACGCGTCGTCGCATCATTCTGGAAAAGGCCCGCAGGATGCAGGTCGACGTGCCTGTGGAGGTGTCGGAACTGCTGGCCGAACGCATTACTTCCGATATCCGTCAGTTGGAAAGCTGCCTGAACAATCTTGTGCTCAAGGCGCGGTTGCTCAATAGGGCCGTGACCATGAGTCTGGCCTGGGAAGTGCTGGATAACTACGCCGTACAGAATTCGGCGCCGGATTTCGATCAGATAATCGATTTCATCTGCAAGAGTTACAGCCTGTCCAAGGAAGAACTGCGGGCCAAAAGTCGCAAACGGCAGGTGGTTCTGGCCCGGAATACCGCGTTTTACCTGGCTCGCAAGCATACGGATCTCTCCCTGAAGAGCATCGGCGACAGACTGGGCCGTAAACACTCGACGGTTCTCAAGGGGATCACCAAGGTGGAGCGAGAAATTTCCAAGCAAACGCCGCTTGGGCGCCAGATCGAAAGCACGGCCCAGCGGCTTACTCCCTAGAAACGCCCCCCACATGTTCTCCCGGAACCGCCTGTGGCATCAGTCACGTGAGGCTTGAGCGGTTCCGGGAGAAATTTGATAGGCCGACAGCATGTCGGCCTTTTCGTTTTGCAAGATCGTTTGGGAAAGCTTGCCCGGAAACGGGTGATCAAGAGGGTGTCTCGGAGGGATCGGGCCGGGTCTGTCTTTGTCGTTGGGGCTGGTCGCTGTGGCAGGGGCGGAGATGGCCCGGCAGGCGGACTGCTGTGCGTATGAGCGCTTCTTCCCTGGTAACGGAAAAGTGGTCTGTGCAGATTTCAAGAAGAATCGGGTTGCCTGTCCCGTGCCAGGCGTGCTCGAATGGCGCTCACGCGCCGGGCAAGGGCGGCTCAGGAGTTCCTGAGCTCTTCCAGGCGCTGTTTGGCAGCCTCGGGGTCCAAGCCCCGTTTGGCGGCGATCTGGTCCAGATTGTCCTCGGCGTCCGTGGGACGGACATAGGCAGGTTCTATGGAGGTGTGGGCAAAGTCGGCCTTGGCCGCGGCGGCCAACAGCACTTCGGGCGAAGGATTGTCCCAGGCAGCGCTCATCAAGGTGTATTCGGGATTGGTCTTGGTCATTTTTTCAAAGAACTCTGGCGTCTTGCGTAGTCCGCTTCCCATGAGATGGGCCTGGGGGCCGAGTGCGGCCATGCGGGTGGCGGCCTCCTCCAATGTCAGGGAGGCCAGGGGGGCCAACTCGGTGCAGGCGGGGCAGTCAAAGGATTGCAGGTAGACAAGTCCACGACGGGCATAGGTCAGCACATGGAGCGTGCCGCTGAGAAGCGGGCCTGGGCCGCTGGCCAGCAGGGGCAGATAATCCAGTCCAGCCAGAGGCAGGCCGTGACCGGCGCTGATACCTTCGGCTGCGGCCAGGACAAGACGCAGTCCGGTGAAACTGCCGGGGCCGCGCACACAGGCGATTTTATCAAGGGCTTCCGTGCCCACCCCGAATTCATCCAGGGTGGCCTTGAGGCCGGGCACCAGAAATCTGACCGATTGTCCGGGGACGTTCCACTGCCGGGATGCG
Source organism: Pseudodesulfovibrio sp. S3 (assembly GCF_004025585.1). Lineage (NCBI taxonomy): Bacteria > Pseudomonadati > Thermodesulfobacteriota > Desulfovibrionia > Desulfovibrionales > Desulfovibrionaceae > Pseudodesulfovibrio > Pseudodesulfovibrio sp. S3. The sequence goes on from NZ_QTZO01000001.1 coordinate 197,411, forward strand.
AGTACGCCGTATCCGTTCGGTCCGGGTTGGCCCAGGACGAGCTGGAGCCGTTCCTCGGCGCCGCCCATGGCGAGGATCAGGTTGTGCGGATTCGTGATCTTGGGACTGGCCATGATTCTTCCTGATTCCGCCCTAGGACAACAGCCTGCGGACATCGTTGAAGATGGCCAGGCTCATGAGCAGGAGCAGGACAAGCAGGCCGATGCGCATGGACATGGCTTTCCATTTTTCATTGAGCGGCCGTCTGAACACCATTTCCAATGCGAAGAACAGGATATGCCCACCGTCCAGCACCGGAATGGGCAGCAGGTTGATTATGGCGAGGTTGATGGAGATCACCGCCATCATGCCGAGCAGTGCGTAAAGGCCGGATTGGGCACTCTGATGGACCATCTGGGCGAGCATGATGGGGCCGCCCACGCTCTCCACGGGGATGAGCCGTTCCAGGATCGAGACAAAGCCCTTGATCACCACCTGCGACATGTTCCAGGTGGTTTCAAATGCGGCCTGGATGCCTGTCCCGGCCACTTTTTCGAAGCGGAGTTCGCCTCCCTGGTTGATGCCCACCATGGGTACGGTCACGGTTTCGCCGAACAGGTTCTTGAAGGTGCTGACTTCGGGCGTGACGGAGAGGGTGAATATCTGGCCGTCACGATCCACTTCCACGGTCAGGGGGTTGCCCTCTGCGGCCCGGATGGTTTCTACCATCTGGGACCAGGAATCGATGGGCGCACCGTCGATGGCCGTGATCAGGTCGTTTTTGACGAAACCTGCGGAAGCAGCAGGGCTTTCGGGCAGAACACCGCCCACCACGGGCAATACCACGGCCTGGCCTTGGGCCAGGACCAGGAACCAGTAGAGCAGGAAGGCAAGCAGAAAATTGAAGAAGGGACCGGCGGCCACGACGCACAGCCGTTGCCAGGCAGGGCGGTTGGCAAAGAGCTGGTCGTCAGGGAAATTCGGTTCGTCTTCACCTTGCTCCCCGGCCAGGGCCACGTAGCCGCCCAGGGGGATGAGGGAGAGTTTGTAATCGGTCTTGCCGGAGGTGAAGCCAGCCAGCTTGGGCCCGAAGCCCAGGGAGAAGGCCTTGACGCCCATGCCGAACAAACGGGCGACGGCGAAATGGCCGAGTTCATGAAAAAAGATGAGTCCGCCGAGGACAAGAACTATGGCGATGACTGTTGTGAGCATATATTCCTCTTATGGACGTTGTTATTGTGGCTGGCGATCCATAACTATAATCATTCCTGGCAGAATGGCTAGAGGCAGGTCTTGGTTTCCGTCCGGACTGAATGGTCCAGAGCCAGTATCGCCTCGGGCGTGGATACGTCCACAGGGCTATGCCGGTCAAGCCCGGCTTCGATCATGGTCGGGATGTCCTGGAAGCGGATATGCTTTTTCAGGAAGGCGGCCACAGCCACTTCATTGACGGCGTTGAGCACGATAGGGTAGCTCGGTCCGGCGTCGAACGCTTCCCGGGCCAGTCGCAGGCAGGGGAAGGCGGCCAGATCAGGCTGTTCGAAGGTCAGGGTCCCCACTGTGGCCAGATCAAGTTGCGGGACGTCCACGGTGACCCTGTCAGGGTAGCAGAGGCAGTGGGCGATGGGAACCTGCATGTCCGGGTTGCCGAGGTGGGCCAGTTGGGAGCCGTCCACATACTCCACCAGGGAGTGGATGATGGACTGCGGATGGACCACCACATCCACCTGTTCCGGCGGCAGGCCGTAGAGGTGGCACGCCTCGATAAGTTCCAGCCCCTTGTTCATGAGCGTGGCCGAGTCGATGGAAATCTTGGCGCCCATGCTCCAGTTGGGATGGGCCAGGGCCTGTTCGCGGGTGACGGTTTCCAGAAACCGCTTGTCTTTCCCCCGGAATGGGCCACCCGAAGCCGTCAGGATGAGCCGCTTCAGCTCCTCTGCCTTTCCGTGTCCGGCCAGTCCCTGGAACAGGGCGTTGTGCTCGGAATCCACGGGCAGGATGATGGCGCCGGACCGGGTGCAGGCCTCGCGGATGATGTGGCCGCCCAACACGAGGGATTCCTTGTTGGCCAGACCGATCATCTTGCCTGCCCGGGCAGCGGCCAGGGTCGGTTTGAAACCGGCGGCCCCCACGATGGCGGACAAAACCAGATCGACTTCATCCAGGGTCGCCAGCCGGACATAGGCTTCAGGGCCGACCAGCAGTTTGGTGGGACAATCCGCAGGCAGGTTGTCGAGAAAGACCTTTGCGGCAGCATCGTTCAGCACTGCAGCGTACATGGGCCGGAAGGCGGCGCACAGTTCTGCCAGCTTTTGGCCGTTGCAGCCTCCGGCCAGAGCCGTGACCCTAAAACGATCCGGGTGTTTGGCAATGACCTTGAAGGCGGAATCGCCGATGGAGCCGGTGGCCCCGAGGATGGTCAGGGATCGGGGAAAATCAGGAATTTCGGCGCTTTCGGGCCAGATGGAGATATAGGATTTCACGTGTGATTCCGCCCGCTCTCTATTTGAAGAAAGGATGGAACATGGAAATCAATCCGTAGGTTGGAATGACCAGCAGCAAGCTGTCCACCCGGTCGAGCAACCCGCCATGGCCCGGCAGGATGACGCCGGAATCCTTGATGTCCAGGGAGCGTTTCAGGGCCGACTCGAAGAAGTCGCCTAATTGGGCGGCGACATTCAGAATTGCGCCGAGCAGGAGCCATTTCCACCAGCCCGTTTCGGGCATGCCAAAGGTCATCCCGTAGGCCAGGGTGGAGCAGGCGCAGACAGTCAGGCCGCCCAGGGAGCCGGCCCAGGATTTTTTTGGGCTGATGCGGGGCCATATTTTCTTCTTGCCCCATAGGGAGCCTGCATAGAAGGCTGCGGTGTCCGACACGGCGGCTGCGCCGATGACGAGGAGGATTTCCAGCCTGTCCATGCCGATGACAAAATGGAAATTCAGCGGAATATAGAAGAGACCGGCCAGGAAAACGGCGGAATGCCGGTAGGATGCCGCAACATCATTGTTGTAGCGGAGCAGGAACATGAAGCCCGAGGCCCAGAAGGCGAGGAGCAGGACTGCGGCCGGATAGCGTGCGTCATGGGCGGTGAACGCTCCCAGGAGCATGAGGGTGAAAAGCGCGCCCAGGAATTTGAAGGCGGTCATGGACTGCACCGGGCGGAACATGGAATAGAATTCCCACAGGGTCAGGACGCTGAAAAGAGCGAGAACCGCGAACAGGACCCATCCTTGGAAGAGTAAGGCCAGGGCTGGCAGTACGGCCAAACCTATGCTGGTGGCGATTCGTTGTTTGTGAGGGGAGATATCCATAGGGTATTTCAGCGGTTATGGGTGCGTTCGCGCTTGATGCGAGTCTGATTTATCTACGCTATTTGAAGGTCGGGGGCAATAAGTCCTGGAAAACAATAAAGGGTTTGATGAAATCCGGTCACTGTTCGTCGAGCTGCTCGCCGGTTTTCCCGAACCGGCGCTGTCTTTCGTTCAGGTCGGCGACGGCTTTGTCCAGCTCATCCGGAGAGAAATCGGGCCAGTATACGTCGGTGAAATAGAATTCGGCATAGGCGCATTGGAACAGGAGATAGTTGGACAACCGGAGTTCACCGCTGGTTCGGATGATCAGATCCGGGTCGGGCTGCCCAGCGGTCCAGAGTTCGGCGGCAAAGGCTTCTTCGGTGACTGCTTCCGCAGGGATTCCTTTTGTTATCATGGCCTTGGCGGCACGAAGTATTTCGTCCCGGCCCGAATAGTTCAGGGCCAGGTTGAGGGTCATGTCCTTGCAGTCCTTTGTCTGGCGCATGACATGCTTGAGAATCTGGCGGACACCCATGGGCATGGCTTCGAGTTCGCCCAGGACGTTGAATCGGATGCCTTGTTCCCTCAGGCTTTTCTCTTCCCGTTTGAGAAAGGAGGTCAGCAATTCGAACAGGGTCTTGATCTCGTCCTTGGGGCGTGCCCAGTTCTCTTTGGAAAAGGTGTAGAGGGTGAGGTGGCGCACGCCCAGTTCGCGACAGCGGGCGACAATGGCGCGGGCTGCTTCGGTCCCGGCACGATGGCCGTCGGCCCGTTGCAGCCCGCGCTGTGTCGCCCACCTGCCATTGCCATCCATGATGATGGCTATATGGGCGGGTATATTTGTCTTGCTCAAAGAAGTGTCCTGTTAGATTTCGAGAATCTCTTTTTCTTTGGCGGCCATGGCTTCATCTGCTTTCTTGACGAAATCGTCGGTCATCTTCTGGACGTCGGTCTCACCGTGTTTCTTTTCGTCTTCGGAGATGTCCTTGTCCTTTTCCATCTTCTTGAGCACGTCGTTCATGTCGCGGCGCACGTTGCGGATGGCGATCTTGGCGTCTTCAGTGTACTTCTTGGCGATCTTGACCAGATCCTTGCGGCGTTCCTCGGTCAGGGGCGGGATGGCTATGCGGATAATCTTGCCGTCATTGACCGGGTTGAGACCGAGGTCCGAGGACTGGATGGCCTTTTCCACTGCACCGAAGGCCCCTTTGTCCCAAGGTTGGATGGTAATGGTCTTGGAATCGGGGACGGACACTGAGGAAAGCTGCCCGATGGGCGTGGGAGTGCCGTAATAGTCCACGATGATTCCGTCCACCAGGGCTGTTGTGGCGCGGCCTGTGCGCAGTTTGCTGAATTCCTTGTCAAGGGCGCTGACGGCCCCGACCATTCTTTTCTTTCCATCATCAAGTACGGATTGCATCTTACTCTCCTTGAACAGTCGTTCCTATGGTTTCGCCATTGGCAGCCCTGCGGATATTGCCTTCCTTGTACAGATTGAAGACGATGATCGGCAGGTCGTTGTCACGGGCCATGGAAATGGCCGTGGAGTCCATGACGCCAAGCCGTTTTTCCAGGGTTTCCATGTATGAGACCGTTTCATATTTGATCGCGTCGTCGAATTTGACGGGGTCCTTGTCATACACGCCATCCACTTTGGTGGCCTTGAAAATGGCGTCGCACTTGAGTTCCAGCGCGCGCAGGGCAGCGGCCGAGTCTGTGGTGAAGTAGGGGTTTCCGGTGCCGGCGGCACAGATGACCACACGGCCTTTGTCCATGTGCCGAAGGGCGCGTCTGCGGATGTAGGGTTCGGCCACGTCGGCCATTTGCAGCGCGGTCATGACGCGGGTGTCACAGCCGTTCTTTTCCAGGGCATCCTGGACTGCCAGGGCGTTCATGACGGTGGCCAGCATACCCATGTAATCACCTTGGGCGCGATCCATTCCCTTGGCGGAGGCGGCCATGCCTCTGAATATGTTGCCGCCGCCGATGACGAGCGCAATCTGCAGGCCGGAGGCGGCCACTTCGGCAATTTCCTTGGCGAACTGGCCGATGGCTTCGGGTTCAATGCCGAATTTCTGGTCCCCGGCAAGGGCTTCGCCGCTGAGTTTTAATAAAATTCGCGAGTATCGCGTTGTCTGCATGGGTACCCCTGCGTGTATGAATTGTTACGAAGTAATCTCGCCCAAAGGCGATAGCACGTTTTCCGGACAAAAAAAACGGGCCGTGGGGCCCGTTTTCGTTTTTTTTGGCAATAGGTCTATTCGGCTTTTTCGCCAAGCGCCAGACGGTGGAAGCTGGCGACGGAAGCACCTTTGAGGATCTGCTTGATGGTCTGCTTGTCGTCCTTGATGAAGGCCTGCTCAACGAGACAGACTTCCTTGTAGAACTTGTTCATGCGGCCAACGACGATTTTCTCGGCGATTTCCTGGGGCTTGCCTTCGTCCATGGCCTGCTTGATGTACAGGGCCTTTTCCTTCTCCAGAACGTCTGCGGACAGCTCGTCAGGAGTGATGCAGGTCGGGTTCATGGCGGCCACATGCATGGCAACGTCCTTGGCTGTATCAGCGTCATCGGTGCCGGTCAGCTCGACGATGGTGGCGAGCTTGTTGTTCGAGTGGACGTATACGCCGAGCACACCGTCGGTGGTGACTTTGGCAAAGCGTCCGACACCCATGTTCTCGCCGAGCTTGGCGATGAGGTCGGTGACGTCGGCAACGTCGGCAGGCAGATCTTCGGCGGTGCCGGAGGTCACATCCAGACCGGCGATCTTCTCGGAGAGAGCAGCTGCAAAGCCCTGGAAGTCGTCACCCTTGGCGACGAAATCGGTTTCGCAGAGCAGTTCGGCGATAACGGCGGTCTTGCCGTCTTCGGAGACGAACGGCGTGACCAAGCCTTCGGAGGTGTCGCGACCGGCCTTTTTGGCGGCTTTGGACAGACCCTTTTCACGGAGGTACATGACGGCTTTTTCTTCGTCGCCTCCGGATTCCACCAGGGCTTTCTTGCAGTCCATCATGCCTGCGCCGGTCTTTTCGCGCAGGTCCTTAACTTGTGCAGCGGTAATCGACATTATTCCTTCTCCTCGGCAGGGGCTTCAGCGGGAGCTTCGGCCTTCTCTTCGGTTTTGGGCTCAGCCGGTTTCTCGGCAGCCTTTTCGGCTTCGGCCTTGTAGTCTTTCTGCATGGCAGCGCCTTCAAGGCAGGCATCGGCCATGTGGGTGGCGAACAGCTTGATGGCGCGGATGGCGTCATCGTTGCCGGGAATGATGTAGTCCACCATATCGGGATCGCAGTTGGAGTCAACCACGGCCACGACCGGGATGCCGAGCTTGCGGCATTCCTGGATGGCGATCTGCTCGCGCTTGGGATCGATCACGAAAGCGGCCCGGGGGGCTTCGTTCAGATCCTTGATGCCGCCCAGCGCCAGGTTCAGCTTCTTGACCTCGCGGTTCATGCCCACTGCTTCCTTCTTGGTGTAGCGGGAGATGGAACCGTCCTCGAACATCTGTTCGAGGTTCTTGAGGCGGTCAATGGATTTCTTGATGGTCTGGAAGTTGGTCAGCGTGCCGCCCATCCAGCGATGGGTGACGAAGTACATACCGGCGCGCTCGGCTTCCGACTTGACGGATTCCTGAGCCTGGCGCTTGGTACCGATGAACAGTACCTTGCCGCCCTTGGCAACGGTATTGACGATGAAATCATGGGCGGTGGCAAACATCTTGACGGTCTGCTGCAGGTCCATGATGTGGATGCCGTTGCGGGCGCCGAAGATGTAGGGGCGCATTTTGGGATTCCAACGGCGGGTCTGGTGGCCGAAGTGGACGCCGGTCTCCAGCATCTCCTTCATGGTAACGTAAGCCATACTAATCTCCTGGGTTTTTCGTCCATCCCGCAGTCCCAAAAGGAGTCCGCAACAACGCGGACCACCCGGAGTTATGGGCGGGATGTGTGAATTTGAAGTCAGGGTACTTAACCAAAAATAACAGGGTTGGCAAGTGGTGAGCGGATTATTTCGCTGATTTCCTGTTGACCGAAGTAATCGGGGTGAATCCGGGCGGCTATGAGGGTGTTTTTTTCTATCCTAAACTCAATGCCCAGCCGCCGAGAAAGCAAATGCCCAAGACAAAGGCATAAATTTGAATTGTTGCGCAGTGGCGATACGAATTGGTGTGGATGTCGTACTTCCCTTGGCTGACTTTAAAGGTGACGTGCATCAGAGAGAATACCCCGGCGATGACACTTGTGGCCATGAGAATTATCGTTGGATATTTGATCCATAACGGGAGAATTGCCTCATTATTTATTATAATCTGGACGATGAAAGCAATGGATGCCGAAGCAAGGGTGATGAACAGTTTGCAGATATCTATTGAATACTGGCAGGCGTCTTTTTCGTGGGACATGGTTCTTACTCCGGCATGCAAAATGGCCAGATGGTGCACCATAATTCTTTAATGGAAGCAGTGACATCTTCCGGGATGATATGGCGCCGTCCGGCATTGCTCGCGATTCGGGCGGCTGCGCGCATGATCTTTGAGGCCGACTTTTCCGTTGCTTGTGATTGCAATTGGCCTCCGCGGGATTTTTTGAACCGCGCGTGCTTCCCCAACAGCGCTTTCAGGCGTTCTTCGTTCTCTTTGATGTTTTGGACGGCTGTTTCGGCCAAGGCTGCGGGGATCTCCGGCGCGTACCCTCCGATGTCTTCTTCTTCGCAGACTTCGGACGCCACTCTGGAAATGATTTCTTGTATCGAGTCGTAATCTGGATTCATCAGAACGACCTCAACGGCCAGGTTATTTCGGTTGTTGCGAAAACAGGAAAATCAACTACCGTATATTCACCATATAGGGTGTAATGGTCAAGTCAATATTGTGGGGAACGTTATTCCCCGAAAGCCTTGGTCATGAGCCGGTTGTTCAATCCTCCGAAGTCCTTTGGCGCGTAGCCGAAGACTTCCTTCCATACTTCGGTGGATTCCATGCAGAAGTAGAGCTGTTCGTCCATGCCGTGGGAGCGCAGTCGGTCCACCATGAACATGAACTGCTCGACGCGCAGGGGGCGGAGCAGTCGGGCCTTGCCGTCCAGGCCGGGGACGAATTCATTATAAATATATGTGGTGTCCGGGAAATTGTCCGCGATGATCGGGGTGAGCTGAGGCATGCAGCGAAAGGAACCGATGGACATGTAAGCGATCTGTTCCGGCCTGACATAGTCGAAGATACGGTCAATGATCTCGGTGTAGCCTTGCTTCCAGCCGGGATAATGGATGACCGGGTCGAAGTGCAGGCAGACCCTGAATCCGGCCTCGGCGCAGGTGCGGGCCGCCTCCAGCCGTTCGGTCAGGGTGGAGACGTTGAATTCCTCATGTTCGTTGATGAAGGGCGCGTTCAGGGACCAGGCGGGCAGGACGCGGTCCGCGCGGGTGGTGGCGTTCATCCAGGAGAGGTCCACCACCTTGGATTTCAGCTCCAGAACCACGTTGTCATGCCCTTCGAGAAATTGGATGAGATTGTGGCTGTATCCGGTCAGGTGCTCCAGGGCGAGGGAGTCGGTGAATTCTCCGGTGCCCACGCGGTAACGGGTGTTTCTGTCCGCGCTGAACGCGTTGTCCAGTTCGGTGAAAAGGTCGTCCTGATTGGCCCATATCTTGAGCACCCGGTCCTGAAAGTAGGCCTGGAGGATGCAATAAGAGCAGGCCATGGGGCAGTTTTCGCCGATATGAATGATGCGGTAGCCGCAGCAGTGGTAGGCGCGGGTGCCGGGGCAGAATCGGAGAAATTTCCCCTTGTATTCCTTGAGATAGAGCGCCTGGGTGTCGCCCTCCGAGAATTCCACCCGGTCCTGGTCGGGCGAAACCACGGTCCAGGGAATGTCTGCCTGGCTGGTCCCGGCCAATGTCTCGCGAACCCGGTTGGCAATGGGGGAGTCCTGCATGGATTCGTCCACGAAAACATGGCCGATCTTGCGCAGGTGTGCAGGAAGGTGTCTAGTCATCGGTGCCGCCCAGATTCCATATTTTCGTCCAGGCAGGGGAAGCGGACATGGTCTTGAGGTCCTCCACGGCCTTTTCGAGTTGGGCCGCGTCCTTGATTCGGATGGTCAGTTCGGCTCCGTCGGTCTCGAAATTGTCGGGCTGGGTCACGCGCCACCGCGTGGATGCGGTGATTTCGCCGGATGCCGCGCTGAAGCGGTCCTGCAACCGGGTCAGTTCCGGGTAGCGCACCTGACGAATTGCGGTTGAGAGCCGGGCGATGGCGTCCTTTGGGGAGAGTCCCTGGGCGAAGATGGCTGCCGCGCCAGCCTGTTTCATGACCTCTGCCACGGACGTGCCGGTCATCTTTGCCGCCTCGAACAGCCAGGTCAGGACATTGACCGCATTGGAGCGGGACCAGGAAAAACCGGTGAAGAGGGGGGCAGCGTCCTCTTGGTCCGCTTCGCTCATGCGGCTCAACACCGTGGCCGCGGCCAGGGGGACATTGCCGCGCTCAAGCAGACCCTGCCAGGCTTCAGGCAGGTTCAGCCAGGCCAGGAACAGCCTGCCGTCCTTGGATTGGGGCTTGATGCCCAGCCGGGGCAGGATATCCTTTGCAAGGGCCGCTTCGTTCATACGCGGGGCAAAGTACTTCAGGGCCTGCAGGCGCATGGCGTCATGAAGGGGCCGCTGCACGTTGTCGGCCAGGTAGAGGAGGCCCAGGTCGATGTCGTTGGCATCCTGGACCATGCGGGCCAGGACCGGCCTGCCCAGGGCCGCCAGGATGGACAGCCGGGAAGCCCCGGCGATCAGTTCCAGGCCAGTGCCTATGTCGCGAACCAGCACGGGCGCGGATTGTCCGAATTCCGTTATGGAAACCGTGAGTGACTCATGGTTGTCGGCAGTCCAAAACAGGTGGGCGCCATCCGCATGTATGGCCGGGGCAGAGGCCGTGAATATTTCACTTGTAAGCAGCAAGTCTGGCTCCTGATTATTTCTCTGATTATCGTTTTAACAGATTGAAATTGTGGGTGAATAATGTAAAATGGCAACGAGGCTTTTATAAAGAGTCTGTTATTTCAATGGGATAAAATAAAGTTCTACTGATCAACACCGCTTGACATTCTCGCGTTGCTCTTCCTATAGGACTAAACCCGTTAAAAACCAAGTGCTGTACTTATCGCGGGGTTTTTTGCTCCGCGAATTCGATAAGGACAACCTGAAAACGATGTGGAGTGAAGTATGCCTGACCTGAAAACCCAAAGAACTTATGCACTCGTCGGTCACGGCGGTTCCGGTAAAACCACCGTCGCCGAGATGTTGCTTTTCAATGCCGGAGTTGTAAACCGCCTCGGCAAGGTCGAAGACGGTAACACCGTACTTGACTATGAGCCCGAGGAAATCAAGCGTCGCGGTTCGGTTCAGCCTGGTTTTGCCAGCTTCAAGTGGAAAAAGAACGACCATTTTCTCATAGATACTCCCGGTGACTCCAATTTTGCGGGTGACCTGTCCTATTCCCTGACCGCTGCCGACGGCGTGGTCATGGTCATAGACGCTGTGGACGGCGTCAAGCCGCTGACCCGCAAGGTGTGGGCCCTGGTTCAGGGAATGAATCTGCCCTCCATGATCGTTATCAACAAAATGGACCGCGACCGGGCGGAATTCGACATGGCCTTCAACGGCATTTCCGAGGCCCTTGGCGCCCGACCGGCCCTGTTGTTCTACCCCATCGGGACACGGGAAAATTTCAAGGGCGTGGTGGACATGATGTCCGGCAAGGCCCTGTTCTTCGGTGAAGACGGCGCGGTTTCCGAAGGTGAAATCCCCGGCGACATCGCTGATGAAGTCGAGGCCCTTCGCGAGACCATGATTGAGAACATCGCAGAATCCGACGAAGAGCTCATGGAAAAGTATTTGGAGGAGGGCGAGCTTTCTCCCGAGGACATCACCAAGGGGCTTCAGCTCGGTGTGGCTTCCGGCGAGCTGGTTCCCGTGGTCGTTTCCGCCGCCCTGAACAATCAGGGCGGTCAGATGATTCTGGACACCATCCAGAATCTGCTGCCCGGTCCGCTGGACCATGCGGCCTGGCAGGGCGAGGAGGGCGAACGCGCAAGTTCCCCGGACGAGCCCATGGCCTGCTTCGTCTTCAAGACCCAGGCCGACCCCTTTGCCGGTCAGCTCACCGTGGTCCGCGTCCTGTCCGGTGAACTCAAGCCCGATTCCCAGCTTTTCAACGCCTCCAATGGTGAGAAGGAGCGTGTGGGGCAGCTTCTGGTCATGAACGGCAAGGAGCAGACTCCGGTCAAGACTCCCATGGGGCCCGGCTCCATCGTCACCCTGGCCAAGCTCAAGAATACACGCACCGGCGACACCCTGGTCGAAAAGGCCGAGTTCAAGTTCGCCAAGCCGGAGATCGCTCCGCAGTTGATTACCTTTGCCCTGGCCCCGGCCGAAAAGGGAGACGAAGACAAGGTGTACGTCGCCGTTGCCAAGCTTTTGGACGAAGACATCACCTTGACCCTGGCCCGAGACGAGGAGTCCGGGGACATCCTGCTTTCCGGCATGGGGCAGAACCACATCGAAATATCCGTTGAAAAGGCCAAGCGCCGTTACAAGACCGCTATCGTCCTGAAGACGCCCAAGGTTCCGTACCGCGAAACCTTCAAGACGGGTGCCCGTGAAGTTCAGGGCCGTCACAAGAAACAGTCCGGCGGCCGCGGCCAGTTCGGTGATTGTTATATTCACGTCGCCCCCAGGCCTTCCGGCGCCGGGTATGAGTTCATCGATTCCATCGTGGGCGGTTCCATCCCCCGGCAGTTCATCCCCGCCGTGGACAAGGGGGTTCAGGAGACCGCTGCTCGCGGCGTGCTCGCCGGGTACCCGATCATCGACTTTCAGGTGACGCTCTACGATGGCAGCTACCACAACGTCGATTCCTCGGAAATGGCCTTCAAGGTGGCCGGTTCCCTGGCCTTCAAGAAAGCGTGCGAAAAGGCCAAGATGGTTCTGCTTGAACCCATCATGCTGGTCACGGTGGCCGTGCCCGACTCCTTCATGGGAGACGTTATCGGCGACCTTTCGTCCCGCCGCGGCAAGGTTTTGGGGTCCGATTCCCAGGCCGGCCTGACCGAGGTCAAGGCACATGTGCCCATGGCCGAAATGCTCAAATACGCACCCGACCTGAACTCCATGACTGCTGGTCAGGGTACCTTCTTCATGGAATTCGCTTCCTATGAGGAATGCCCGCCCCAGGAAACAGAGAAGGTCATTGCCGCTCACAAGAAGACTGAAGAAGAGTAGGTTGTCTGCAACGCTAACTACAGGGGCGGCGGTTTATTCCGTCGCCCTTTTGTTTTTCTTGTTTCATGCTGTCTTTTGGTTTATTCAAACGGGAGCTTACATATAAGGACGGATGATGTTTCGACGATTATTTTTCACCATACTGCTCGTTCCCGTGACCATATGGTACAGTATCAAGATGTTGAAGGTGGACCCTGATACGGCCACTCCCGAGGAATATGACCGATGGGGCCTTGCCTGGGGCCGAGCCGCTGTCCGGCTGTCCGGCGTCACGATCGATGCGGACATGGGCGAAATCAAGCCCGGCGGCCACTATGTCTTTATCGGCAATCATCAGTCCAATCTCGACATCCCGGTGCTGTTCACGGTGCTAAAGAACAACCGCATCCGGTTCGTGGCAAAGAAATCCCTGTTTGATATTCCCATCTACGGCAAGGCCCTTGCCCATGCCGGACATATCTGCATAGACCGCGAAAACAGGCGGGCGGCCATGCAGTCCCTGAACGATGCCGTGGAGGCCTCCAAGAGCGGCATTTCTCCGCTGGTGTTCCCGGAAGGCACGCGCAACACCGAACTTGACGACCTCATGGAGTTCAAGATCGGGGCCATGATCATTGCCCTCAAATGCGGCCTGCCGGTGGTGCCGTTCGTCATGACCAACACGGGACGCATCATGGGCAAAGGCGATATCGTCATCGACAACCGTCCGGTGGTTCGATTCAAGGCGCTGCCTGTCATCGATCCGTTGCAGTATGCGCTCAAGGATCGTGAAAAATTCAAGGATGACCTGTATGCAATGATGAGCAAGGCATACAGGGAATTGCTGGCCAAGGGGTAAGTGCAAGTGGAAGCCGAAAAGTCCTTCAGTCTTTACCCCCTCGGCGGTCTCGGCGAGATCGGCATGAACTGCATGCTCTACAAGACCGAGAAATCCATGGTCATGGTTGATTGTGGATTGATGTTTCCGGAGGACTACCATTTCGGCGTGGATGTGGTCATTCCCTGCTTTGATTTTGTCATCAAGAACAAGGCCATGCTCAATGGTATCGTGCTCACCCATGGTCACGAGGACCACATAGGCGCGCTGCCCTGGCTCCTGCAGCACGTGGATGTGCCTGTGTACGGTTCGGAGTTCACCCTCGGGCTGGTGGAGAACAAGCTGCGAGAGCACGATCTGGAACGCTGGGCCGACCTGCGTTCCGTCCGGCCCTACGACAGGGTTCTGCTCGGTGATTTCCGCTTCAACTTCTTTCCGGTCTGTCACTCCATCATCGAGGGCTTCGGACTGGGCATTGAAACTCCTGCGGGCCGGGTGGTGCATACCGGAGACTTCAAGATCGACCGCAATCCCATGGGCGGACATGCCACGGACCTGGGGGCTTTCCGCAAATTTTCCGAGCCGGGCGTGCGCGTCATGCTGTCCGACTCGACCAATGTCGGGAGCGAGGGCTTTGCCCTGACCGAGCGCGAGATCAAGGTTTCCCTGCGCGAGATTTTCAGCAAGGCCAAGGGGCGCATCCTCGTTTCGCTGTTTGCGAGTCATATCCAGCGGATACAGGAGATTTTCGATTTGGCCGATGCCGAGGGCCGCAAGGTGGCCGTATCCGGCAAGTCCCTGCACCGCAACATCGAATTGGCTCGGGATTTGGGGTACCTGAAGATTCCCAAGGGCACGTTCATAGAATTGGACGGACTGGACGTCTATGGCGATTCCGAATTGGTCCTGCTCGTTACCGGATCCCAGGGCGAACCCCTGGCTGCATTGTCGCGCATGGCCTTGGGCGAGCACCGCCAACTGGTGGTCAAGCCGGACGATCTGGTCATTTTGTCTTCCAGGTTCATTCCGGGCAACGTCAAGGCCATCAATCGGGTCATCAACAACCTGTATCGCCTTGGTGCCGAGGTTCTGTATGAGAAGATACACGGTATTCATGCGTCGGGACATGCCCATGCGGGCGAGTTGATCCTCATGCTCGAGACCGTGCGGCCCGAATATTTTATCCCTGTGCACGGCGAATACCGGCATCTGGTCAAGCACCGACGGCTGGCCGTGGACTGCGGGGTGGCGGAAGAAAAATCATTGGTGGTGGAAAACGGTCAGCCCGTGACCTTCTTCGAGGACGGCGCTTTCGCGTTTCAGCCCAAGATTCCGGCCGACAAGATACTGGTGGACGGCAAGGGTGTGGGCGACGTGGGCCAGAGTGTGCTCAAGGAACGTCACCTCCTGGCAGGCGAAGGCATGGTCATCGTGGTTCTTGTGGTGGACGAAGCTACTGGCGAGATATCCATGGGCCCGGACATCATGAGCAAGGGGTTCGTGTTCGAACAGCAGTACCGGCATCTTCTGGACGATGCCAAGTGCATTGTCCTGGACGTGCACGAAAACATTGCGCCCGGCGATACCACCAAGCTCAAGGAGCGCATCCGTTCGGCCCTGCGTCGTTTTTTCCGCAAGGTGCTGGGCCGCGATCCCGTGGTGGTCCCTCTGGTTATAACCATTTAGGCGTCTGGACTTCGTTTCCGTGTTGGGCTAAATACTGGAACTGGTCAAAAGAGAAAGTTATTGAAAAGGATACTCGAAATGAAAAAGATCATGTTTGCTGTAATGATGATGGTGATGGCCGGCCTGTTGACGGCTTGCGGTGCGCAGAAGACCCAGCTTGCCATCGGCCAGGAACTGGTCCGGGAAGGCGATTGCGCCGGGGCCGAAGAGTACCTGGACGTCACCATTGCCCAGCCCCAGACTGCCTCGGAGTTGGGGCTCGCCTATTTTCTCAAGGGGAAATGCGCCGAGAAGAGCGGAGATTATGCATCCGCATACGAGAATTACTATGCCGCCAAGCTTCTGGCCTGCTATGTGGTCAGTCATGATACCGAGGTCAACCTGAATACCTACGCCCGGAGCGAGTACTGCGAGAGGATCATTCCCGAGATGCTCGAAAACCTGGCTCCCAAGGTGGGCGATGCCGCCGCTGTCGAGCGCATAGAAGCCAAGGTGAACGGAATAATGACCGACATGTATATGCAGCGATTCGAGAAGCGCTTGGAATAACATTGACTGACGCCCCGCCCTCGGGGCGTTTTTGTTGGGACTCCGTAACCGGGGAGCAAGGCATGGCGTTGGCAGATTATACCGGAAGCGTTGAGCGGTTGCAGCAGACGTTGGGCAGGGGATTCGCCGCCGAGCCGTGGGTTCTCAACATGCCGGGCCGTTCCATTGCCTGCAAGATCGACCAGTACTATTATTTGGCGGTCATGCCCGCTTTCATTGAGACCCTGGGGCGCATGGGCGGCATGTTCCCGGATCAGGTCCGGGAGGCTTTGGTCAGGACGGGCAACTTCATCACAAAGGCCCCGGAGCGCGATCCGGTGATATCCCTGACCGTCAGTTGGGGAGGCCGGGGAGTGACCGTCAACGGCGCTTTTGTAGACGCCGACTTCATCGACCGAGCCGTGAAGACCTATGGCGGCCTCGCCGCTGTCCTGAATGTCTCGGACCTCAAGATCAGCAGCGATGACCGCGAGCGGATCGAGGCCTTCTTCGAGGACAAGACCCCGCCCCAGGCGTTGGCGTATTATTAGCGCAATGTATCTTTGAAAGGCCCTTTTTGGGGTGGCCTCCGGCGGCTCCTCGCCGGAGAGGCGTCTCCGACGGCCAGAGAACCTTTTGAAAAAGGTTCTCTGGACTCTCCCAAACTTTTTGGTGCCGCTTCGCGGTGGTGGGCGACAAAAACCCCCGCGTCTCAACGAGACGTGGGGGGGCCTTTTGCTGTCGTGCGCCCTTGCCGCAGGCACACAAAAAGTTTTGAAGGGGGAGTCCAGAGGGGGAAACCTTTTTCAAAAGTTTCCCCCTCTGGCCGCCGGAGGCATTCTTCCTAAACGTCGTTGAAGCGCTTCTTCAGCATGATTTGCAGGATGGTCTGGTCGGTTTGGATCATGCCGTCCACGGCCAGGGTGCCCACGTTGCGCATGGTGTCTTCGGACGAAAGACCTATGATGCCGTCCGTGTGGTGCACATTGACGCCCTGGAGTGAGAACAGGGCGGCCTGAACAGCGGTGCCCGCGGCTGTGGCCAGCTTGAGTGCGCAGCCGGTCTTGGCCCCGTCGCAGATGATTCCGGCCAGGTCTTCGAGGAGATTCTTGATGGCTCCGGCAATGTGTTTGGCGTCACCGCCGAGCAGGAAGGTTATTCCGGCGGTCGCGCCCGCACCGGCGGCCACGGAACAGCCGCAGATGGCGGAAAGCCGTCCGGTATGCGCTTTGACGAAGGCAGTCACGATGTGTGACAGGGCAATGGCTTCGAGTACGGCCTTCGGCTCGATGCCTTCCACGTAATCCTTCACGGCCCAGATGGGCAGGATGGCGGTCAGGCCGTGGTTGCCGGACCCGGCGGAGCTCATGGCCGGAAGGGATGCGCCGGACATGCGGGCGTCGGCTGCGGCCGATGCCAGGATGCGGGCGGCCAGCATCATGTCCTTCTTGATCAGCCCCTGACGTGAGAGCCGTTCCAGGGTCTTGCCCACCCCCAGGCCCAGGCCGTATTTGAGGCCCTGTTCCGCAAGGCGCATGTTGACATCCACGCCCTCCCTGATAAAGGCGAAATCATCGTCATCCAGTTCATCGGTCAGGCCGACAAGTTCGTTCAGGGTCAGGGTCTTGAGCCAGGCCTCCATGGCGGCCACCGGAGAGGGACCGCCTTCGGTCCTGCCCTTTATGAGGGGACTGTCCACGGGCTTGCCGTTGAGCGTCAGGGAGACGATGTTGTCGTGCAGGCCTTCGATGACGGACTCGGCCGTGTTCGAGCCTGAGATGGCCCGGGTGCGGATGAGCAGCCCTCGGTGGTCAGTGAGCAGGGTGACGGTTACCTTTTTGGCGGCCAGGGCGGCCTTGGCAGCGGTCACATGCGCATCGGTGACGGTCTGCAACACTTCCAGGCGCAGGGCTGGATCGCCGCCCACGGCGCCGAGGGCCGCAGCCGTATCCAGGCCGCATAAGCCGTTTGCGCCGGGAATGGAGACGGCCAGGCCGTTTTTGTACACGTTGGGGTCCACCGCGACCTCAAGAGTGTCGAAATCATCTGTGGGGAGCAGTGACATGGCTGACGCCGCGCCCAGGGCAATGGCTACCGGCTCGGTGCAGCCCAGGGCCGGAGCCACCTGGATGGAGAGAACGTCTTTGACCGTGAATGTCATGATTGCTTCCTGACGGTACTCTTGGGGCAGTCCGCGCTCATGTAGCAGACCTCGCAACCACCGGTGTAAGGGTAGGGGGTAAGGACGGCGTATTTGCGGTTGACGGTGCCTTCCGCGTTCCAGGTCAGGCCCAGGTCCTTGAACGCATCAAGGACGCCCTGGCCCGGACGGGGCAGGGGAGCGCACTTGCCGTCGGCCAGTTCCGGCACGAACCCCTGGGCGGTGCTCATGACCATGGTGATGGCCAGGGCATGGAAGAGCAGTCCGTGGGTCGGGGAGTCCTGCCATACACCCTCGATGGTGTCTTCCACTTCCTTGTCGAGGAAGATGAGTACGAAATTTCCGCTTCCTTCAGGATTTTTCAGTTCATAGGCATTGAGACAGTTGTGCGCCCACTTGTCCCAGAATTCTTCGAAATCCTCCATGACATCGCCGTCAATACGGGTTTCGCCTGCGATATCCATGTAGTACATCATGTCGAATTCAGGTTTCGGAACCAGGGGGGAAATTTCGAGTTTTGCCATGTATCTTCTCCGTAAAAGGAATGTCGTTATGTTGGGGAGGCCCTGATTACCCTTTTTCTCGATTTCACTCAAGTTCTCCGGGCAATGCGTTGCGCTCTGTGGGCAAGTCGGGTTATGATTGCGCAAATTGGTAATATATCCGAAGCTTTCATTGTCAACACCTCAGGACAACGTGAACACTGGAGATTCAATGCCTGCTGATCGAGGTGAGCCGCTCTTTCAAAAGTTGAAAAGACCTAATGTCAGGTACCTTTTCCTGGCCATACTCATCGGAGTGCTTGCCGGGTACGGTGCCGTTCTGTTCAAATACGGCCTCAAATACATGCAATGGGTGTTCTATCAGAACTCCAGCGATTTCCTGACCTTTTCAGAGACCATTCCGCTGTGGATGAAAATTGTCATGCCTGCGGCGGGCGGATTAGTGGTGGGTGTCGTGGTCAGTTACTTCGCCTCCGAGGCCAAGGGACACGGTGTCCCCGAAGTCATGCAGGCCATTGCGCTCAGGGGCGGGCGTATCCGCAAGAGGGTGGCTGCCGCCAAGATATTTGCCTCGGCCGTGACCATCGGCTCGGGCGGTTCCGTGGGGCGTGAAGGGCCCATGGTCCAGATCGGGGCATCCATCGGCTCCTCGGTGGGGCAGCTCTTCCAAACTCCCAGCGTACACATGAAGACCATGGTCGGATGTGGCGCTGCGGCAGGCATCGCTGCCACTTTCAATGCCCCCATCGCCGGGGCGCTTTTTGCCCTTGAGATCATCATCGGCGATTTCGGGGTCATGCAATTTTCTCCCGTGGTTTTGTCCTCGGTCACGGCCACGGCCATTTCGCGTTATTATTTCGGTGATTTTCCGCATTTCGACCTTCCCGAATATACCATTGTCTCCCTCTGGGAATATCTTTTTTATCCGTTGCTCGGCGTGATTACGGGTTTCGTGGCCCTGGCTTTTACCAAGACCCTCTATAAATTTGAGGATGCATTTGATGCCGTGCGTATCCCGGAATGGATCAAGCCCGCCATCGGAGGCGCACTGCTGGGCGTCATCTTCGCTATCTTCCCGCAGGTCTTTGGTGTGGGGTATGGGGCCATGAATCTGGCCCTGGTCAACAAGATGGGATTTCAGCTCCTGGCCGTGCTTATTGTGGTCAAGATTCTGGCCTCCTCCATCACCCTGGGGTCGGGTGGCTCGGGCGGCATCTTTGCGCCGAGTCTGTTTCTCGGCTGCATGACCGGCGGGGCCTTTGGATTCATTCTGCATGCGCTGCTTCCGGCGCACACGGCCTTGCCGGGCGCCTATGCATTGGTGGCCATGGGCGGGGTTGTGGCCGGGACAACCTACGCGCCCATCACCGCCATTCTGATCATCTTCGAGATGACCTCCGATTATTCCATCATTCTGCCGCTCATGCTGACCTGCATCACGGCCACAGTCATGAATTCCACCATTCAGCGCGCCTCGATTTACACCACCAAGCTGCTTCGGCGCGGCATCGACATCGAGGCCGGCCGCGATCGGCATCTGCTCAACCACATGCTGGTCAAAGAGGTTATGGATCGTGACATAGTCACCATTCCGAAGTCCATGTCGCTCTCCCGCATCATCTGGACCTTCAAGGTCGAGAATGCGCCCTACCTGCACGTGGTGGACGACCAAGGGAGGCTTACCGGTATTGTTTCCTTTCGCGATATCCGTACCGTGCTCCATGAGGAGGGATTGAACGAGTTGCTCATCGCCGACGATCTGGCCACTCTTGATCCGGTCACCGTGACCACTGACGACACCTTGCAGGACGCCCTGGACAAGATCACCGATAGGGGTGTTTCGCAGCTGCCGGTGCTCAGCACCGGCAGGGAGCGCAAACTGGTCGGCACCCTGACCGAGTTGGCCATCAACGCGGCCTACAACTCGGCCATTGTCAGGGCGGAGATTGCCGAGGATCACAAGCCGCCCATGAGATGAGGACCGAACGGGTCCAGGCGGTTGATTGCCGTTGAGGCGTGCCGGGCTTTGTGTTACCTCCTTCGGAACAGGCCCTGTTGGCCGGACTTTCTACTTCGAGGAACTGGCCCCATGAATGAAATTCGCATATCCGTGACCCTGTCCCTGGACGAGAAGCACCCCGAGGACGGGTACATAGATTTCAACCTGTCGGTTGACGGGCAGTACCTGCACGACGTCGGCGTCTATGTCGATCCGGTTGATCTGGTCACTTCCGCCACCATGTCCGGAGAATTCTTCATCTATACCTGCGATTGCGGCAACCCCGCCTGTCAGGGGATAGATGAAGGGGTCATGGTTTCGCATTCCAAGGATGCGGTGACCTGGCGGCTCAGGAATCCCATTTCCTGGCCCTCGGACGAAGCCAGACCGCCGTGGGAGCATGACGCTGAATTCATCTTCCCGAAGAATCACTACCTGCAACAGGTGGCCATGGCCCTGGACCACGCCAAGCGACTGGCCAAGGGGATTACTCTTTCCGGCCAGCTTTGGGTCGGCCCGGCCCTGACCATCGAAAGCCTCATGGCGCTTGAGGCCCCGCCGCTGGATGGGGATTTCTTTGCCGTCGAACCCGAGGGGCGCGCGTTGCATTAACCGTTTGCCTTGCGGGGTGAACTGGCCTATGGTTTTCCTGCCTGCTCAGGTTGCTTTTCCTGTGGACCTTGATCCAGCCGGAGGAGCAGACATGTCCGTTTTCAATCCAGATCCAAATCGTTTCTATCGCGCCCACTTGTTGCATGCGCTGCCTTTTGTCGTGGGATAGCTTTGTCTTTCCGGAGATTGATCATGTTCAGGGCTCGGGCTTTTGTGCCTGCGGGAGGAGTGCCTGTTTCGGAGGCGAATCCGGGATTCGCTGAAATTCTTGCCGAAGACAAGGGGCACCTATGTTGTACGTACCACTCAAGGTTTATCCGAATCAGCAGAGTCTCAAGGGATGCATGAGCATGGCAATCCTTTGCCTGGGGCTGGCTACGGCCGGATTTCATCTGATCAGTCATCCCAACCTGAGGGTTGCGGTCTACTCCATCTGCATGGCGGGGTTTGCCGTGTCCATGATCAATATCATTGCGGTCATGAGGCGTCAGCCCATGATCAAGATCCTGGACGATCGGTTTTCGGTATACACCCCGTTCGGGTATGTCCTGATTCGATTCGGCGAAGTTCTGATCTTTCGCAAGGGCAGGATGCCGTTCTTCAATACGATGCGTATCGAGATCAACCGGTCGGCACGTCCCAGGTACCCTTCCGGCTTTGGACGGCTGCTGAACGCCGTTGTCCGCCTGAATTTTTCCAACAAGGTCACCATTCCCGGCTTCATGCTCGGAGCCGATCCCGATTCGGTGGTGCAGTTGTTGGAGAAGCGGCGGTTGGCCGCCGTGCGGCTGGAGGCCATAGGGGGCTATGACCCCACGGCAGTGACCACGGTCGGATGATTGGACGGAACAACCGGGAAGCCCTGTACGCATGGCTTCCCGGTTGTTTGTTCATGCGCCTGCAACCGCTGCCTGGGCCGGGTTGTGCCGTGCCCTTGTCCGTGGGCAGCCGTCCAGTTTGCACCGGTCCGGTCCGCAGTCGATTTCCTTTGCGGCAAAGACCGGGCGGGTCATGTTGCGCGCTCCTTTGGCGGCACCGTTGCAGCCGATGCGCGTGGGCAGGTGGCGCAGAGCTCACTGGCGGTCGGAACATCCGGGGAGGGGAGACAAGGGCGTCGATCCCTGAAATCCACCGCCGTCAGGCTGTCGATCGTGTGGCAGCGGTCTTGCCGGAGTAAATGGTTGACAAGGAAACTAAATCGTCTTATCCGGAGGGTTATGGTTGACAAGGAAACTAAAAGGAAGCGGACGCATGGTTGATCCCAATATGTTTGTCAAAGAGATGTTGAGGCTCGGAGTGTATTTGCAACGCGAGGGCGCGCGCATGGCCCGGGAATACGGGCTGACGCAGCAGCAGTTCGTGGTTCTCGTGGCCGTGAGCGAGCAGGGATCTGTCACCCAGAAGGAGATTGTGTCCTATCTCCTGTATGAGAAGTCGAATGTGTCCAAGTCCATTGCCCGTCTTGAAAAGATGGGCTACGTGCTCACCCGGCGCAGCCATGCGGACGGCCGTATGGTGGAATGCGCGGTGACGGAATCGGGCCGACAGACCGTGGCTGCCTGCATGAAGGTCATGCGGCAGTGGAATGAGAAGTGGTTGCGGGGTGTCCCGCCAAAAGAACTCGCTGCGGCCTGGGCCGTGCTGCATGGGCTTGGGCCAATGGCCTGAGGGGGAGCGTATGCGGAAGGTTGTTGGAGTGTTTTTGGTGTTGTTGTGCTGCTCGGCAGCGGCCACTGGAGGAGATATGGAAGTTCATGAAGACCAGGAGTTTGCCTATGTCTATTTCATGTCAGGAAATCCCGAGGAGATAGGTGAAGCGGTGCCCGGGCACATCCGGTATTGGGAAGACCTGCGTCTTGAGGGGTATCGGGGCGGTCCGTTCGCCGATCGTTCCGGCGGAATGATCGTGTTTACCGCCGTTGACGAGGATCAGGCAAAGCGGATAGTGGCCGGCGATCCCTTTGTGGAGCGGGGGGTGGTCGGTGAGTCGTGGCTCAAGGCGTGGCGGGCGGAATAAAGGCGACCGTTGTTACACGGCCACCTTCATGATCACCTTGTGCAACTCCCCGTCCGAAATCATGGGCATGTGCGCGTCCTCGGGGAAGTAGACGGCAAACATGCCGGGCGTCACCTCGGTCCAAACCGTGGGCGCATCCGCGTAGAAGGCCACGTCCGAGCGCGGGTCCGAGGCGTCTGTTTTCGGGCCGAGGTCCCGGCGCGGTTTCCAGCCCATGGAGTCCGTGCCCTTGAGGACGAACTGGATGTCGATGTACTGATCGTGGGTCTCGATTCGCGCGTCTTCAACCTTGCGGCCCGGTCCTTTGGCTACCACCGCATACAGCCTGTCGCCGTCCACCTCCACGCGTCCTTCCGGCAGATCGGCCAGATCCTCCCTTCGCAGGAAGGCGAAGGCCGCAGCAAAGCGCGGATGCAGATTCGCGTAGAGATCGGCGTTTTCAAGTGGAGCCAGTATCATCAGACCTGCTTTCTCTCTGCCTTGAGGGCCATGAGCAACGCCTCGTCCAGGGACGGGTGCGGGAAGATGGTTTTGTGCACGTCATCGATGGTCCAACCCTGCTGCACTATCAGCGTGGCCGGGGTGACCAGACGGGAGACATCGTGTCCCACGCCGGTGACGCCCACCACCTTTCCGCCGGACCAGATCACCTTGACGAATCCCTGGGTGGCTGCATGGGCCTGGGCCATGGGGTTGGCCGCCAACTGTGCGGTGGAGGTTTCCGCAGTGTCGAAGTCGACAAGGAATGCCTCGTTCTCCATGAGTCCCACGCGCATGGCTTCGGGGGCGCCGTAGAGCACGCTCGGCACCGGGCCGGACTCGTAGGGCGCCCCTGTCTTGCCTGCGGCATGCGCGGCCACGTAATGGGCCTGATGCGAAGCCGCATGCGCCAGTTGGATATGGCCGTTGGCATCGCCGATGGCGTAGATGTCCGGTGCTGCCTCCATGTGCTCGTTTACCTGAATCTGGTTGAACATGAGTTCGATGCCCGCCTCTTCAAGGCCGATGCCCTGGGTGACGGGCCCACGGCCCACGGCTACCAAGGCCTTGTCCGCCGTGATCTTGTCGCCTGATTCCAGGGTCAGTTCGGCCTGGCCGTTGACCGTTCTCACGCCTGCCACGCGTTTTTCGAGCAGGACATCCCATTTCCACCGCTTGAAGGTGGACTGGAGCGCCTTGGAAACCTCAAGGTCTTCCAGCGGGGCCACGCGGTCCATGGCGTCCACCACGGTGATTTTTGCACCGAAACGATGGGCCACCTGGGCCATTTCCAGGCCGATGAAGCCCGCACCCACCACGATGAGCGAGGTGGGCATGGTCTCCATGGACAGGAACATGTCCGAATCGAGCACACAGTCATTGTCGGGTTCCAGGCCGGGGAAGAAGATGGGCTTGGAACCGGTGGCAATGACCAGTTTTTTGTATTCCAGGGTCTGCTCGCCTTCGGCGGTTGCCACGGTGACGGTGTGCCCGCCGGACAGCCTGCCGATCCCTTCAACGAGTTCGATGCCGAGTTTTTTCAACTGCATGGCCATGGCCTTGCGGGTGCCTGCCAGGTGTTTTTGCACCCGGCCCTGCAAGGCGGCGAAATCCACGACCACCTCGCCGGAAGCGACTTTCATCCTGGCCTGGTTGTGCAGTTCCTCGATGGCCGAGGTCGCGCCGAGCCAGAGCTTGGTCGGGATGCACCCCCGGTTGAGGCAGGTGCCGCCCAGGAAGTCCTTTTCCACCAGTGCGACCGAAAGGCCGTAACCGGCGGCTTCCGCAGCGGCGTCAAATCCGCCGGGACCTGCGCCGATGACCACGAGATCAAAGGTCATCGGTCAGCTCCATGGAACGCGCTGCCTTGGTCTCGTCCAGCCGGGTCACGGGCAGTGTGACCGGGGCCGAGGTCAGGGCTGCGGGGTTGGTGTCCACCAGCTCGGCCAGTTCGATCAGGTCGTCGATGAACTGGTCCAGAGTTTCCTTGTTCTCGGTCTCGGTGGGTTCAATCATAAGCGCTTCGGGAACGATGAGCGGGAAGTAGATGGTGGGCGCATGATGTCCCTTGTCCAGCAGTCCCTTGGCGAAATCCAGGGCGCGTACGCCTTTTTTGGCTTGGGCCGAGGCCGAGGCCACGAATTCATGCATGCAGATGCGGTTGAAGGGTATTTCGAAGTGGGTGGACAAACGTTTGCGCATGTAGTTGGCCGCCAGTACGGCGTTCTCCGAGGCCCTTGTCAGGCCAAGGCCACCCAGGCGCAGCATGTAGGCGTATGCTTTCAGGTAGACACCGAAGTTGCCGTAAAACGGGGCTACGTATCCGATGGATTTCGGGTAGTTGTAATCAAGGAAGAACCGCCCGTCCTCCTGTTTGGCCACGCGTGAGATGGGCAGGAAGGGGACCAGCTTTTCGCTGACGCCCACCGGGCCGGAGCCGGGTCCGCCGCCGCCGTGAGGGGTGGCCATGGTTTTGTGCAGGTTCCAGTGGACGATGTCGAAGCCCACGTCTCCCACGCGCATCTTGCCCATGATGGCGTTCAGGTTTGCGCCGTCGTAGTAGAGCAGGGCGTCCACCTTGCGCAGCATCTTGACGATGGTGGGCAGGTTGCGCTCGAACAATCCCAGGGTGTTGGGGCAGGTCATCATCATGCCGGCCACGTCGTCGTCCAGGACTTCGGCCAGGGCATCCGGGCTGACGATGCCGTCCACGGATTCCACGGTGATCACGTCATAGCCCGCGATGGCAGCCGAGGCGGGGTTGGTGCCGTGGGCCGAATCGGGCACGATGATCTTGGTCTTTTTGTTGCCGCGATCCTTGTGGTAGGCGGCCATGAGCATGACGCCGGTCAGTTCGCCGTGCGCTCCTGCCATGGGATGCAGGGTGTAGGCGGCCATGCCGGTGATTTCCGAGAGCAGATTCTCGGTTTCGAACATGACTTCCAGTGCGCCCTGGCACAATCCGCCCGCGCCCTGGAGCTGGGGTAATACCGGATGAAGCCGGGTGAAGCCGGGCATGGCAGCCACCACTTCGGTGAACTTGGGGTTGTACTTCATCGTGCACGAACCCAAGGGATAGAAATTGCCGTCCACGCCATAGTTGCGCTGGGAGAGTCTGGTGAAGTGGCGGACCACATCCAACTCGGAGGCCGAAGGCAGGCCGATGTCGCCGTCGCGCAGCAGTTCCTTGGGGATATAGGCTTCTTCAGCCATGCCTTCGCAGGGCCAGCAGCCCTCGCGTCCGGCTACGGAAGTTTCGTATATGGTCTTCATTTGAGCGCACCTCGCAGCATCTCGGCAAAGATGCCGATCTGTTCTTCGCTGGTCTTTTCCGTGCAGGCCACCAGCAGACCGTTTTCCAGTCCATCGAAATAGCGTCCCAAGGGGAAGCCGGGCACAAATCCGCGCTCGGTCAGCTTGGCAATCACCTCATAGGCGTTTACCGGCAGGATGACCGCGAACTCGTTGCCGAAGGCTCCCTTGGTGAGCATCTTCACCCCGGGGATGGCGGTCAGTCGTTCGGCGCAGATATGGGCGCGCTCGACCGAAATCCTGGCTGCCCGCTTGAGGCCCAGTTCGCCAAGGGCGCACATGTGGACCAAGGCGCGCAGGGCGCACAGGGACTGGTTGGAGCAGATGTTGGAAGTGGCCTTCTGGCGACGGATGTGCTGTTCCCGCGCCTGGAGGGTGAGCACGTAACCGGTGCGGCCCTCGGAATCTTCGGTGCGGCCCACGATGCGGCCGGGCATCTGACGGATCATTTCCTTGTTGCAGGTCATGATGCCCAGGTAGGGGCCTCCGAAGGAGAGTGGCAGTCCCAGGGATTGGCCTTCGGCCACGGCAATATCCGCGCCCATGGCGCCCGGCGTCTTGAGGAGCGTCTGCAAGACCGGGTAGGAGGATATGATGGACACGGCCTTGACTGCCTTGGCGGCCGCGAACAGTTCGGTGAAATCATTGATGGACCCGAAGAAGTTCGGATTCTGAACCAGCAGGGCGGCGGTGTCGGTGTCCAGGGCCGCCTTCAGGCCTGGAATGTCTGTCAGGCCGTCCTTGTGAGGCACGGTCACGAATTCGATGTCCAGATTGGACGTATAGGAGTCGAGCATGACCCGGTAAATGGGGTTCAATGCTTCGGAAACAATGACCTTGCGCCGTTTGGTCTTGCGGACGGCCATCATCAGCGCCTCGTACAGGGCGGTTCCGCCGTCATATACGGAGGCGTTGGCGTACTCCATGCCGAGCAGGCGGGTGACGCCGGTCTGGTATTCGAAGATCGCCTGGAGTGTGCCCTGGGAGGCCTCGGGCTGGTACGGGGTATAGGCCGTGTAGAATTCGCCGCGCATGGTCAGCGCATCGACGGCGGCTGGGATGTAGTGGTCGTAAAAACCCGCACCCAGGAAGCTCACGCTGTTGATGGTGTTTTTGGCTGCCATGGCTTCGAGTTTGGAGAGAACCTCCATTTCGCTCAACCCCTCGGGAAGATCGAAACTTTGGGGGCGCATATCCTCCGTGATCTCGGCAAAGAGGTCTTCCACGGAGTCGACGCCGATGACGGCGAGCATTTCCCTGACCTCGTCCTCGGTATGTGGAACGTAAGGCATGATGAATCCTTGGCGGCTGCGTGTTCCCAAGTCGGTTGGAGCAGCCTTGTTCAGTTTGTTGTATAGAAAAAGGCCGAGGCTTTCGCCCCGGCCCTGAAACTCGAACTAGTGGGCTTCGGATTCGACGACTGTGGCGTATTCGTCGGCGTCCAGGAGTCCCTCGGGGGTGCCCTTGATCTTGAATTTCAGAAGCCAGCCGTCACCGTACGGTTCTTCGTTGACTTTTTCCGGGTTGTCCTCAAGGGATTCGTTGACCTCAATCACCTCACCGGAGACCGGGGAGTAGATTTCGCTTGCGGCCTTGACCGATTCGACGGAACCCATTTCCGAACCGGCTTCAAAGGTGTCGCCCACTTCGGGCAGTTCAACGAAAGTCAGGTCGCCCAACTGTTCCTGGGCGAAATCAGTGATGCCGACTGTGGCAATATCGCCTTCAATCAGAACCCATTCATGGGATTTGGCGTAGAGAAGATCATCGGGAATCATATTATTACTCCTTGCTTTGGAAAAGCGGCTTTTTCAAGTCTATGATCGGCTGTCTTTAGCATGGGTTTTATACGTTGAAAATAGTAAAAAAAATGACACTTTTGCCATTATTTATTGAGCCTGCCACGGGAAGGGTCGGATTCGCCAAAAAGATGACGTGCGCTGTCGGCGTGTTGCCGAAAATAGCAGGGAATTCAAGCTTGTTGAAGAAATTGTGTTGTTCGGACGTTTCATACTATTAGTATGTTGTTGGTGTAAATTGTACTACGAAGTGTGTTGACGATAACACGAACAGGCGGTAGGTTTGCGGTGCGTATGGATAAATTTTTGATACAGACCGACTCCGAAGTGATATGCCCTTCATCCGCCCCCGGTTCCCGTGTGGAAGTGGAGGTGGAGGGGCGTGTCTGGCACCTTGATCGGGCCGCGGACATGGAAGCTCTCTGGGACCAGATGGACGACGGGGATCTGGACGAGGACGAACGGTTGCCGTATTGGGCCGAAGTCTGGCCTGCCAGCGTGCTTCTCGGGCGGCACATTCTGCGCAATGCGGACCGGGTCCGCAACCGGCCCTGTCTTGATCTCGGGTGCGGGTTGGGACTGACCGGCATGATCGCCGCATCTGTCGGGGCGCAGGTGATCGCCTTTGACTACGAGTGGCCAGCGGTCAGGTTCGCCCGGCACAACGCCGGTCTGAACAAGGTCTCCCAGCCGCTCTGGCTGCTCATGGACTGGCGTCAACCCGCAGTGCGGGCACACTCTTTCGACTTCATCTGGGGTGGGGATGTGCTCTATGAAAAACGATTTTTCGAGCCTCTGATCGAGTTGTTTCGCCATGCCCTTGCGCCCGGCGGAAGGATTTGGATCGGCGAACCCGTGCGCACGGTATCCCGTCCCGTCTGGGATGAACTGCGTATCCGGGGTTTTTCCCCGGAAAAGCTGACAGTGGAGAAAGTGGCCCTGTGCGGCCAGAATGCGACGGTAAACCTGTGGGAAATAACCATTCCCTGACCTGGAGGAGTATCTATGGGCAAGACTATCCGTTTCGGTGTGTCACTGGATTCAGAATTGCTGGAAAAGTTCGACCAACATTGCGAGGAGCGCAGCTACCAGACCCGGAGCGAGGCCATCCGCGATCTCATACGCAATACCCTGGTTCAGCGCGAATGGGAGCAGGCTGAAGGCGACCTGGCCGGAACCCTGACTCTGGTTTACGACCATCACAAATCCGGTCTGTCCCAGCGACTGACCGAAATCCAGCACGATGCCCACCACGTCATCCAGTCCTCGCTGCACGTGCACCTGGATCACTACAACTGCCTTGAGGTCATCATCCTCAAGGGTGATGCCGAAACCATCAAGGAACTGGGCCAGAGGCTTATCTCCACCAAGGGTGTCAAACACGGCAATCTGGCTTTGACGACCACGGGAAAAGATCTGATCTAATCCTTCAATTCTTCTCCCGTTTTTTCCTGAAGCCCGCGTGGCGGTCAGAAAAGCTCAGGAAAGGGATGGGACGGGGGACCGGACAAAGGGACGTGAGAACCCTTTTCGCAGGGTGTTCCGCTTCATTTTTTCCGGTCGCCGGAGGCAAATAAATACATGGAAGACGTACAGAAGCATCAGGCGGCCATAGCCATGCCCATTGACAGGGTGGGCGTGAAGGGGCTGCGGCTGCCGATCATTGTCCGGGACCGCGAGTCAGGGGTGCAGCACACCGTGGCCCAGGTTTCGCTGTCGGTGGATTTGCCCGCCGAGTTCAAGGGCACGCACATGAGCCGTTTCGTGGAGGCGCTGGAACACTGGTCCGGTGATTTGGACTATGCCTCCTTCCGGACCCTGCTCGACGACGTGGTGGTTCGGCTCCAGGCCAGAAGCGCGCACGTCCGGTTCGTGTTTCCCTATTTCCTG
This sequence comes from Pseudodesulfovibrio sp. S3, assembly GCF_004025585.1. Lineage (NCBI taxonomy): Bacteria > Pseudomonadati > Thermodesulfobacteriota > Desulfovibrionia > Desulfovibrionales > Desulfovibrionaceae > Pseudodesulfovibrio > Pseudodesulfovibrio sp. S3. The sequence continues at coordinate 227,254 of NZ_QTZO01000001.1, forward strand.
CGCCGCAGGTCGCCTGTGTCCAAGGCGAACGGCCTCATGGACTATACCTGCCGGGTGGACGGGTACCTGAAGAACGGCAGGCTGACCTTCACCCTGGGCGCGGATGTGCCGGTGATGACGGTCTGCCCGTGCTCCAAGGCCATTTCCGAAGAGGGCGCGCATTCGCAGCGGGCCGAGGTCCGCATCCGCACTCGGTTCGACGGCTTTGTCTGGCTGGAGGATCTGATAGAGATCGGCGAACGATCCGGTTCCAGCCAGGTCTATTCCCTGCTTAAACGCGAGGACGAAAAGTTCGTCACCGAGACCTCGTTCGCCAACCCGACCTTTGTGGAGGACGTGGTCCGCGAGGCCGCCAAGGGGTTGAGTGAGCATCCCAAGATCAACTGGTACAAGGTCGAAGTGGAGAGTTTCGAGTCCATTCATAACCATTCGGCTTTTGCCATCATCGAAAGTCATCCCGATTGATCAAGGTCAAGGGCCTTGAAGGAGTCTGTCATGACACGTTTCATTCCTGCCTTCATGATTCTGGCGCTGATTCTGTCCGTTGCCGTTGCCGGTGCCGCGGAACCGGTTCCCTTCCATATCCATTTCGTGGTCGTTTCCGATACGTTGCCTGACGGCAACAGTGCCGAGGATGTGGTGGAGGAATTCGAGAAGGAAGTCCTCAAACTGGCAGGCGGCTTTACCGAGATCGGTTCGACGCGCGGCGGTGAACTGGTGAACGGGGCTGTTGAATACCAGACGAATATTTCCTTCATGATTGGTGCGGACCGCGAGATCAGCAAGGAGTTGCACGAACTGACCAGGAAGTTCTTTGGCGGCCCCGGCGCGTTCATCATGGCCTGGCCCGGAACCGTGACGTACTAGGCTGGATTTGCCTTGTTCGGCCAAAGGACGTATATTGTCTCCAGGTTGCTTCCCTAACCCCGAAAGGGGGTGAATATCCATGTCCGACACCAATTTTTCGGCTCTGACCGCCCTGAGCACCGTTCAGGAAGTCTCGGCCAACAATATCGCCAATGTGAATACCGACGGCTTCAAGGCCAGTTCGGTTGTGCTCGAGTCCGGTCCAGAAGGGCAGGGGGTGGACGTGGCCGCCATCAATCAGTCTACCACGCCCGGTGCCATGCTCAACGGAGTGGAGACCTCCAACACCGATATCGGGCACGAAATGGTGGACATGATCAAGACCGGACATGCCTTTTCCGCCAACACCGTGTTCATTCGCGCCTCCGAGGAGATGACCGGCCATCTGCTCAACATGATAGCCTAACCCTGCTGCTTGACACCTTAATCATTCATGTCTTACGGTCTACCATGGCCCGTCTGCGCGCGTTCCCATTTTTGCGGGGATGCCCTGAGCGGGCCATACTTGCGCTTAATTGAGAGGATACCATGAACAAGACCGTGAAGACCGATTATGATGTCATTATAGTGGGTGGCGGCCCGGCCGGGTTGTTTGCCGCATATTATCTGGGTGAGTATTCAGACCTGGACGTGCTGCTCATAGACAAGGGCAAGCGTTCCCTGAAACGGAACTGCCCATTGTCCGGTGACCAGGAATGCATCAAGTGCCGTCCCTGCAACATCCTGTGCGGTGTGGGTGGGGCAGGACTGTTCTCCGACGGCAAACTCAATTTCATCCACAAGCTCGGCAAGACCGACCTGACCCAGTTTGTGGGCATGTCCGAAGCACTTGCCCTCATTGATGAAACTGAAGATATTTTCAATAAATTCGGCATGGACGGGAAGGTCTTTCCCACCGATATGGAGGAGGCCAAGCAGATCCGCAAGGCCGCCCGCAAGCATGGCATAGATCTGCTGGTCATCAAGCAGAAGCATCTGGGCAGCGACAATCTGCCGGGTCATATTGCAGGCATGGCCGACTATATCCGCGACAAGGGCGTGTTCTTTCACACCTCTGAGACCGTCGTGGACGTGGTGGTCAAGGGCGGCAAGGTCACGGGCGTGGTCTCCAATCGGCACGAATACACCGCAAAGAACGTCATTCTGGCGCCGGGCAGAGTGGGGGCAGAGTGGGTCAGTCAGGTGGTCCGGAAGCACGGCATCCAGGTTTCCCAGCGCGGTATCGAGGTGGGTGTTCGAGTTGAGGTGCATAATGAGATCATGCAGGATCTCTGCTCGGTCATTTATGATCCGACCTTTTTCGTGCGCACCAACAAGTACGACGACCAGGCCCGCACATTCTGCACGAACTACGGCGGGTTCGTTGCCCTGGAAAACTATCAGGATTTCGTCTGCGTCAACGGCCATGCGCTCATGAACACCAAGTCCGACAACACCAACTTCGCCTTTCTGTCCAAGGTGGTGCTTACCGATCCGGTGGAAGACAATCAGGCCTACGGCGAATCCATCGGACGGCTGGCCACCCTGATTGGAGGCGGCAAGCCCATCCTGCAACGGTTCGGCGATCTCAGGCGCGGCCGCCGTTCCACCTGGGACCGTATCGGCAACGGCTATATCGAGCCGACCATGAAGAACGTGGTACCGGGCGATATTGCCATGGCCTTGCCAGAGCGCATCCTGACCAACCTCATGGACGGCTTGGAGCAGTTGAACAACGTGGTGCCGGGCGTGTCCAACGACGAGACTCTGCTCTATGCCCCGGAAATCAAGTTCTTTGCCACCCAGGTGGACACCAGAAAACACCTGGAGACCAGCATTGACGGTCTGTTCGTGGCCGGTGACGGTCCCGGTGTGGCGGGCAACATCGTGGGAGCCGCCGCCACTGCGCTTATTCCGGCCAAGGAAATCCTGAGGCGCAGTTGACGGATGGCAAGTTTGTTCTCAAAAAGCCCGACAGTGATGTCGGGCTTTTTTTCTTGGTGCGGACAGGCCTTCAGGCCGCGTATTATCTAGATTTTTTTTAAAGAAATGTATTATAGTCGTTGACATGCTGTCAGTAAATTGACAGAGAGGATGTATGTTAGAGATATAGTCGCGGAATCCTTATTTTCGCATTTTGCATATCCCCGTGACTTTGGAGGAGAAATGGCGCTCAACCTGGACGGCATGATCGGGAACAGTCCCGCCCTTGCCGAAGTATTCAAAGTCCTGGGAAAAGTCGCACCCACGGATAGCACCGTGTTGGTGACCGGCGAGTCCGGCACCGGTAAAGAGCTGCTTGTCAGAGCGTTGCATCGCAACAGTTCGCGCCGAAACATGCCATTTGTTCCTATCAATTGCGGGGCCATCCCCAGAGAGCTGCTCGAATCCGAACTCTTCGGCCATGAAAAGGGCGCCTTCACCCATGCCATTCGTTCCAGGCCCGGCCGGTTCGAAATGGCCGATGGCGGCACCATCTTCCTGGACGAGATAGGCGAGATGGATTTGTCGCTCCAAGTCAAGATTCTGCGGGCCCTTCAGGAGAAGGAGATCGAGCGTGTTGGCGGCACCTGCATCAAGAAGGTGGATGTGCGCGTGGTGGCGGCCACCAACCGGGAGCTGGAAACCGAGGTCGCGGCGGGGCGGTTCCGCGAGGATTTGTTCTACCGTCTCAATGTCATCCCTTTGGAACTGCCTCCGCTGCGCAACCGGGGGGGCGATATCCTGTTGTTGGCCGAGCACTTCCTGAAGAATCATTGCGGCTGCAAGACGCACAAGGGTCTCACGCTGTCTCCGAGGGCGAAGGATATGCTCCTGACCTATTCCTGGCCCGGCAACGTGCGCGAGTTGGAAAACTTCATGGAGCGGCTTTCCATCCTGTGCGAGAACAGCGAAGTCCAGCCCGAGGATCTGCCGGAAAAGATATTCAACGATATCGGAGAGCGCCCCCTCAAGAAGGTGGAGGCACTCCAGGTCGTGTACCAGGCAGGTTTTTCCTGGCCCTCCCTCAAGGATATGCGCGACAAGGATCTTCAGCTCAAGGATTTCATGGAGGCCATAGAAGGACGGCTCCTGGCCGAGGCGTTGGAGGAGGCGGATGGCGTCAAGAACAAGGCCGCGGAGCTGGTCGGCATCAAGCGGACCACCCTTATCGAAAAGCTGAAAAAGAGGGATTTGTTATAACTGGCAATGAGGTGAGGCGGCTGTCCGTTCTCATGGTTGCACGACTATTGCATAACTGCTTGCCGTGATTGTGAAAAGTGTCAAAATAATACCTTGGCCCCTGATGGCGGCCCTCCTGGCTGGACTGATTCTTGTCGGTCCGGCACACGCCCTGCGCGTCAATTTCGCTTCCCAGGGCGATTCAGATAAGATGACATTTTCTTTTGATTCCGACAAGTTGCCGCAGTCATCTGTGGCGCGTATCGGAAAGACCGAACTGAAGGTTCTGCTTCCGGTCGGTATCTGGGACAGGGAAGCCAAGCCCACTACCAAGGATTTTCCCGGCAAGCTGGTCAAGTCCATTACGGTCCGGGAAAACTCCATTGAGATCGTCACCAAAACCGATGCGTTCGGTTATATTCGTGTGCCTTCACCGGGCAAACCGGTGTTTGTCCTTCAGTTGTTCCGCGACCCCATCGGTGCGCGTTGGAAACCGTCGGTAAAGCCTGCCCCGACTCCAGCTCCTCAGCCTGCCGCGCAACCGGCCCCTGAGACAGCCCCTGAAGTTGTCCCGGCCCCAAAGGCCGAGGTTTCTCGGGCAGCTGAGGTGGCGCAAAATCTGGCAGCTATCCAGCCGCCCGCAGCCAATCCTGCGGAGCCGGCTCCGGCCAGGGCTGGAGAGGATCTGCCGCCTGAGGTACCCGCCAGTGATCGCAAGCCGTTTTTTGCGGTGCCGTATTCGGTGCGTGATGAAGTCGCCGCTCCTGCCGGATCCCCTGGGCAGGGTGTTTCCGCAGAGCCTGCCGAGGTGGAGACCGGTGACTATCCGCCTGCCAGCGAATTGCGCTTCAAGGCCGTGAACAAGATGGCTGAGGAAGTGAAATTTGCCGAGTTGGCCGGAGCAGGAGGCGGGAGGGCTACCGTTGTCCAGCCTCGTCCGGTTGCCCCCGTATCCATCCCCGAGGCCGGTTCCCCGACCGATTCCGGGATGCCGGAGCCGAGTCAGGCCGTGGGTGCCGTGGCTCCGCCGGCCCCGGCAGAAATTTCCGGGCAGGGACAGGTCGGCGGCACCGTGTCCCCGCCTCCCGGTGCTGCTTCGGCACCGGTCCCGCCTTCCCCGCCGGAGGTTTCCGGCCAGGGGCAGGTTGTGGGCAGCGTAGCCCCTCCGCCTGTCGTGGTGGACGCCGCACCGCCGCCGGAATCCGTGCCCGAGGAAATGGTTCGGGTGACTGAGAATGTTCAGGAAGTGCAACCGCCCGAAGCACAACCTGCGGAAGCCGTTGACGCTGCTGATGTTGCTGCAGCCGATCCGTCTGTCGAAGGTGAGCAGAAGGTCCAGCCCGGTACCGGGGGTGAAGCGCCCAAGGAGTTGACGGCCGAGGAAAAGGCCAAGGCTCAGGAAGAGGAGATCAGGAATCAGCTTTACGAGGCGCAGTCCCTGATGTTCAACGGAGCCCTGGCGGAAGCGCTGTCTATTTTTGAAGATATTTTGAAACAGCCGAAGGTTCCGGATGAAGTGCGAGAGGAAACCCTCTACGCAGTGGCCGACATCAAGAAGCAGCTCAACTCCGACGACCTTTCGGGCAAGTTCGACGAAGTGGCCCAGGCGTATATAGAGGCCATGAATGCCAATCTGCGGTCCAACAAGGTGCCGCGGGCGCTCCTCAATCTCGGATTGCTCAATTTGCAGGTGGGGAACTTCCCGGAGGCTCGCGCATACTTTAATATTCTTCAGGAGAAGTACCCGGACGACGACAACATCCCGTCCATCAGTTACTATTGGGGCGAATATTTCTATCGCAAGGGCGACTACAAGAAGGCCGCCGATCAGTTCCAATATCTCATTCAGACCTATCCCGAGCATCAGCTCGTCAAGCAGGCGGCCTTTTATCTGGCCGATTCCCTGAACCGAACCGGCTTTCTTGAGCAGGCGTTTCAGATCGTCGATTACATAGACAAGCGGTGGCCTGATTTCTATATGGAAAACATGGAATTCCTGAGACTGGCCGGCGGTGTTGAAATGCAGCTCAAGAAGTGGGCTCTAGCCAAGGATCATTACTTCACCTATTACAACCTCAACCCCGAAGCCGAGGGGGCCGACGTTGTTCTGGCCCGTATCGGGGATATCTACATTCGCCAGGGGCAAACGGAACCGGCCAAACAGATATACGAAAAGGCCGTTACCAACTATCCCGACCGGGAAGGCGGCCTGATCGCCAAGATGCGTTTGGCCGAAGAAGGTATTTATGACGATCCGGCCATGCATGAGATGGTCGATGTTTTTGATCGTCCCTATAATCTCAATCCACAGAATGTGTATACGGAGATCGTGTCCAAGTACCCGGACAGTGAACTTGCGCCCATTGCCCAGCTCAAGCTGGCCATGTGGTACGCCTTCCACAAGAAGTATCCGGAGGCGTTGACAGCCGCTCAGGATCTCATAGAGAAGTATCCTGACAGCCCTCTTGTGGACAAGGCCAAGAGCTTGGGGGATTCGGTCTTTGTGCAGGCCGTGCCTGGCATGATGGGCGAAGAACGGTATGCCCGTGTGGTCCGCTACTGGGAGACGTATGATTTTATCGGCAAGGAAGGGTCAAAGGTCGACGACAAGACCAAGATCGCCATCGCCACCAGTTATTGGAAGATAGGTCAGCCCGAAAAGGCCCTGGCCTTGATAGAGCCGTACTTGCAGAAAGAGCAGAAACCGGGTGTTTCCGACGAGGCCCTTGGACTGGCTGTAAACATATATCTGGATCAATTGGCCTGGAAGGAAATCGCTGATCTGGTGGCCATGGCCAGCAAGAACTGGACGCTCAAGCCGGAGCAGAAGAGGCAGCTCGACTATGCTCGGGCCATGTCCTTGCAGAACCTCGGCAATGCCAGTCAGGCTATGCCCATGTGGGCGGAACTGGCCAAGGATGTGGCCGTGGACCCGGCTTTTCGCGCTTATGCCATGTATTACATGGCCAAGGACGCCATGCAGCGCCAGGATCTGCGCCGGGTGTTTGTTTACGCCCAGGAAGCACTGGCGCTCCTGCTCCAGACAAACGGCGACCCGGAAAAGATCAAGGACACCGTGTTGATGTCCATCTATGCCACCGAACGTTCCGGTCGGTACGAGGAAGCCCTCAAGTGGGCCAAGGAGTATGACAAGTATATTGAAGTGGAGAACCCGGAGTGGGCTTCCACCCGCTTCAAGCTGGCCCGCATCTATCGCAAGGCCGGGGCCATGGGCGAATGGAAGCAGCTTTTGAGCGACATCATCGAGAAAAAGCCCGATTCCCTGCAGGCGCAACTCGCCAAATCCGCGCTTGAGACCTATGAGCTCGAGCAGAAGGCCCTGGAATACGCACCCAATCCCGGTTAGGCTTCGGAGCGGCCTTGCCGGAGTCATCCCCTTTTTCCCTCAAGATATGCTGCGCATCACGGGTTTGGCTGCGAGCGAATCTGTGGTATTCATTCCCCGAATGCTATGAATTGAAAGTTTGACGAGGTGAAGAATTATGGACAGACAGCCTGTTGTCGCCGGTCGGTTTTATGATGCGCACCCTGACCAGTTGAATGCCGTGGTCGATGGGTTTCTCGGCCTGGGTGGCGGGAAACGGACGGAGCGGACCCTCCTGGCCATGGTGCCTCATGCCGGATACGTCTTTTCCGGGGCGGTCTGCGGGAAGACGTTGGGCATGGCCAATCTCGCGCAGACTGTTCTTCTGCTCGGTCCAAACCATACCGGACGCGGCGAACGCTTTGCCCTGTGGAACGAAGGGGCGTGGAATATTCCGGGCGGTTCCCTGCCCATCGATACGGAGTTGGCAGATGCCTTGCTGGCCTCCGATTCCAATGTTGTCGCCGACACTGCCGCGCACCTGGGCGAACACTCCCTTGAGGTGATCCTGCCGTTCCTCCATCGCCTCAATCCGGCCACAGCCATCGTGCCTGTGTCCATATCCTCACCCTCTCTGGACTCCCTGAAACAGGTTGGCCAGGCCGTCGGGCAGGCGCTCAAGGCCTTTTCCCGGCCCGTGTCCATCGTGGTCAGCTCGGACATGAGCCACTACATATCCCACGACGATGCCAAGAAGATGGATTCCATGGCCCTGGAAGCAGCCGTGAGCCTGGACCCGGCAACTCTGTACTCCACTGTCCGGGCCAGGAACATCTCCATGTGCGGCGTGCTGCCCATGACGGTAGGGTTGTTTGCCGCGTTGGAACTGGGAGCAACCAGGGGCGAACTGGTTGCCTACGCCACTTCGGGCGAGGTGTCGGGCGATTATGATCAGGTGGTCGGGTATGCGGGCGTGCTGGTCAGCTGAGGGGGCTGTGATGATCAGGTGTTTTTTCGTTGCTCTTGCAGCGTGTCTGTTTTCGGTATCTGTACTGGCGGCGCAGTATCCGATCAATGAGTTGCCCATGTATGGTGGGGTCGAAAAGAGCGACGCCATGCTCAAGGCCGATGAGGCTTTCATCGGGAAAGTTCTCGAACAAGGCTACAGCAAGGAGACAGGGGCGCGTCATTTCTCCATGCGGGGCTGGCAGGCATTTTCGGGCGGAGACCTTTCCACCGCCGTCAAGCGGTTCAACCAGTCCTGGCTGCTCGACAGGGATCTATACGAAACTTACTGGGGATTTGCCCTCGTGTATGTGCTTCGGGATCATGACATCCCCAACGGTTCAGCGATGTTTGAGAAGGCGCTTTCCCTTCGGCCGGATCAGGGCGAGTTCTATGTCGAGTACGGGCGGTTTCTTGAAGAGAATGATGCGGGAAGTTTGGACAAGGCCGTTGATTTCGTGAAGAAGGGGTTGGCAATGAACCCGGATATCCGGGACGGATACATCTGCCTGATAAGGGCCTGTTTCAGGAAGAATGACCTGGAGCAGATGCGGTTCTGGTTCGATCGGGGAAAAGAACGCAAGGTCTTTCAGCCATCCGAGCTTGAGGGGCTGGAGTCGGATATTGCCCAGGCCGGGGGCAACAGGTAAGGTCTTGGTCTTTTCCGGCAGCCTGCCGGTGCATCAGACGTGTCAGGAGCCGCGATTGTAGCCGATGGTCGCCTGTCCGTTCAGGACGATGACCGGTATCTTTTTTTTCCCGCCGGAGTATTGCAGCATTTCATCAAGGTTGGCTGACGAGGCTAGCACATCCACAAAGCGTGCTTCGGGATATGCGGCCAGCGCCCGCTTGGTGTGCGGGCAGGTGGTTTTTCCATAGATGATTATTGTTCCCATGCTGCCTTTCCTTGCTTTCTCTATAACAAATATCATCCCCCCTTGTCCCCTGTCCATCACCCTTGACCTCTCTCAACCTTCGCAAAGCGACACAAAAGTTTTGGAAGGGGAGTCAGAGGGGGAACCTTTCCCGAAAGGTTCCCCCTCTGGCCGCCGGAGGCAAAAAAAAGCCCTGCCTGGCGTGAACCAGGCAGGGCGGGTATTCATTGTGTCGATCGCGGATTAGCGACGGTCGCGGCCACCGCCACGGCTGTCACGGCGCGGACCACGGCTGTCACGGCGCGGGCCACGGTCGCCGTCGCGCGGTGCGGGGCGCTTGAATTCTTCCAGGTTCACTTCCTGGCCTGCTTCTTCCATGAGCCATGCCTTGCGGGACAGACGGATGCGTCCGCCCGGCTCAAGCGAGATGCACTTGACCCAGACTTCCTGGCCGAGCTGAACCACGTCTTCCACGCGTTCCACGCGCTCGAAGTCGAGCTGGGAAATGTGCAGCATACCTTCCAGACCGGGCAGGATTTCGACGAGTGCGCCGACTTCCAGAACCTTGCGGACCGTGCCGAGGTAGTTCTTGCCCGGTTCGGGCTTCTGGTCGTAGTAGAGGACCATTTCCTTGGCCTTTTCCATGGACGCCAGGGTCGGGGCGAAAATGGAGATCTTGCCGGAATCCTCGATGTCGATGTCGGCTTCGGTTTCGGCGGTAATGGCCTTGATATTCTTGCCGCCGGGTCCGATGACCGAACGGATTTTTTCGGGGTCGATATGCACGACGGCCATCTGCGGAGCCAGGGTGGACAGCTCGGGACGCGGATTTTCCAGCACTTCGGCCATGTGGTCGAGGATGTGGGTGCGGGCTTCCTTGGCTTGGTACAGGGCCTTTTTCAGCACTTCAGGCGGAATTCCGGCGATCTTGATGTCCATCTGGATGGCGGTGATGCCGTCTTTGGTGCCTGCGACCTTGAAGTCCATGTCACCCAGCGCGTCCTCGTCGCCGAGGATGTCGGTCAGGACGAAGTACTGGTCGCCTTCCTTGCACAAACCCATGGCGATACCGGCAACCGGAGCGGAAATGGGTACACCTGCGTCCATGAGGGACATGGTGGCACCGCAAACGCTGGCCATGGAGGAGGAACCGTTGGATTCCATGATCTCGGAGACCACGCGGATGGTGAACGGGAAATCGTCCGGGCTGGGCAGAACCGGGGTCAGGGCACGTTCGGCAAGTGCGCCGTGGCCCACTTCGCGGCGGGAGGTGCCGCGCAGCATGCGGGCTTCACCGACGCAGTAGGGCGGGAAGTTGTAGTGCAGCATGAAACGCTTGGTGGCATCGCCGAGCAGGGAGTCGTAACGTTGTTCGTCACGGGTGGAACCCAGGGTGGCAACGGCCAGGGCAGAGGTCTCGCCGCGGCGGAACAGGACCGATCCGTGGGTCTGCTGCAACATGCCGACTTCGATGGAAAGGGGGCGGACGGTGGTGGTGTCGCGACCGTCGATGCGCAGTCCTTCCTTGACGATGCGTTCACGCACGATCTTCTTGGTCATGTCGCCGATGATGTCGCCGACAGCCTTGAGCTTGGTCTCGTCCTCGGGGAACTTTGCGGCTACAGCTTCCTTGGCTTTTTGCTTTGCAGCGTCCTTGGCGGCGTAGCGGACCATCTTTTCGGGAGTGGTCAGGGCCTTTTCCAGGTCTGCGGAGATGAAGTCGCCCAGAAATGCAGCCACTTCTTCGTCGCGCTCGGGGGCGGTTACTTCAAGCTTGGCAACGCCGACCTTTTCACGCAGGGCGTCCTGAAGATCGAAGAGCGGGGCGACTTGTTCGTGGCCCCAGGCCAGAGCATCGGCAACCATGTCTTCGGACACGAAATTACCGCCGCCTTCAACCATGACCATGGCATCGCGGGTGGCCGCAAAGATCAGGTTCAGGGAGGAACGCTCTTCAATGCCCTTGTAGGTGGGGTAGAGGACGAACTCGCCGTCAACGTAACCCACTCGGGCGCCAACGATGGGGCCGAGGAAAGGCATTTTGGAGATGTGGCAGGCTGCGGACGCGCCGGTCAGAGCCAGGACGTCCGGGTTGACGCGCTTGTCAGCGGACAGGACCGTGGCAATGATCTGCACTTCGTCGGAAAAGCCTTTGGCGAACAGGGGACGGATAGGGCGGTCGATGAGACGGGAGACCAGGGTCTCACGCTCGGACGGACGGCCTTCGCGGCGGAAGTAGTTGCCCGGTACGCGACCGGCGGCATACGCCATTTCCTGATAGTTGCAGGTCAGCGGGAAAAAGCCCCGGTCAATTTCCAGAGGCTGGGTCACGGCCGTGACCAGAACGGTGGTGTTACCGGACGAAATAGTCACCGCACCAGATGCCTGGCGGGCGTATTTGCCGGTTTCGATGGTGATGTCTATACCGCCGACCGTAGTGGTCAGGCTGGTGGCATCAAAAGGAATCATCGTCATAGAGATTCTCCTACCTTATGATTTAAGGTAATAGGTGGATCACTTCCTGCGAAAATCCCTCTGATAGGGTTAGCCGGCTTGGGGAGGGGCTTTTGGGGCAATTGGAACCATGTTGGTCCCAAAAGCGCCTTCCGCAGCCAACTAAACTTCGCGTGAGGACTTGCGCGCTTGCCGAAAAGACGGCTCCGCCGCAGAAAGTGACAAATGGACGGGGGAGGTCAAGCCTCCCCCGTAAACTCAGTTTTTCAAAGAACTACTTGCGCAGACCAAGGCGACCAATGAGGTCACGATAGCGCTGAACATCTTTGTTTTGCAGGTATTTGAGGAGCTTCCTGCGCTGGCCGACCATTTTCAGCAGGCCGGTGCGGGAGTGGTGGTCCTTGGAATGGGCCTTGAAGTGATCGGACAGGTACAAAATGCGTGCGGTCAGCAGTGCGACCTGCACTTCGGGAGATCCGGTATCACCTTCACAGGTTTTGTACTCTTCAACAATTCTTTTCTTATCTTCAGCAGTCATAACCACAGCGATATCCTCCTAAGTTGGATGTTGCTTTTATGTTTTGCCTTTGTGCAACCTTAAGCGGTTCAGTCCTGATTCCAAAGACCTCGGAGAATGGCCCATTTGGGCATGTCGTCCTGAAGTTTTGCCTCCACCAGAGCCAGCGGTTCACCTTGGGTATCAAGCAGCAGGGCATAATCGCCGAGACTGCCCGCCAAAAGCTCGCCGGGTTGCTCAGCGACCGGTAGCCAAGCCCCGTTCATCACGAGTTTTGCCAGCGGTTCGGTCAACTGATACTTTGGCCAGTGGGGCAGGGTGTCCTTCAAGGGGATCACCCGTTCCGGAAAGGTTTCCGGATTCTCCAGAACGTCTTCGAGATCAAGGGCCTGATCAAGCCCGAAAGGCTCGCTCGACTCCCGGATCAGGCTGGTCAGTGTCGCGCCGCACCCGATTCGTGTCCCCAAGCTGTGGACCAGGGAACGTATGTAGGTACCGGCGGAGCAACTGACCCTGAATGCCGCTTCAGGCATTTGCACGTCCAGCATTTCCACATGAGAAATAACAATGGGCTTTATCTTGACCGGTGTTTCCTTGCCCTCGCGGGCCAGGGCATACAACGGTTTGCCCTCATGTTTGGCAGCCGAATAGGCAGGAACTTCCTGCTCTGTCAACTCTTTCCAATACATAATTTCACGTTCGACATCTTCGACAGTGGCGTCGACCGGGCTTTCTTGGACTATTTCACCTTGAATATCAAGGGTATCCGTTGATATTCCGAGTCGAAATGTACCGGAATAGGTCTTGGTGCCGCCAGTCAGGTACGGCGCAAGTTTGGTGCCGTGTCCGAGCAAGACCAATAACACGCCTTGGGCCATGGGGTCCAGCGTCCCGCCGTGGCCGATCTTGTACTGCTTGAGGCGATGTTTGATGTCATTCAGGCAGGCGGCTGAGGTGGGACCGCTCGGTTTGTTCAGGATCAGCAGGCCGTCGAGCTGCTGCGGGCTTCTCTTGTTGCGTTTACGGCCCATCTATCTGAGCTCCAAGACATCGGCTATGGTAGAAATAAGCATGGATTTGGCTTCGTCAATGGGAGCGGCAATGGTGCCGCCCGAAGCGTTCCTGTGTCCGCCGCCGCCGAATCGGCTGGCTATTTCCTGAACGTTGTCGTTGCCATAGGACCGCAGACTGAACTTGTAGAGATCCGGTCCCTCTTCACGGAAGATCACGGCCACGCGCACGGATTTGAGGCGGCGCAGGAAATTGATGATGTTCTCCGTGTCTTCGCTGGTCGTGCCGGTGCGGGCGAACATCTCTTTGGTCACCACGGTGACGGCCACCTGTCGGTCCAGAAAGAGTTCCTTGCCGCTCAGGGCTTCGGTCCAGAGGTCCATGCGGTTTTCGGACCATTGCTTGGTGATGAGCATGTTCATGCGCGCAATGTCCAGGCCGTTGCGAAGCATGGTCGCCGCCATTTCCAGGGATTCCGGGGTAGTGTTCCCATAGGTGAAGAATCCGGTGTCCGTGGATACGGCAAGGTAGATGCATTCGGCCAGGTCGCCGTTCAGGGCTATGCCGAGTTCGGTAGCCAGGGTTGCGAGCATACTGCCCACAGCGGGTTGTGTCGGGTCCACCCAGTTCACGGCACCGTAATTCTTGTTTCCCAGGTGATGGTCGATGTTGATGATGCTGGTTTCGTCCGCACGGCCCAACAGGGCTTCTCCCATGCGGTCGTCGGCCCCGCAATCCATGACTATGGTCCAGGCCGGGAGGGGATTGGGCAGAACTGTGGCAATGGGGGCGACCGTGTTTACATAGTTGTACCGATCCGGGATTCCGCTGGGATTGTACAGGGTGAACTGCTTGTCCAGGCTGGCAAGGATGTGCCCCATGGCGCAGGTGGAGCCTATGGCGTCGCCGTCGGGATTGAAGTGTGAGGCAACCAGGAAATCGTCCTGATCCCTCAAAATCTCGCTAATCCGTTGTATTGGATTTTCCATAAACCACGTCCTCAAGAAATTCGTCGAATTGGAACCGGAGCTCCGGGGTGAACTGCAGCTTGAGAATGCGGCCCAGTCTGGAGCGCAGGAAGCCCGTGGCTTTTTCCAGGCCGGATTGGACCTCTTTGCGGTGTTCCGCGTCACCGGAAACCGTGTAGAATATCTCGGCGATGCGGAGGTTTGCATTCATGCGCACCCCGGAAAGAGTGACGAGTTGCAGGCGCGGGTCAGCCGCTTCTTCCACCAGCAGGGTAGCGACTTCGCGCATGATCTGGTCGCCCATGCGGACAGCGCGTCTTGAACTGGATGCTTTCATGAGTATGTCCTTTAATCGGAATCGGAAAAAATTTCAGTATTGCATCGGGTCAACTCTGCCGGAGAGATGGCCTCGACCATGGCCAGTGCTTTGGCCAGACGGCTTTCGACCCGTTCGGTGGCGTTGGCCGTGGTCACCACGCCCAAAACCAGTTTGTCATGGACGTCCAGGGCGTCCACTTCGGCAACGGATACATTGAACTTGTTGCGCAGTTTCTGTTTCAGACTCAGGGCCACCTTGCGTTTTCCCTTGAGGGAGCGGTTTCCGTGCAGCCGGAATTCAAGATGGAGGATGCCTATTATCATGGTAGTCCGGTGTAAAAAAGCAAATGCGGGCGACTCATTATTGAATGAGCCGCCCGCGGTATCTTGTCCAGTCTTTTAGTCGATGGTGCGGGCGACTTCCTTGGTCTCAAAGGCCTCGATGGAGTCACCCACCTTGACGTCGTTGAACTTCTCCAGGCCGATGCCGCATTCGTAGCCCTTGGCAACTTCACGGACGTCGTCCTTTTCGCGGCGCAGGGATGCGATGTGGCCTGTATAGATGACCACGCCGTCGCGGAGCAGGCGAGCCTTGGCTCCGCGGGTGATCTTGCCGTCCACCACGAAGCAGCCGGCAACCAGGCCGATTTTGGGTACGCTGAACGTGGCGCGGACATCCGTCTGACCGAGGTAGACTTCCTCGATGTCCGGCGTGAGCATGCCGCTCATGGCGTCCTTCACTTCCTGCACCAGCTTGTAGATGATGTCGTAGAAGCGGACTTCCACGCCTTCCTGTTCGGCAATCTGCTTGACCTTCAGGTTCGGGCGCACGTTGAAGCCGAGAATGATGGCTTCGGATGCACCGGCCAGCAGGATGTCGGATTCGGTGATGGCACCGGCACCGCCGTGGACAACGTTGATCCGAACCTCGTCGGTGGAGAGTTTGTTCAGCGCCTCGGTCACGGCCTCGAGAGAACCCTGCACGTCCGCCTTGAGCACCAGGTTCAAGCTCTGGGCCTCGTCGTTCGGCTTGGAAGCCAGGAAGGACTCCAGGGTGACCTTGGTCTTGGAGGAGAGAATCTTCTCACGTTTTTTCATGGCACGCGACTGGGCGATGCGGCGGGCGACTTTTTCGTCATCCACCACGAACAGTTCGTCACCAGCCTCGGGCAGGCCGTCAAAGCCCTGGATTTCCACCGGCATGGCCGGTCCGGCAGATTTGATCTTCTTGCCCTGGTCGTTGAACATGGCGCGAACCTTGCCGAAGTGCACACCGGATACGAAGCTGTCTCCCTGGTTGAGGGTACCTTCGGAAATGAGCATGGTGCCCACCGGGCCACGGCCCTTGTCCAGGCGTGCTTCGACAATATGGCCTCGGGCGTGCTTGTCCGGGTTGGCCTTGAGTTCCAGGACTTCGGCCTGGAGCAGGACCATTTCGAGCAGCTCATCCAGGCCGGTCTTCTGCTTTGCGGAAACGTAGGCAAAGATGGTTTCGCCACCCCAGTCTTCGGCGGAAAGCCCCAGTTCGGCCAGTTCGCGTTTGACGTTGTCGGGGTTGGCACCTTCCTTGTCCATCTTGTTGACGGCAACAACGATGGGAACGCCGGCCGCCTTTGAGTGGCTGATGGCCTCACGGGTCTGGTCCATGACGCCGTCATCGGCTGCCACGACCAGAATGACGATGTCCGTCACCTGTGCACCACGCATACGCATGGTGGTAAAGGCTTCGTGGCCCGGAGTATCCAGGAACACGACTTCGCCACGGTCCGTTTGGACGTGGTAGGCACCGATGTGCTGGGTGATGCCGCCGGCTTCGCCGTCAGTGACGTTGGAGAGCCGGATGGCGTCGAGCAGGGAGGTCTTGCCGTGGTCGACGTGGCCCATGATGGTCACGACCGGGGGGCGCGGCTTGAGGTCTTCTGCCTTGTCCGATTCAATGGGAGTCAGGAATTCCTGCTCATCGAAGGAGACGTTCTCCACCTCATAGCCGAACTCGCTTGCGAGCAGGCTGGCGGTGTCGAGGTCGAGGGATTGGTTGATGGTCGCCAATACGCCCATGCCGAACAATGCCTTGATCAGGTCCTGAGCCTTGATACCCATCTGATGAGCCATGTCAGCCAAACGAATGGTTTCGTCGAACTTGATCTTGCGCTTTGCCGCCTTCATGGGCTGTGCCTGGGCCTGATCGGCCTGCATCATCTGTCCCTTGCGACCCTTCTTCTTCCGGCCTTTGCCCTGAGAGAAGTTGTCGTTGTAAATCTTGTTGGTATGATCCTTGTTTCCACCCGTGGCAAATTCAACCACGCGGCGATCCTTCTTGCCCTTTTTCTTCTTGCTGCGGCCATCGGAAGCGTTGGGGTCGGGAACGGGATCAGCGGTTTGGCCTGGGCCGGGGCGGACGTGACCTGGGGCCGGACGTCCGGGTGCGGGACGGCCGGGACCTGGGCGGCCAGGACCGGGACGGCCTGCGGGCCTGGGGCTCGGACGACGCTCGGGGGTTGCCAGTTTGGCAGCCTCGCGGGCCTGAACCTCTGCCTCAGTGGGCATGGAAATGATCTTGACTTTGGGAGCTTCGGGCTCTTTCTTTTTCTTTTTCTTCTTCTTGGGTTCGGCTGTGGCTGTCTCTTCAGTGACAGGCCCTTCCGAAGCTGCTTCTTTTTCGGCCTTGACGGTCGGAGTGGCGGACGCAGATTCGGCTTTGTCTTCAGCTTCAGGAGCGACTACGGGTTCTGCAGGCACGGGTTCGGGGGCGGCCTCTTCAACCACTGCGTCCTTGACCGAAGCTTCTACGGCCACGGTTTCTTCGACAACAGGCTCCACCACAGGTTCTTCCACCACGGCAGGTCTGATAACCTTGACCTGGGGTTTGGCCTGCTTGGGGGCTTTTTTCTTGGCGGGCTTGATTTCTTCGGTCTTTTCTTCGGGGGCTGCGGTTTCAACCGCGACCTCAGGCTCTTGGGCAACCTCTACCGTTTCCTCGACCGTTTCTTCAACCAAAGCACTCTCTTCCTCTTTCGAGGACGTCCGTGTCTTTTTGCCCCTGCGTCGGATGATGACGCCTGAGTCGCCAACACGACGGACTTCTTTTGTGCTTGGGCCGCCATTTTTCAATTCCGCCTTGAGGCGGTCCACATCTTCGTCTTCCACAACGGTCTTCTGGCTTTTCGCCTGAACGCCGATCTCGCGAAGCTGCTGAATGATCTCCTTGTTGCTGAGATTCAGCTCAGCAGCCAAGTCTTCTACCCGAACCTTTGCCGTCATCTAATCACCTCTCCGTTTCTTCATCAGGCCCATGACCATTTTCGGGAATCGTTCCCGGCATCGGGCCTGGCCGCATACATAATATCCGCGTCCCGGTTTGTCTTTCTCCGGGTCGTAAATCGGACTTTCATCCGATTTGATTGCATCTTCCGGACGAACATACCGCGCCAGTTCCCCCTTGGGGAATCTTTCGCGGCAGACAACGCACATACGAACAGGCTCGTGAATGTCTGCCTGGCTCATGCGCTGCCCTTTGTCCGGTATTATTTCGACTCCTCGCCTTCGGCGGGAGTTTCTTCTTCAACAGGTGCTTCTTCCGTAGTTTCAACAACTTCCGCTTCCTCGGCAACCTCTTCAGTCGTGTCGACGGTGTCGGACTCTTGGTCCTTGACCGTGTCTTCTTCCGCACTCTGGAGAAGGTCTGGGGCGAGCATGTTGATGGCTACTCGGATGTCCGCAATTTTCCTTTCGGTCATATCCTTGATGGCGAGGAGGGCCTCGTCATCGGCCAGTACAATGGATTCAATGGATTCAAAGCCAGCATTGAAGAAGTTTTCCATGGGAACTTCTGCGACGCTTGCGATCTGATCCATGCCCTTGCGTGCGGCGTTGAGTTCGCCGTAACGGGATTCGGTGAAGATGTCTATCTTCCAGCCCAGGAGTTTTGCTGCCAGCTTGACGTTCTGCCCCTTGCGGCCGATGGCCAGGGTGAGCTGATCGTCGGGACAGACCACTTCCAAGGATTCTTCATCGTCGTCCACCGTGATTCGGGTGATCAGGGCCGGGGACAGGGCGTGTTGGGCATACATGGCGATGTCAGGACTCCAGACAACGATATCGATGCGTTCGCCCTTGAGCTCCTGAACCACGTTCTGGATGCGGGAGCCACGGATGCCGACGCAGGCTCCGACCGGATCGACGTCACGGTCGCGAGACATGACGGCCACCTTGGCGCGCAGGCCGGGATCGCGGGAAACTCCCATGATCTTGACCGTGCCGTCGGCGACCTCGGGAACCTCGCGTTTGAACAGTTCGATCATGTATTCCGGGTGGGACCTGGAAACCACGACCTGCGGACCACGGGATTCCTTCAATACATCTATTATATAAGCCTGGACACGATCACCGCGTTTGTAACGCTCTCTGGGGATCTGTTCGTCCTTGGGCAGCAGGGCCTCGGTACGACCGAGGTTGATGATCCAGCCGGTGCGGTCGCGACGCTGGATGATGCCGCTGGCAATCTCGGACACACGGTCCTTGTATTCTTCGTAAATGATTTCCTGTTCTGCATCGCGCATACGTTGGATGATGACCTGCTTGGCGCTCTGAGCGGCAATGCGGCCAAGATCCTCGATTTTGAGCGGGAAGCCCATTTCGTCGTCCAACTGGGCGTTGGGATCGTGAGCGGTGGCGTCCTCCAGCGAAATTTCGCTGATGGGATCGTGCACTTCTGATACGACTACCTTGAATTCAAAGACCTCGATTTCACCGAGTTCCTCGTTGAATGCCACTTCGATATCCATGGTTTCGCCGTATTTGCGAGCCACGGCCGAACGGACAGCCTCTTCAAGGGTATCAATCAACAGGTCACGGTCAATGCCCCTGTCTTTGCTTATCTGGTCGATGGCTTTTTTCAGCTCCGACATGATCAAACCTCCGCTTGTGCCTGGAAAGGGACTCTGCCCGATCCGGCAAACATTATCACCTAAAATTCGTGGACCAGATTGGCTTTTTTGATGGTCAGCCAATCGAATTCCAAAGTTGCATCATCTACGTTCAGGGTAATGGTGTTGTCTTGAACACCGGTCAGTTCCCCCTTGAACTTGCGGCAGCCGTCCTGCGGCTCGAAGAGCAGGACCTGGATTGTCCGGCCCATATACCCGCGCATTTGGTCCGGCTTGAAAAAAAGCCGTTCCAATCCCGGAGAGGACACTTCCAGAGTGAATGCTCCGGGGATGAGTTCTTCTACTTCGAGCATGAGTCCCACCTGACGGCTGACCTCGGCGCATTGGTCGATGTGCACGCCGTCGGGACCGTCGATGTATATGCGAACAACACGCTTCGTACCGGACGCAGGGGAGGTCAGGCCCCAAAAGATATAGCCGAGGTTTTCAACCTCCGGCTGGATCATTTCCGATAACATTTCTTCGAATGTCTGGCGCATCGTCTCAATTCTCCCCGACAGCCGGTTTGTATCCGGCTTGGACAAATAAAAAAGGTGAGCCCGAGCTCACCTACGCGAACCCCGCAATGTTCTTTTATTGAACTTTGCGAAAGGCTTTGGAGCGGGTGACGGGGGTCGAACCCGCTACTTTCAGCTTGGGAAGCTGACACTCTACCAATTGAGTTACACCCGCTTGGAAACGAGCCTATTTATACATATATGTACGGGTTGTCAACAAGCATCCTGAAGCTGTTCGGGGTGGATTCGGGTTTTGTCTTCGGGTTGGCATGCATAGTGCAAATCTCCTCTCGAACAGGAGGATCGCTCTATGCGAGACAGTACTTACAGCGCGATATTTGGCGCTTTATCCAATGAAATGAGGATGTCATCCATCGCCAATAATTTGGCGAACGTGAACTCGTCGGCTTACAAGAAAGACAAGCTGGCGTTCCATGATACCTTTGTTCGTTTCGCGCATGACAACCTTGTGGACGCAAAAACGCACATTCGTGGAAAAGATTTGTTTCCCAAGGCCAATGTCATGGCCAAGGCCCGTCTTTCTGCGCAACAGATTGATTTCACCCAGGGCGGGATGGAGCAAACAGGCAACCAGCTTGATTTCGCCCTGTCCGGCGAGGGCTTCTTTCGTCTCCAGGGCGATGGTGAGATGCTCTATACGCGGGCCGGCAATTTCATAGTCGATGCAGCCGGCACACTCAGAAGCCAGGACGGTTTCCCGGTCATGGTGGAGGGCGGTCCGCTGACCGTTCCCCCCGGCGCACACCTCGAGGCGGACGCTCTGGGCAATTTGTCCATCAACGGTGAACCGGCCGGTTCCTTTGATCTGGTCTCCTTCAATGATCTGACTCTGGTGGAAAGGGCGGGTGGAAACAACTACCTTGCGCCTGTCGGCGTGGCGGAAATCCCTCCTGAAGATCTCACCGTGTCTCAGGGTTTCCTGGAAAAAGGCAATGTGGACGTGGTTACCGAAATGGTTGCCATGATTGAGGTTCAGCGGGCGTTTACCATGTATACAAAGATGATTCAGTCTGACAGCGAAATGGATACGAAGCTGATCACTCAGGTCGGTCGTCCAACCTTATAATTTCGGAGGCTTTGACTATGATGCGTTCTCTCTGGACCTCTGCAACAGGCATGGTCGCCATGCAGACCCAAATTGACACCTTGTCCAACAACCTGGCCAACGTGAGCACCACTGGTTTCAAGAAAAGCCGGGTGGAGTTCGAGGATCTCATGTACCAGACCCTCAAAATTGCAGGCGGCCAGAATGCGGATGGAAACCGGACCCCTGTGGGTATGCAGATAGGCATGGGTGTCCGCCCTGTGTCGGTCCATAAATTCTTTACCCAGGGCGATTTTCAGAACACGGGCAACCCGCTGGACATGGCCATCGAGGGTGAAGGGTTCTTCAAGATCATGATGAATGGCGATGAAGTCTATACCCGCGATGGTTCCTTCAAGCTGGACGATGAGGGCAAGGTGGTCACCGCCGGTGGACATGCTCTTCAGCCGGAATTCAGCGTTCCGGCCGAGACGGTCAGCCTCACCATTTCCGAAACCGGCAACATGGCCGCCCTGGACAAGGACGGCACTGTCTTGGCCGAGACGGATATCGATCTCTACCGGTTCCAGAACCCCGCGGGTCTCATTGCCGCAGGCAGGAACATCTATCGGCAAAGCGAAGCGTCGGGCACGGCCGTGGCCGGAACGCCCGGTGACGAGAATTTCGGTACCATCGCCCAGGGATACCTGGAGGGGTCCAACGTGGAAATGGTGGATGAAATGGTTGGTCTCATTGTGGGACAGAGGGCTTTTGAAATCAATTCCAAGGCCATCACCACTTCTGACGCCATGTTGCAGACCGCCATCAACATCAAGCGGTAACGGGTAGTCGGTTTCAGTCCGTTGCAAGGTAGGTTCATGCATATGTCGAGCAAGCAGAATTCGAACACATCAAGGTCAAGGATCATCCGTTACATCGTTGCGGCGTGCCTGGCCGCTGCCGTGCTGTCCTTGCCGGCCCTGACCGGGGCGGACAAGGGGAAAGCCTGGCAGGCCCTTGTGAGAAGCGCTGCCTGCGTAAAGGGTCCTGACGTCCTTCTCGGAGAGATCGCGGACCCGGTCAACGACATCGCCCGGAACCAATGGAAGACCCTGGCGTCCATCAAGCTTTGGAGAGCCTCCACCAAGCCGGGACATCCCGTGATCGTGACCAGGGAAAAGCTGAAAGGCGCACTGAAATACTACATCGGCGACATGGTGAACAACCTTGTCCTTCCCAGCCAGTTGAGCGTGCAGACTTCGGGCCGGGTGATCGACGAACCGGAACTGAAGTCCCGTATTGTCGCATTTTTGACGCCACGGGCTGCAGACCTGGGCGGGGATGTGGAATTCACCGATGTCCAAATGCCACGGAATATGTTTTTCCCCAACATGTATGACGAGTTGATCATCAGCATGGACTCGGACTTGAAGCCGGGACGCAATCAGATCAAATTGCATGGCGTCACGCCTGACGGGAAGGTCATTTCCCGTAAGTCCGCCGTGGTTTTCGTCAACGTCTGGAAGGCGGTGCCGGTGGCTGCAAGGCCGTTGAACAGGAATGAGCGTTTGACCAAGGACAAGATATCATTTCGCCGGGTGAATCTGGCTTACAAAACAAATGTGTGGGACGGCACCGGCGGACCGTGGCGCATGGCCCGCACCCTTGGAACGGGACAGGCCTTTACCTTGTCCCATCTGGAACCGGTTCCTCTCATCGAAAAGGGGGAGCGGGTCACGCTGATGTACCAGGGAAATCGGGTGCAGCTCGCCATCAAGGTCGAAGCCTTGGGTGAGGCCGGTATGGGGCAGCAGGTGTCTGTACGGAACATGCAGAGCAACAAGATCATAATGGCAACCGTGACCGGTGACGACACCGTGGTTGTCAGGTAGCCAAGGAGACACGTCATGAGGCGGTATTTCATCATAGCCATGGCATCCATATTGTTGGCGGCCGGTTGTGCCCCCAAGTACGAGGAGCAGCCCATGCCCGAATTGACTCAGCCCGTTTTCGAGGAACAGGATCCGGCCTTGAATCCCGGTTCGCTTTTCGACTCGGGCAGGTCTGAATTTCTTTATGACGACAACCGTGCCAGCCGTGTGGGCGACATCGTCATGGTGCAGGTGGCGGAGTCCGCCACCACCAAGATCAAGTCCGAAACCACGGCTGACAAGTCGAACGACATCAATACGTCGGTTACCGCCATGCCCACGACCGGCCTGATCGGGGCCATTCCGCTTGCGGAAACCCTGGGCGCCAAAGCCGGCATGGGCATCAGGGCCAATCAGTCCTCCGAGTTCAGCGGCAACGGTGAAACCAAGCAGGAATCTGAGTTTGACGCCACGGTGGCCACCCGGATCGTGCGCAGACTGCCCGGCAACATCCTTCAGGTGGAAGGGGCACGCCGCATCAGGGTCAACCACGAAACGCAATTCCTGGTGGTGCGCGGCCTGATCCGTCAGCGGGACATTTCGTCCAACAATACAATTCCCTCCACCAGCCTGGCAGAGGCCCAGATCGAAATCTACGGTCAGGGTGTGCTGGCGGACAAGCAGCGTCCCGGTTGGCTGTCAAGGATTCTGGACAACATATACCCCTTCTAATGAGCATGGGTAAACACAGTATATCAAGAGGTTGAGGAGTGAATATCATGATCCTGAATCAGCGCGCAAACCGAATCGATACCGGCAGGACGATCCGTTCTTTGAGTCTGGCATTGTTTTTTGTCATGCTGATTGTTCCCTGGGCGACCGTCCTGATGTCTTCTGAAGCACGGGCGGCCCGCTTGAAGGACATTGCCAGTTTCAGCGGGGTGCGAACCAACGAATTGGTCGGGTATGGTCTGGTGGTCGGCCTGGCAGGTACAGGTGACGGTACCTCAAGCACGTTCACCATGCGTTCCATGTCCAACATGTTGGAGAAGATGGGCGTTGAGACGGATCCCGACAATCTCAAACCCAAGAACGTGGCTGCGGTCATGGTTACGGCCAAGATGCCTGTTTCCACTCAGCCCGGTTCTGCCATCAACGTGACCGTCTCCTCTCTGGGCGATGCCAAGAGCCTGTACGGCGGTGTCCTGCTGGTCACCCCTCTCAAGGGGCTGGATGGGCAGGTCTATGCCGTGGCGCAGGGGTCCTTGACCATCGGCGGTTTTTCCGTAGGCGGTGAGGCGGCCGATGCCCAGAAGAATATTCCCACGGTGGGGCTTATCCCGAATGGCGCATTGGTGGAACGGGGCGTTCCCTTCAAATTCAACAATCAGGAGCGTATGACCTTGAACCTGACCGTGCGGGATTTCGGCACCACCATGCAGGTTGTCAACAAGATCAACTCCAGCATGGGCGGCAGTTTTGCCGCAGCCAGGGATATATCCACCATTGAGCTGCAGTTGCCGGATCAATTCCGTGGCAACATGGTTCCCCTGATGGCCTCTTTGGAAAATCTCGAGATTTCGCCCGACGGCAAGGCCCGTGTGGTGGTGGATGAGAAAACCGGCACCGTGGTTCTCGGGCAGGACGTGCGTTTGAACAAGGTTGCCGTGGCCCACGGGAATCTGCAGATCGTTGTTTCCGAAAGCCAACAGGTCAGTCAGCCCGGACCGTTCTCCGACGGCGAGACCGTGGTCACTCCCCAGACGGACATCCAGGTCCAGGAGCAGAACAACCAGTTGATGCTCATGGAAGGTGCGACCCTCCAGGAGCTGGTCGACGGCCTCAACTCCATCGGGGCAACCCCCCGCGACCTCATTTCCATCATCAGAGCGTTGAAGGTGGCAGGTTCCCTGCATGCCGAACTGGAGGTTATCTAGCATGATCAGCAGTAATATTGATCCCAAAATGGCGGCCAGTGTAGCCGATACTCAGGATCTCGCCAGATTCAAGACCCAAATGGACGGGCTCAAGCGGAATCTTTCCGGCGGCGGCAAGGACGAGCAGGAGCAGCTCAAGGAAGCCTGCAAGAGCTTTGAGGCCGTGTTCATCGGCAAGCTGTGGCAGCAGATGAAGGATTCCGTGCCCAAGGAGGGCTACCTGCATTCCAAGCAGGAAGACAGCTACATGTCCATGTTCGACAAGGAATTTTCAGAGAAGATGGCTGACGCCGGAGGCATTGGTCTGGCCGACATGATCTATGCCCAGTTGAGCCAGAGACTCAAGCAAACCAGTGACACGACCCTGTCCGGCGGAGTCGAAATCAAGCCTCTTGTCCCCAAGCCTATCGCCTTGAACCCGAAGAGTGAAGCCATTCCGCTTTCCGGCAAGGAAGAGGGAATGACTCTGGAGGATTGGGGCGGCTCGGAAACTGTAAGCATCTCAGGCGGCAATCGGATTGAGAAGGCAACGGAAGCATCCGTATCCTCCGGGGCCGAGGTCCGCATGTCCGCACCCCAACGTCTGAACGATATGGAAGTTCAGTCACGGCTTGATGAGTTGACTCGTCGGCTTGAGGCTCAGAGAATTCGCGATGGGTTGTTGAGCGGTGCTTCCGTTGAAAAACAGGTCAAGGGTTACAAGACCGGCAGCAGCAACGGCGGGAATGGGATCATTGGCCGGAAACTTGCAGAAATCGGTTGAGCACGCTGGGCGAGGTGCTGCTAAAATTAAGATTTATTAAGAAAATATAAACGATTAGACTAAATGAGGTGGCAGAATGATTCGTCTGATAGAGGAAAATTTGGTCAGGCAGAACAAGGCGATGATGCTCATGTCCTATCTGCTTGAGGAAGAATTTTCCCGCCTCACCAATCTTAAGCCTCAATCGGTTTCCCAGATAGAACTCTCCATTCAAGAGCTTATGCGTCAGATAGCAGCGGAACGGATTTCTCTGCGCAATCTGGTGGCCAAGGTCGATCCTGTGGCCAAACGCGTCAAGGAGCTGCTGCCCGGCTTAGGCGATGCCGAGGGGGAGAGTCTTCAGGCGCTGTTGAAAATGCTCGATGACACTGAACAGAAGTGCGGTGTCCAGGCAGCCAAGAATCAGCAGATGGCCATGGCCTTGTTCGACCAGAGCAAGGGGTTGCTCAACTTCATGC
This sequence comes from Pseudodesulfovibrio sp. S3, assembly GCF_004025585.1. NCBI lineage: Bacteria > Pseudomonadati > Thermodesulfobacteriota > Desulfovibrionia > Desulfovibrionales > Desulfovibrionaceae > Pseudodesulfovibrio > Pseudodesulfovibrio sp. S3. The sequence goes on from NZ_QTZO01000001.1 coordinate 253,252, forward strand.
ATGATCAGATCAAGCCCAAGAGCACAACGGCATACGGCCGGTCCGGTCGGTTTGCCAAGGGTGCCAACTCAGCTCGTCTGTTGAGCGGGAGGTTGTAATGTCCTTCGGCGCCAACTCGTTGTTGGATATGGGCCGGTGGGCCCTGTTCGCCTCGCAGGTGCAGTTGCAGGTCACCGGTGAAAACATTGCCAATGTCAACACCGATGGGTATTCCCGCCGTTCCGTGATCCTGGAAGAGGGACCATCCATAAACTATTCCCCCGGCCAACTCGGCACGGGTGTGGTCGCCAAGGAAGTCGTCCGGCATTTCGACGATATGGTGGAGGCCATGTATCTCGGGCAGTCTTCCCTGACCAACATGTGGGGCAACCTGTGGGAGCAGCTCAAGGGCGTTGAGAACCTGCTCAATGAGTCCAGCAACAGCGGTGTCAGCGACGCCCTTTCCTCATATTTCAATTCCTGGAACGAAGTGGCGCAGCGGCCGGACAACTATGGTGCCCGTCAGACGGTAGTCAACGATGCCGCTACGCTTATCTCCACCCTGAAGCAGGTGGATACCGACCTGTCGCTCATGCAGGAGCGGATCAACAAGGAAGTTGCGGCCCAGGTCTCTGAAGCCAACACCCTCATGCAGGAGATCGCCGATCTGAATCGGGAGATCCAGGTCAATAACGTTGAAGGGCAGAACAATACCAATGCCCTGTTCGATGAGCGGGCGCGGAAGACTCGTGCGTTGGCACTGCTGGTGGATATCAAGACCATCGACAACGGGGGCGGCAATTTTACCATTTTGACGGAGTCCGGACAAAACCTCGTGGACGGGGAGAGCTTCTTTTCCCTGGAGTTCAATTCCGCCCGTAACACGGTTGACCTGCGTCCTTCCTCAACCTTCGAAGGCAATGTGTATTTCGACGGGAACGACGATTACGAATACACCATTGAATTCGTGGCTTCCAATGCCGGTGATCCGTCCGGACAGGTCGGTTCGGGCGCCGGGGCCGCTCAGTTCAAGGTTTCTCTGGACGGCGGGGTGAGCTGGCTCACCAATGAGGATGGCAGTGAAAAGCACTTTTCCGCCCGTGAGTATGACAGCCGTGTCAATGTCGAAGGGTTGCAGATATGGTTCGGTTCAACCACTGACTCGCAGGGGACGCCTTCAGGGACGTTCGTTGACGGTGACCGGTTCATAATCAGTCCGCACCAGGGCTTGTACTGGGTTCAGAACACCTCCCACGCAGAGGAAATCACTCCGCAGCAGCATTTCAATGGCGAGGTCAACACCCAGCGGTTGACCGGCGGGAGCATCGCGGCCCTGCTGACCTTCCGCGACACGTATGTCGGCAAGTACCGGTCCAAGCTCGACGAACTGGCCGAGTCCGTGGTTTGGGAAACCAACCGCAGACACAGCCAGGGCGCGGGGTTGCAGGCGTTTACCTCTGTCGAGGGAACCTACAAGGTGGACTACGTCAACAAGGCGCTCGGAAGCGATTCCACCGGCCTGGCCTTTGGTGACAGAATCCAATCGGGCAGTTCATTCGTTTATGTGTACAACAAGTCGACAGGCCTGCTGACGTCGAGTGCCGCCCTTGATTTCGACGGCACAGGCGGCACGTTCAATCCTGCCATTCACACCCTGGAAGATGTCCGGGATGCCTTCAACTCCACCTATGCCGGGACCATCAATGCCAGTATCGTGAACAACCAGCTCAGGTTGGAGGCCGAGCCCGGGTATACGTTCGCCTTCGGGACCGATTCGGCGGGACTGTACGCGGCGCTCGGAATCAATACCTTCCTCAAAGGTGATAGTGCCGGAACCATGGCCGTCAACGAGAAAATAACAAGCGACCTCGATTACCTGGCCACGGGGCATGTGAACGGGGCGGGCGAAATGAATACGGGCGACAATACCACCGCACTGTCCATGTATGAACTTCGCGAGGTCAATGTCACCACCAGAACGGCCGCTGAAGGAACCACGTCGCAGACCATTCTGGATTACTACAACGGCATCGTCGGCAATGTGGGCACGGACACCAATCGGGCAAATTTCAATAAGAATTTCTTCGGCACCCTGTCCAAGGATCTGAACGAGCGGCAGCAGCAGGTTTCCGGTGTGAATCTGGATGAAGAAATGAGCGATCTCATTAAGTATCAGGCATCTTACACGGCGGCGGCCAAGCTCATCACTACGGCGGATCAGATGTTACAGACGATCCTGTCGCTCAAGCCGTAACGGGAGAAGGGATATGCGCGTTACACAGCAGATGCTTTTCAGCAGGTACGTAAACAATTTGAACTCGTCATTGACCAGTCTCATGGATTTGAACGTCAAGGCTCAGACCCAGAAGGCCATCAACAAGCCCAGTGACGATCCGACCGGCATGACTCGGATTTTGGACCATCGCGACACCCTGCGGTCTCTGGACCAATATTCGGAGAACATATCCACGGCCAAGGGCTGGCTCGGCAGCGCGGACGAGTCGCTGATGCAGGTGTCCACCATCCTGACCCGTGCCAAGGAGTTGGCCACGCAGGCGGCTACCGGCACGGTGGATGAAAACAACCGTGAGCAGATCAGTTACGAGTTGCGTTCCCTGTTCGAACAATTGATAGGGCTGGCAAATTCGGACTTCGAGGGCAATTCCATATTTGCCGGTCACAAGGTGGATTCACCGGCATTCAAGGAAATCATGTGGCTGACCACCAATGACGAGGATTTTGGTTCCACTGCGGAATTTACGGTCAACGGTTCCTCGAAGTCCACGGTGCTTGTGCAGTATCTCGATTCGACCGGCGCAACTCCGGTGGGTGGTAACATGAACCTGTCCGACGCCAATCTGGGCGTGCGGTATTCCATCGACGGAGGCCGTACCTGGCAGACAGACGGAAGCATGACCTTTGCCGCAGGGCAGGGGACATTGAATCTTCCCCAGAGCGGCACCAGCGTCACCTTCCATGGGGACGCGACCGTCAAGGTCAATGATCCCACGGACAAGTCCAAGGCTGACGGTACGTGGATGTGGATCAGGCCGTCGGCCCAGTATATCGGCGACGACGATGATGCACCGCCGCATGTGGACTCCCTTGGGCCCGGAACCAAACAGATATCGGCCACGGCATCAGGATCGTTTCTGGATTCCAACGTGACCATTCGTATCGATAATTCGTCAAACGTGGCCATGAATGAGGATATCGAATATTCCTACAGCATGGACGGCGGCATAAACTGGGTGACGGGCAACGTGGCCCAGGCCGACACCACAAGCAACGCCGCCGTGTTCAGCGTTGCCAACGGCGGCATCCTGACCCTGGCGTCCAACGGCTCCAACGTGCTCCGGCCGGGACAGCAGTATATCATCAGACCTCGGACTGCCGCCATCAATCTTGATGTTTCTTCCAGTGAGCAGGTTCAGCTCAATGATGTGGGCAAGGATATCTTCGGCGGCATATATATGGACCCGGATGTCATTTTGTCATCCAATGGTTCCATTCTGACATTGGGCAGCATGAATGCCAGTCGGGTGTTTCACTCAGGCGGCGCGCCCAATATGTCTCTGACCATCCAGGGTGACGACGAGTTGTCCAAGAACCTGTTCGAGGTCATGGGCAATTTGATCGCATTCGCCGAGACCAACAACCAGACCGGTGTACAGCAGTCCCTGGCCAATCTGGTGAGGGCTCAGGAGCACATCATGAACTCCGTTGCCGAAATCGGCGGCCGTGAGAACCGGCTGAGTATCGGAGAGAACATCCTGGAAGGCCTCAAGCTCAACGAAAAGACCATGCTCAGCTCCATCGAGGACGCCGACGTATCTGAGTTGATGACCGAACTGGCTCAACAGCAGATCGTCTATGAGTCGGTGTTGCGTTCCACATCCATGATCATGCAACTCAACTTGGGCAAGTTTATTTAATCATCCGCTTTACTTGCGTGTGAACGTCATGTAATCGGCATTGTACATTCCGCCTGAAGCGGACAAGCCGAAGGAAAGACTTGGTAATGACATGTTGATTTTGACCCGGAGACCGGGAGAAAGCCTCTACCTGGGCGATACCATCAAACTGAAAATCCTGAGTGTTCAGGGGAAGCAGATAAAGATCGGCCTGGATGTACCCGAAGACATGACCGTCTATCGGGAAGAGGTCTATTTGAAGATCAAGGAACAGAACAGGCAGGCGCTGGAAATAAGCCAGCAGGACCTGCTCGCGGCGGCAGCGCTATGGCAAAAGAAAGAACGCAAAAAATAATGACGAGGCTGGGCGAGCGAGAAATCAGCTCGGACGGTATCATCTATTTCCCCAGAGGTCTTGTGGGTCTTGAGGACAAGCGCGAGTTCACCCTGCTCAGCGTCAAGGAAGGCGACTCGCCGTTTCTGCTGTTGCAGTGCCTGACGGATCCGGGGCTTGGGCTTCTTGTGGCAGACCCCTACAGCTTCATCGACGATTATGATGTGAAGATCGAGAATGTGGACCGCAAGGCCCTGAAGGTGGAAAATATTCGCCAGTTGGCTATCCTGGTGACCGTGACCATACCACAGGACAAGCCTGAAGACACTACTCTCAATCTCCAGGGGCCGATTGTCATCAACACCGAGACGAAGATAGGTCTTCAGATTCCACAGACGGAAGCGGGGTATCCCACGCACTTCTATCCGATTGGTTCCTAATCAGTCGATCAATACCTTTTTTCAGGCTAAACGAGAAGATCGAGGTCGTCACGAACCAAGTTCGCGGCGGCCCTTTTCAGGTCGGGCTCATAGGTCCCGTCCTTCACCTTGCGCTTGAGTTCATCCACCTTTTCGCGGCGGACATCGGGCGCTTCCTTGGCCGATTGCAGGGCAGCCCCTCTTAGGCGGGCTTCCGATGAGAGTACAACCCGGTCTGCGGATTCCCCGGAGCTCTTGACGCTTTCCTGCGTCTTCAGGGCTTCCTTGGATTCCGGCCTGTCGATCTTCTTGTTTGCGTAAGGATTTTGATCCCCTACAATGTTTCTAATAACCATGTTGTGCCTCCCCTTTGTGCAGGGTTATCAAAGCATGGTGCCATCCACCTTTGACAATGTTATTTCCCACAACCGCCGCATGACCTTGTTCCGTTCGGTTCCTTCAACGTCAAGCGGTCCCTGTTGTGTTTCCTTGATGATCTGAACGTCGCCTCCGTCAAGTGGGTACTCAAAGACGTACCTGTGTCCGAATTCCTGCTCCAATTGGGCAAGGACAGCCTTGACCACGGGCGAGTGGGAGGAGTTGACTATCAGGTTTTCAATGACCTCGTGTGATATTCGCTGCACCAATTCGCGACGCTTTGCCTGCTTGGCGATATCGTCCATTGGTTCAATGTCGCCCAGCGCCTGTCTGAAGCGTGCAAGACGCTTGGCGCTTGTAAGCTGCTTACCGTAAGTGCGCAGCATGGTGCGAACATTGGCCGATGGTGCATTCACGGTATTTCTCCCTTCCTTGATTGTTACAATCGTCGCTCTGAAAATTAACTTTAGGGTGAATACCAAAAAAAATCTAGAAAAGTTCTTTTTCTGATTTTTCTAAAGCCGTGAAAAAGGGATAAAGGTTGAATGTTTTTCAAATTTTAACTACAAATTTGAAGCATGAACCGCCCTGTAAAAAAAATACTGATCGTTGTGAAAACGGAAGACCGGAACGCCCAGGTTATCCGGGTCGCAATGACGCAATTTCTTGTTGGAAGGGGGGTTGAAGTCCAGACCTGCGAGCACCGTCCGAACGATTGCACGGAGGCGGAAGAGACGGCCGGTGATTTCGATTTGGTCATCGTGCTGGGTGGAGATGGAACCTTTATCGGCGTGGCCCGCCGTTTGCTCCCTTTCGGATTGCCGCTCATGGGCGTCAACCTCGGGCGGGTGGGGTTCCTGACCCAACTCAATCGCGACCATTGGCGTCAGTGGCTGGAGGTCATTCTCAAGGATGGCTTCAAGGTCGCCCGACGGCTGGTTCTGACCTATGCCCTTGAGCGTGAAGGGAAGGTCGTGCACACGGGGGTGATCATCAATGACCTCGTGGTCAGCCGGGGGGAGTTGGCGAGGCTTATCCGCCTGGGTGTTTCCTTTGATGGGATGGAGATATCGTCCCTGCGGGCGGATGGGTTGATCGTGTCCACCCCTACGGGATCATCGGCCTATGGCGTGTCCGCCGGCGGGCCGCTCATGCACGCAGAGTTGCAGGCGTATTGCGTGACGCCGGTCTGTCCTTTTCTGAACAGTTTCAAGCCCATGGTTTTTCCGGCCGAGGGCGTTGTTCGGATAAGGGTGGAGGAAAAGGGGGGCGAGGTCAATCTGACCGAGGACGGCCAGTCGATCGTCAGCTTGCTTTTTGGGGATGAAGTCGTACTTGAAAAGGCCGAAATTGATCTGTTGGTGGTGGATCTTGGGCCGAGGGCCTATTTTGAGAAATTGAAGAAACACGGTTTCCTGAGCGAGAGGTGATCATGGGTTTGGCGAAGAAGTTCGATTCGGTGCTTGATATCAAATACGGGCAGGATGCTGCCCTGGATGCGCTGTTGCTTCATTTCATGACGGAAAATCATCTGGAATACAGCATCGATCCTCATAAAAACGCTTCCGGCGAGCAGATGCGTTTCATGATGGCTTTGGAAGACGGTGAATTTTACGGCCCATGCTCGGACTGGATGTTTCAGATGCTTTTGGAGGACGGATTACCCGATCGGCTGCTCAAGAAATACCTTCAGCAATGGAAACGGTTCATCCGCCTGTCCCGGAATTTCTGCTCTGATCGGCAACAGGCCAAGCGGTTCATTCTGCTTGCCCGTCACAAGTTCCGCATGACCCTGGCTTCACCCATCGTCATGCCTTCGAGGTTGATGAAGCGGTTCATCACCATCTTCATGACCCAGAGCGGCATAGACGATCCTTACAGGGATGTGCGCAAGGGCATGAACCGGATTGCTTCGGAAATCGTCGAAAGCGAGTATTTTGATGAGATGGTCCATGGCAGATCCATACACGCTGATACATCCGACCGGATCGACGATCTGCGTTTCAAGATCGACATGCTTGAGATCGAGCGGCTCATGCGCATTTCCTGCCTCACCGATTCCTGGACTCCGGAGACCTTTTCGGTGGAAGGAGTCCGTGCTTCTGGATTGGCTGACGAGGTCAGGGAAGGGTCAGAGTTGTTTACCGAGTTGTTCGAGCGGCTGGGCAAGAACGGGGAGAAGCCGCGGCGCATTCTCTACCTGCCCAACCGGGCGGGCGGCATCATGTTTGATTTGCAGGTGGTGAAGATGCTGCTCCGGCTGGGCCACCGCGTGGTCATGGCCCTCAAGGAGGGGTTCTTCTTCGATCACCCCACATTCTGGGACCGCGACAATGACCCTGTGCTGGCCAAGGCATTCAATGGAGCATATTTTGTCAGCGAGGACAAGTTGTCCAAGAACGAGCTGCTGTCCATCATGGCACATCATCCGTTTGTGGTCATTTCCGACGGAACCCGTGAGAAATTCAATCCCTATCGAACTTCGGTCTCTTTTGCACGGGCATGGAAGGAGTGCGACTTGATTCTGGCCAAAGGCGAGGCCATGCATGACCGGCTCATCCTCAATTCCCACGAATTCACCAGGGATATCGTCAATTTCTATCGGGATCATGGTGGCGAGTTCCATCTGCATTTTCGACCCAAACCGGACCGGGTGCGTACCTTTTCGGAGCAGTACATTACCTCCAAGGCCGAGGAGATCATCAACGAGATGCGTCAGGCCCGTTCACAGGGCAAGACGGTCATGTTTTATTCGGGTATAATCGGGTCCGTGCCCGGCCAGACCCAGGCTGCCATAGGGGTGATCACCACCTTTGTGGAACACCTGCGCAAACAACTGGACGATGCCTATATAATCAATCCCGGAGAGCATTTCGAAGAGGGAATGGACGCCGACGATCTGATGTTCATGTGGGAGAAGGTTCAGCGCAGCGGGTATATCAATGTCTGGCGTTTCCAGACGTATTTCGATATTGAAAAGAGCTTCGAGTTGATGGGCAAGAGGGTGCCCCCGGTCTGGACCGGGAAGGACGCTACCTACTCGACGGGATGCACCAAGGAAATGCACATCGCCCTGGACGTGCAGAAGCTGCATCCTGAGTTGCAGATCATCGGTCCCAATCCTGAGAAATTCTTCCGCAGGCGGGAGTACGGTGTGGGTAAATTTTGTGATGTGGCTATTGATTCTTGCGGATAGATGAACCGGAAACAACATTGGTTTTCATGCGTGAAATAAAAACTGATATGCATAAAGACGCCTGGCGTGCAGCCCGGCTTTTGGTCGCAGGAGCCTGTCTGGCCGTGCTGTTTTCCTGCGTCAAGGATGGGTCGGTCTACAGGGCTGAGGTGGAAACGGCTCCGCCTTTGGCCGAAGTGGGCACCCCGGAAGACGCCCCGGTCGAGGTTTCTGCCGATTCCGCCAGCCTGTATCGCTCTCGGGTGCTGACGCGGCTGACCCTGCGGCCGGTTCGCGAACCCCTTTCCATTCCCATGTGCGACATGTTCTTTCCCCTGTCCAATCTGGAAGGAGCACAGAGCATGGCCCGGGTGGACATTGCCAGCCAGGGGCTGACCTCCTGGACGGCCCTGGAAGACCCTGTGCAACGCAGTTTGGAGTATGCCCTGAACATGCCGCAGGATCAGCCTGCACTGGCCCGCCCCGGCATGGCCCTCACCTGGGGTCAGGTGGTCCGGTCTTTGGAGGAATTTCTTGATCTCCTGCCGTATCTGGATAAGGAGCCCGATCTGCTTCCCGAACGGTTCGTCTGGTATGGTATGCGGAAAAAACCATTGATGACAGGCTATTATACGCCTGAAATCGAAGCAAGCCTGGTCCGCCAACCCGGATACGAGTATCCCATTTACGGTGTTCCCGACGACCTGCGCTTCGGCCGGGTGCGCGGCAGCGAGCAGTTCTATCGGGTGGAAAAGGGCAGGGTGCTGCCGTATTACCGGCGTGGCGACGTGGACGTGCGCAAGGTGCTGGACGGCAGGGGGCTGGAGATCGCATGGGCCAAGGACCCCATAGATGTCTTCTACATGCAGGTGGAAGGGTGCGGGCGGCTGCGGCTTCCTGACGGCACTACTCGGAACGTGCTCTATGGAGCCAAGAACGGCCATGGCTTCAGGAGCTTGGGGCGTATCCTTCATTCCAAGGGATTGTTGCCCAAGGGTCAGCTTTCCAAGGAACATGTGCGACAATATTTTGCGAAACATTCCGAACAGATGTTTCAGCTCATGGCGGAAAACCGCAGTTATGTTTTCTTTCGGTTGGAGAACTCCCCGCCCGAGGGAACCATCGGAAAGCCGTTGACGCCGATGGTTTCACTGGCTACAGACCGGAAGCTCCTGCCGCTCGGCAGTCTCCTCGCCTTCGAGGCTGAAATCCCCGAGGCGCGAAACGGACGCCCGGTCGGCAAACGCAAAGTCATGGGTATCGGTCTGGCGCAGGACACCGGCACAGCCATTCGAGGCTCCCGGGTTGATTATTACATTGGAGAAGGGAACGCGGTGGAACCCATTGCCAACAACATCATGACCGAGGCTACCGTTTACCTCCTCATAAGCAAAGAAGCTCTGATAAATGGCTGAGATAAAAATAGATACTGTTAAGGGTGCCATCAAGGACGCCATCGCGCATCAAATCCGTTCCGTCACAGATTGGCATTTTGGTGAGCCGGTGTACGATGTCGATCCCGCTGGAGATTTGAGCGGCGTGTCCGGTCTTCGCGAGTTGATCGGCCGCCAGCATTGGGCCAATTTTCAACTCTGGCACGTCGAGGACCGCGCCCGCCGCAAGGATGTGGACGCCAAAGTGATTGCAGATTGCAAGTACGCCATCGACAAGCTGAACCAGAAGCGCAACGATCTCATTGAGCGTGTGGACGAGTGTCTCATCAATTTGATGGAATCGTTGCTGCCCCCCGATGCGCCGGAAAAATACAATACCGAGACCATCGGGGCGGCCCTTGACCGGTTGTCCATCCAGGCGCTCAAGATTTACCACATGAAGGAGCAGTGCTCCCGTAGGGACGTGGACCAGGATCATGTCAACGAGTGCAACGACAAGGTTTCCGTCCTGCAGCGTCAGCACGATGATCTGGCGCAGGCCATTCTCGAACTCCTGGACGAGTATTTCGCCGGGAGCAAGAAACCCAAGGTTTATTTCCAGTTCAAGATGTACAATGATCCGCGATTGAACCCGGAACTTTACGCAAACAAGAAATAGGGGAAGCCCATGTCCCGGTATGAAACCGTCATTGGTCTGGAAGTTCACGCCCAGCTCAAGACGCAGACCAAGATTTTCTGTTCCTGTTCCACCAAGTTCGGCAATGAACCCAATGAGAACGTGTGTGCGGTCTGCTCCGGCATGCCTGGGGTTTTGCCCGTGCTCAACGAGAAGGTGGCCGAGTACGCCACCAAAATGGGGTTGGCCACCAACTGTGAAATCAACCTCAAGTCCGTTTTTGCGCGCAAGAATTACTTTTATCCCGATCTGCCCAAGGGGTATCAGATATCCCAGTTCGAACTGCCCATCTGTGAGCACGGCTATGTGGATATCGAAGTGGACGGACAGGGCAAGCGCGTGGGCCTGACCCGTATCCATATGGAAGAGGACGCGGGCAAGAGCATCCACTCCTCCGCTGACAACGTCAGCTACGTGGACCTGAACCGGACCGGCGTACCGTTGATCGAGATCGTGTCCGAACCGGACATGCGTTCCGCCGAAGAGGCCGTTGCCTATCTCAAGGAGTTGCGCAGCGTGTTGCTGTACCTCGATATCTGCGACGGCAACATGGAAGAAGGCAGTTTTCGCTGTGACGCCAACGTTTCTGTCCGGCCCTATGGGCAGGAGGAGTTCGGAACCCGGGCGGAACTCAAGAATCTCAACTCTTTCAAGCACATCCAGAAGGCCATCGAATACGAAGTGGAACGCCAGATCGACCTGGTCGAAGACGGCGAGCAGGTGGTGCAGGAAACACGGCTCTACAACGTGGAAAAGGGCACCACCCATTCCATGCGCGGCAAGGAAGAGGCCCATGATTACCGGTATTTTCCGGACCCGGACCTGGTGCCCCTGGTACTGGAGGAGGCCTGGGTATCGAAGTGGAAATCCGAACTGCCCGAACTGCCCAGCGCCAAGCGAGAGCGGTTCATGGCCGAATATGCGTTGGCGGACTACGACGCTGCTTTGATAACCGGCGAACTGGCCGTGGCCGATTATTACGAGGCCGCTGTCAGGGCCTATGGCGGTGAGGCCAAGAAGGTGACCAACTGGATGGTGGGCGAGTTGCTGCCGTTTTGCAACGATACGGCGGCGCAGGCCTGCGATGTCAAACTTTCGCCGGAGAGGTTGGCCCTGCTGCTCGGGCTTGTGGACGACGGCACCATTTCCGTCAAGATCGGCAAGGATATCTTCCGCGACCTGTGTGTGTCCGGTGACGACCCGGCCGCGTTTGTCGCGGCCAAGGGATTGGCGCAGGTGTCCGATTCCGGCGAGTTGGAAGCCATGGTGGACCAGGTCATCAAGGAGAATCCCTCCGAGGTTGAGGCCTTTAAAGGCGGCAAGACCAAGCTCATGAGCTTCTTCATGGGGCAGGTCATGCGCCTCTCCAAAGGGCAGGCCAATCCCGGCGTGGTCACTAAGCTGATCCAGGAAAAGCTATCGTAATGTGAACCGGGAGAGGAGAGTCCTTCGGTTTCTTGCGACACGGCGTCGGGGATGATTTGGGGAACGTCCTGACGGTTGGCGGCATGGTGCGCGTGGCGTCTTTTTCGTTATTGAAGGATTTTTGGTATTGGCCCAATCGGCGCATACGGATTTGGGGGTGACCCTTATCCATCCAGTGCCGCGACAAAAAGTTTTGAAGGGGAGTCCGGAGGGGAAACTTTTCCAAAAGTTTCCCCTCTGGCCGCCGGAGGCAAAAAAAATGACCGATCATATTCAGTATTCGCCTGAAAAGGACGCCCTGATCCTGTTGGACCAGCGTTATCTGCCCAACCGTGAGGACTGGTTCGAGTGCAGGACCACGGACGACATCTGTTTCGCCCTGGTGGTCATGGTGGTGCGCGGTGCGCCCGCCATCGGCGTGACCGCGGCCTATGGCTGTTATCTGGCCGGACGCGAGGTCCAGGGCATGGACGGCGACTGGAAGGTCAACCTGGACGCCAAGCTCGACCAGATTCACGACGCCAGGCCAACAGCGGTCAACCTGCGCTGGGCCGTGCGCGAGATGCGCTCCATCTGGAAGGAGGCCGGCGATGTTTCCTTGGAAAAGCTGCTCGGCATCTGGCTTGAGCGGGCCAGGGAAATCCATAAGGGCGATATCGAGATGTGCGAACTCATCGGCAAGTTCGGCGGAGAATTGATGGACGACGGCGACACCATCATGACCCACTGCAATGCCGGAGCCCTGGCTACGGCCGGATACGGCACGGCGCTGGGCGTGGTCCGCGGCGCCATTGATCAGGGCAAGAAGGTATCGGTCATTGCCAATGAGACACGCCCGTTTTTGCAGGGTGCGCGGTTGACCGCGTATGAGCTGCACAAGGATGGCATCCCGGTCAAGGTGGCTTGCGACAACGCCTGTGCCCTGCTCATGAAGCGCGGGCTGGTGGACAAGGTTGTGGTCGGAGCCGATAGAGTCACTGCCAACGGCGATGCCGTGAACAAGATCGGGACATTCGGGGTGGCTGTGCTGGCCGACCGTTTCAATATTCCTTTCTACGTGGCCGCCCCGGTCTATACGATCGATATCGAGACCCCCACGGGCGACGATGTCCCCATTGAGGACCGTGACCCCAGGGAGGTGACCCACATCGGGGATCACCGTATCCCGCCGGAGGGAGTGGAGGTGTATAATCTCGCCTTTGACCCGACTCCCAATGAATTGATCACGGGTATCATTACAGAGAAGGGTGTTTTGTATCCGCCCTATACCGAAGCCATTAAAAAATTGTTCGAAAAATAGGCCAAACAGATTGAGTTGATGAAGGCGGCACCGTGTTACGGTGCCGCCTTTGTTTGTAACGTATTTGTTGGTCCTGTTGCTTAAAGTTGACAGAAGAAGACCTGTGAACATATGAATGCTTAGTTGTGGTCATATAAATATTCAATGAGGAGAATAGGTTGTTCATTATGAAGATGAAAAGCGTCAATACTGCCATCACCCTGTTAATATCATTGATCCTGGCCGTGACCATCGCAGCTGGCGTCGCGTGGGTCAGCAACAACACTCGCAATACAGTGTTCGAGGAAGCCCAGATTTCCATGGAAAACATGGTGGAACAATCCATGGCCGCCTTGGAAAGCTATATCACTCAAACCGGCGGCATGACCCGCATGCTTGCCTCCCAGCAGGCCATTGTCGATGCGCTCGACGGGCGGGACGCCCTGCCTGCGGATTGGTTGTTCAAGGATTTGCTCGCGACCTCCGACGACTACTGGGCTGCCTTTGCCTTTGACAAGAATGGCAAGGTGGTCGCGGGGTACAATGCCAAAGGTGCGAACATGGCCGGGGCCGACCGCAGCGACCGAGCCTATGTCAAGGCCGTCCTGTCCGGCAAGGCAGACAATTTTCTCTCGGATGATATCCTCATATCAAAGAGTGGTGGCGGTATTCTCATATTCGCTGCGGCCAGCGTGGTTCGTGATCACACCGGTGAAATCATCGGCGGTGTCGGCCTCTTCCCGAAATGGGAGGCTTTTACGTCCAGATTCATCGATCCGTTCCGTGTGGCCGGGGCTGGTTACGGATTCATGCTCGATCGCAAGGGGAGGGTCATTGCCCATGCAGTCAACAAGGATCTTTACCTCAAGGATTTGAGTGCCCACGATTTTGTCCAGACGGTCCTGAATGAAAAGAAAGGGAATACCCTGTATGAATGGGAAGGGCGCGAGAAGTATATGGTTTTCGACTCCCTGCCCAGTACGGGGTGGATCATGGTCATGAGCGCCTATGAGGAAGACATGGCTGCCGCTGCAACTTTACAGAGAAATGAACTGGCAATCGGCGGGGCCCTGGTGTGTCTTCTGCTCATCGGGGTCATGATTTTCATCATCCGCAGAACCGTGACAACGCCGGTCAGAAATATCTTGAACTTTGCCTCGGAAGTGGCCGAGGGGAACCTCAATGCCGGTCTTGAGGGAAAATACCAGTTTGAATTCCAGGGCCTGGCTGAACAGATCAAGGTCATGGTCAGCGAGTTGAAAGCCAAGCTCGGTTTTTCGGACGGTGTTCTCAAGGGGGTAACCCTGCCTTGCGGGTTGACCGGTCCGGATTCCAACATGCTCTGGGTTAATCAGTATATGCTTGATTTGACGGGGCAAACAAAGACGATGCAAGAGTGTGTGGGCATGTCCGCCGGAGAGTTCTTCTATCGTGATCCCAACAGGGAAACCTTCACGCACAGGGCTATCAGCGAAAAGCAGTCCCTGAGCGACGAGATTACCTATGTGACCCCCAGTGGAGCTGAACTTGTCATTAGCCGGACGGTCACGCCATTTTACGACATGGACGGCAAGCTGCTCGGCTCCCTGTCCATCTGGTTCGATATGACCGAGATTCGGTCCCAGCAGCAAAAGATCGAGGAGCAGAACAGGCGTATCTCCCAGACTGCCAGCATGGCGGAGGATATTTCTCAGAGCCTTTCTTCTGCCGCAGAGGAATTGTCCGCGCAGATTGAACAGGCATCCCATGGGGCGGAACAGCAGCGTGACCGCGCCACTGAGACCGCCGCAGCCATGGAGGAGATGAACGCCACGGTGCTGGAGGTTGCACGCAACGCCAGCCAGGCTGCCGAGGATGCGGACACGGCCAGGCAGAATGCTCAGATTGGCGAGGATATTGTCGGGCAGGTGGTTGAGGCCGTCAGTGATGTTCAGGTCCAGGCCGACAACCTCAAGACCTCCATGGAAGACCTTGGGCATCGGGCTGCCGACATCGGCAAGGTTCTCGAGGTCATCACCGACATCGCAGATCAGACCAACCTGCTGGCTCTGAATGCCGCCATTGAAGCGGCCCGCGCCGGTGAAGCCGGACGCGGGTTTGCCGTGGTCGCAGACGAAGTCCGAAAGCTGGCTGAAAAGACCATGGCCGCAACCAGTGAAGTGGGCGAAGCCATCGGCAGGATTCAGTCCATGACCAAGGATAATATCCGGGCCACTGAAGTCGCTGTCACTTCCGTTTCCCGCAGTACCGGTCTTGCCCAGGATTCCGGCAATGCGCTTCGGGAAATTGTTGGAAACGTGGAGAATGCCTTTGATCAGGTGCGGGCCATTGCCGCTGCTTCCGAGCAGCAGTCGGCCACCAGTGAAGAGATCAATCGTGCCACGGACGAAGTGAACGCCATCTCACAGGAGACTTCGCAGGTCATGGTTGAGGCCACGCAGGCCATCAGGGAAATTGCTGAAATGGCCAGTCGTCTCAATTCTGTCATAGAGGAAATGGTGGCAGAATAATCACGCCGAAAAGGATTGTGGAGAACATTGGACTCGACAATTAAATAAAGATAAGCTAATCCCGCGCTTCCCTCTTCACGGAAGTGCGGGATTATCATTATCCCGTGTCACTTACATTATCGGAGCCAAACATGCTGCCTGTCGTTGCCCTTGTGGGACGCCCCAATGTGGGTAAGTCCACTCTATTCAACCGATTGTTAAGAAAGTCGCGGTCCATCACTCACGACCTTCCGGGGGTGACGCGCGATCGTATCTACGGCGAGTGCGTCATGGGCGACGTTCGGTTTGACCTCGTCGATACCGGCGGCATGGTCCTGGAATCCGAAGCCACGCCCGAACTTTCCAAGGATTTTGAAGACGAGATATTCGACCAGGCCCAAGAGGCCATAGAAGAGGCCAACATTATCCTCTTCGTTGTGGACGGCAAAGAGGGGTTGACCCCGCTGGACGAACAGGCTGCCGAGTACGTGCGCCGGTCCGGCAAGACCGTCTTCATGCTGGTGAACAAGGTGGACGGCAGCGAGTTCGCGCCCCAGATGACGGCGGAGTTCCATTCCCTGGGCATAGAGTTCCTGCCTGTGTCAGCGTCCCACGGTTACAACCTGAATGACGTGCGCGCTCAGGTGCGCAGATTGGTTATTGATCTGGACTTCCCTGAGGAAGAAGACGACGGCATTGAAAAGGGGCTGCGGATAACCATGCTGGGACGGCCCAATGCGGGCAAGTCCTCCATTATCAACGCGCTTATCGGCAAGGATCGGCTCATTGTGTCCGATGTGGCCGGGACCACCCGTGATTCCATTGACGTCACTTTCGAGAAGCAGGGCAAGCGGTATACCTTCGTGGACACGGCAGGCGTGCGCAAGCGGGCCAATATTCAGGAGCATCTTGAGAAAATCAGCGTTATCCGTGCGCTCAGGAATTCCAAGCGTTCCGATGTGACCGTCCTGATTATCGACATCACCCTGGGCGTGGGCCGACAGGACAAGCGGCTTATCGAATTTCTGGCCAAGGAGAAGACCCCGTTCATCGTGGTGGTGAACAAGGCGGATCTTGTCCCCCGCAACGAGACCAACCAGGCCTTGGAAGCATTCAGGGAAGAACTGAGAATCATCCCGCATGTGCCCATCGTCATGACCAGCGCGCACAAGGGCGTGGGCATCGGCAAGCTTTTGCCCATGGCCGAAACCCTGCGCCGCGAGTGCGAGATCAGGGTTGGTACCGGCGAGTTGAACCGTGCCCTGGCCAAGGTGGTCGAGAAGGTTCAGCCCCCGGTGGTCAAGCGCAGACGGCCCAAATTTTATTACGTCACCCAGGCGGACGAACCCATTCCGACGTTCGTGTTTTTCTGCAACGACCACACCATTGTCAAGGACTCCTACGTCCGCTATCTGGAGAATCAGTTTCGCAAACTGCTCGGCATCAAGTCCGCGCCCGTGAATATCGTCTTTCGTTCCAGCCACGACAAGAAAGAGTGGGAAAAGAACCGGGGCATCTCGGCTATGGGCAAGCGCGGTCCCGGTCGTGAACGCATCGGCGGCGCCAAGACTCGTCGTCATGAGGACAAGTACAAGGCCCTCAAGAGCCGTCGGCATCGAGAGGAGAAGGACGAAAAGGACGCGAAAGCCGGTAAAGGCAAGAGCAAGGGCGTAAGGAGCGACAAGGGCACCAGGAGTGACAGGGGTGGCAAGGGCGGCTCCGGGAAAAAAGGCAAATAAGGGCTATCTTTATTGACAATCGGTGTCCTAAAAGTGTAGACGGTTTTTCCTCGATGCGAAGAGTATCCCTTTTCGTGACGAGCCCAGGAGAAGTGGCCGAGTTGGCTGAAGGCGCACGCCTGCTAAGCGTGTTATGGGCGTAAACCCCATACGAGAGTTCAAATCTCTCCTTCTCCGCCAGATTTCAAGGGCTTACGATGTACATCGTAAGCCTTTTCTGTTGCTATCTTGATTAGTGTACATCCCTGTTTCGCATCCTTGCGTTCATTTTTGTCATCATGCCCAACTGAAATTGACTCTAGTACATCGTCAAGGTTGTCATTGAGTGGTCTGTCTAATTAGCGGCCATGAGTGTTTTGTCGGTTCAACTTCTTGAAAAAATGGACATCCCAATAATAGGTGGATTACCGGCCTGTTATGTGATTTGATGAGCGCGTCTGTGAATGGAATTACACTTTTTTAGTAAAGTACAACAAAAATAAATAGTTGAGAGATCATGGAAAATTTACCAAATTGTCCGAAGTGCAATTGTGAGTATGTGTATTTTGATGGCAGTATCCTTGTTTGCCCGGATTGCAGTTTTGAGTTTCAAGCTGAAGACGCTGCAGGAAGAGTGTATAAAGACGCCAACGGCAATGTCCTGGTTGATGGGGACACGGTCATAGTCATTCAGAATTTACAGGTCAAAGGGGCTTCCTCTGATATCAAGAAGGGGACAAAGGTCAAGAACATCAGGTTGGTAGAACCAGAGGACGGCGTTCATGACATTTCCTGCAAAATCCCCGGATTCGGTTCAATGATGCTCAAGACATCGGTAGTCAAGAAAGGTTGAGAATCCTGGCGGTTCCGTCATTGATGAAAAGGCCCCTGCAGTGAAGTGCAAGGGCCTTTTCTTTGTCGGATTGATCGAAGGTACATCGGCTTGGCAGTGCGCAGAAAGACTGGATTCTGTGCATGCGTCCCTGTTAGCCTGCTAGGCCGTTGGAGCTGAAGACGGGGGCGCCTTGTCTGAGGGTCAGGACCGTGAAGGGCAGGTCCGGGTCGCTGTGGTCCACGATGATCAGGTCGGCCCGTTTGCCCGGTTCTATGGCGGCCCGATCTTGCAGGCCGACGGCCTTGGCCGGTCCGGCGGAGACCAGGTTCCATGCTTCAGGGAAAGTGCAGACGTTTTCTGCCGCCAGGGTGAAGGCAGCCTGAAGCAGTGAAGGGTAATAGTAATCCGAGGTCAGGGCGTCGCACAGGCCCATTTGAATGGCGTCGCGGGCCATGAGCCTGTTTATGTGGCTTTTGCCCCGCAGGGCATTGGGTGCGCCCAGGATGACGGCGTTGCCCATGTCTCGTGCTGCGCGGGCAGTGTTCTCGTCGAGTGGGAATTCGGAGATGGCGCAGCCCATCGAGTTGTACCAGGCCCGTGTTTCCTGGTCGGGGTCGTCGTGGGATGCCATGGGGATGCCCTGTTCGCGGGCGGTGCCCGCCAACCTGGAGATGGCCTTCGGCACAGCCCCGGCACGCCCCTTTATCTCGGTGATCAGTTCAATGAATTCTTCACGGTTCAAGCCGGTCCGATCGAGATAGCCCGACATCTTGGAGTACCGGTCCAGGTTGGTGAACATGGCATCGATGTGGTCGTTGAAGGCGAGCATGTCCACCAGCCCCTGGCGCATCCATGTATGAACCTCCTCCATTGCCGGGAGGTTGTAGGTTTCGAACCGCAGGTGCAGGCGGGTGTCGCATCCCAACCTGTCCCGGAGTGAGGCGAAGTCTTTCATGAACGCCTGAGCGGCGTCACGGCTTCGCAGTCCGGGTTCCCATGAGCAGGTCAGGCCATGGAAGGCCGTGGTGATCCCGTTCGCCGTCATGGTCCTGTCTGTGTCGAGCAGGCCCAGCGAGCGCTTGAAGGAGACCCCGGCTCGCGGCATGATGTGGCGCTCGAACCCGTCCCCATGCAGGTCGACGATGCCCGGCAAGACCAGCTTGCCCTTGGCGTCGATGGTCTTGCCGCCCGTGCCTGTCGTGCCGATCTCCTGAATGAGCCCCTCGGCCAGTCTCAGATCCACACCCCGTATCTCGCCGCTTGGCAGCAGCACATGCCCATTTCGAATATTCATAGTCATTTGATTCTCTCTTGTGTCGGGAAGGAGTTCATGAAGAATGCATGGTTGTCCTGTGACAAGGCCGTGTCGTTTCAGGAAGTGTGTATGAATCCGATTTCATTATCAAAAACATTACCTTTGTGCGGCATGTTCGTTTACGCGAGCCTAAAAAGTAAAGCAGTAGACATGTGCAGGAGTTGTCTAGGGCAAGTTCGTCTTATGTTCGTTCAAACGTCATTCGCGCGTAACCGAAATTCAATACTCTGCGGTCGGAATGAGTGACGGCTTTCTGTTAACAAAACCGGTAATACTGGAGAGATGAAATGAAACGCACGTTTGCAATGGTGATTATGGTGATGCTCATGACGATGGTCATGGGCACGGGGGCCATGGCCGCCCAGAAGGTCCGTTTGGCTGTAACCGACCTGGAAGGCATGGAAGAACTTCAGCGCGAGTTCGGTATCTTCCGGGACAAGCTGGGCAGCCTGACGGGGTATGAATTCGAGTTTTCGCCGGTCAACAACCGCACGGCGGCCGTCGAGGCCCTCAAGTCCAAGCGCGTGGATTTCGTGCTCACCGGACCAGCCGAGTACGTGGTGTTCAAGAAGCGGGTGCAGGCCACCCCTGTGGTCGGTTTTTCCAGGCCCGACTATTTCGGTTCCATCATTGTTCTCTCTGCGGGCGGCATCAATTCGGTGAAGGATCTCATTGGTGAAAAAGTGGCCATGGGCGATGTCGGCTCCACTTCGAAGCACCTTGCTCCCATGCAGATATTGCAGGACAACGGTTTGAATCCGCTCAAGGACATCAAGACCGTGCATGTGGACTACAAGGTCGGTTTCGAGTCCCTCAAGCGCGGTGACGTCAAGGCTCTGGGAACGACCAACGACAAGTTCATGAAGATGCGCGCCAAGGACAAGCAGTTGTCTCCCGGCGCCTTCAAGGTCATCGCCCGCGGCCCTGATCTTCCCAATGACGTGCTGCTTGTGGGCCCTCACGTGGACAAGGACGTAATCGAAAAGGTGCGTGCCGCATTCCGTGACCATGGCGATGAAATGATCGCTGCCATCCTGACGGGTGAAGACAACCAGAAGTACAAGGGCATGGTCTTTTTGCCCGAGGTCAAGGACTCGGACTACAACTATGTCCGCGCCATGTATGCCACCATCGGGTATCCGCAGTATTCGGAATTCGTGGGCGACTGATGTTCAAATTCAATATGCCCGCCGGGGAACATGCCTCGGCGGGCCGCTCCATCGAGTCTTGCGAGATTGATGTACGCGGCCTTTCCAAGTCGTTCGGGCGCAACGCTGTCCTGAACGGCGTGGACCTGACTGTGAAAAAAGGAGAGGCAGTGGCCCTTGTCGGGTCCAACGGGGCGGGCAAGTCCACCTTGTTGCGTTGTCTGCTCCGACTCATCGAGCCTACGGAAGGTTCGGTCCAAATGGGTGGCGCCGAAGTCATGGCCTTGAACCGCTCTCATTTGCGCAAACTGAGAAGCGAGGTCGGTTTCGTCTTCCAAAAGCACAACCTTGTCCCGCGTCTGTCGGCGTTGACCAATGTCCTGCATGGGGCGCAAAGCAGGAAACGCGGCCCCCGGGTCTGGTGGCACATGCTGGCGACCGCAGGGGAACGCCAGGAGGCCATGCGCTGTCTTCAGCTTGTGGGGTTGTCCCATGTCGCGGAACAGCGCGTGGACCGACTCTCCGGCGGCCAGTCGCAGCGGGTGGCCATAGCACGGGCCCTCATGCAGCGGCCGAGGATCATGTTTGCGGACGAACCCGTGGCCAGCCTCGACCCCAACGCCGGGGAAGAGGTCATGAGGCTCTTTGTGGATTTGATCCGCAGCAGGGGGCTGACCTTGGTGTACACGTCCCATTCCGTGCGGCATGCCCTGGAGTATTCCGACCGGGTGGTGGGCCTGAGGGCGGGCAAGGTGGAACTGGACTCTCGGTCAAGTGATTTAAGTGCCGATGCCTTGCGGAGGATATATGGCTGAGCGAGTGGGAAATGAGTTTGTCTTTGACGGTCAGGCCGCTGATCCTGTGTTGCTGCCGATCCGGTTCCCCCGGCCAAGCGCATTGGCCTTTGTCTTCTACGCCGTTGCCGTTGCCTTTTTCGTCGTATCCATGCGGAACACGGACTTTTCTCTGACCGGATTCGTGGATGGTTTTCCTTACATCGTCGACCTTGTCAGCGAGATGTTTCCACCGTCCCTGCGGCGGATCGACGCCGTTGCCCTGTCCTTGTTGGAGACATTGCAGATGGCGCTGGTGGGGACGGTGTTCGGCGTGCTCTTCAGCCTGGTGCTCGGCATCCTGGCAAGCAAGAGCCAGACCCCGAACAAGGTGTTGTATTATGTGTCGCGGAACGTCATCGCGTTGTTTCGGACCGTGCCCGATCTCATATGGGCGTTGTTCTTCGTCATCATGGTGGGGCTGGGGCCGTTTGCAGGGACGCTGGCCATCATGATCGACACCATCGGATTTTGCGGCCGCTTCTTTGCCGAGGAGATGGAAGAGGTGGACAAGGGGCCGCAGGAGGCCCTGGAAGCCCTTGGGGCCAGCAGGATCGGGACGGTTTTCTGCGCCGTCATTCCGGCCGCCCTGCCTTCATTCGTGAATACCGCCCTGTTCAGCCTGGAAAAGGCCACACGTTCGTCCGTAGTGCTCGGACTCGTCGGCGCGGGCGGCATCGGGATAGAACTCAAGGTGTCCATGGACATGTTCATGTATTCGGAGGCGTCCACCATAATCCTGCTGATATTCGGGCTGGTGCTGGTGGTGGAGCAGTTCTCCTCCCGGCTGCGGAAGATGATTATTTAGTCTGCTCAAAATGTCTTGATGACCAACTGGATCTTGTCGCCGACATAGCGCGTGATGCCGAAGTCGACGGGAAGCCCGAGTTCGTCCACATTGATGGATCTCGTTTCCAGAATCGGGCGGTTCCGGGGGAGGCCGAGTTGTCTGGCTTCCTCCGTGGTCGGCGGACGGGTGACGATTCGCGTCTCGTCCCGAAAGTAGTCCTCGACCCCGTGGGCGACGAAACAAGCCGTTATCGACCGGGTTTTCTTGAACGTGTCATGTATCCCTGCAAATCGTGGCAGGGGAAAGTAATGCGTGGTCAACGACAGGGGGCGGCCATCGGCCTTGCGCATTATGTCGAGCATGGCCACCGGAGAGGTTACGGGTATCTGGAGTGCTTCGGAAACGGATTTGGCAGGTTCCATCACTTTGTGGCGCATGAGTATCCCGTCAGGGGCACAGTTCTGACGGTTCAGTATTTCGCTGAATCGGGTGCGCCGTGATACGTGATATTCGACAACGCTTTCGTTGACAAAGGAGCCGCGCCCCCGCTCCGATTTTATCAACATTCTGCTCTGGAGTTCGGACAGGGCGCGCCGGACGGTGTGGCGGTTCACTCTGTACCATTTCGCCAAAGTGCCCTCGGATGGCAGTTGGTCCCCGGGTGCGAACTGTCCCTGACGTATTTCTTTTTCCAGGGCCAAAGCAATCTGCTGCCATAGGGGTGAACGGTGATTTCTGTTCAACAGGAAACGCCTGTCGTAGTTGTCGGCATAGGATACTGACTCATTCATACTTGGTTCATTGGCATTGTTGCAGGGATTTGTCTGTGTCGGTGCTGTGACGATTGCATCCTGAGGCGGGGCAGGGCATCAAGGCTGCCAGCAATGCTCCGGTTTTTCGGATGCATTTCTTGAGGCGTTGTCGGCTGAGCCACGGCAAATCATCAGTTGAATAATATTCCATAAAACAGCATGTTGCCTTGTTGCTGTCATTTCGCTGAAATTCTTTCATTAACAATGAATGGTGAGTGATATATGCTCCCCCCAGTTTTCGTGTGCGGTCTGGTTGCATGGGAATCTGAGACAGTGGTGTCCTTTAACAAAAAAATATTAATATCAATATGATGCAATATTCCGATTCACTCCCGGCCTATAATGCGGAAAGCCTGCTTGTTCATTTTCGGAGGGCCGAGCAACTCAAGGCCCGTGCCGCCGAATTCAAATCCGTATCTCTTTCTCCTCCGCAGCTCAGCGATCTGGAGATGCTTCTCAACAGGGCGTATTACCCCCTTGAAGGCTACATGGGCCGCAAGGATTACGAAAGCGTGCTCTCGGACATGCGGCTTGGGGACGGCTCCTTGTGGCCGTTGCCCATCTGTCTCGGCGTGAATGAAGAGTTCGCCCAGAGCCTGACCGAGGGCGAGTGCCTTGCAGTGCGGGATGCCGAGGGCTTCATGCTGGCCGTTCTTAACGTCAGCGACATCTGGAAGCCCGACCTGGAAAAGGAAGCCGTAGCCATATGGGGGGACACCGTCCCGCCCGGTCGGGTGAGCGCATGCAATTGCGGGCTGAAAAAAGTCTGGTATGTCGGCGGCAGGGTGGAAGGGCTTGCCTTTCCCCAGCGGTACGACTTCACGGATATCAGGCTGACGCCTGCCGAAATGCACCGCTTCTGCGCGGATAAGGGATGGCGTAACATCATCGGCGTCCAGGCCGGGCGGCCCCTGCATAAGGCGGATAGGGCCATGCTTGAGGAGATCGCCCTGGAAGTGGGAGCCAGTCTCCTTCTGTCGCCGCTGATATCACCCTCCACCTATTCCAGCGTGGACCATTTCAGCATTGTCCGCTGTCTCCAACAGTTTGCCGATACCTTTCCGAGGAACATGGCCAAGCTGAATCTCATGCCGTGGTTCGAGCGGAAGATGGGCCCCAAGGGTGCCTTGCTGCGGGCCATCGTGAACAAGAATTACGGCTGTACCCACATGCTTGTGTGGGACTCCGGCAAGGCCGAGCCAAGGCTCAACGTACTTTCCGAAGATTATCAGTCCCATATCAATTGGCTCGCCGCGCAGCAGGAAGCCACGGGCATCACTCCTGTCAAGGAGCGTTGCATGGCCCTTGATGCGGAGAGCGGACGCTATGTTTCTTCGGAAACCGGCGGACTGTGCGCCAACGATCACGACACCATTGTCCGGCTGCTCATGCAAGGGGAGACTGTCCCGGACTGGATGTCCTATCCGGGGGTGCTCAAGGAACTGGGCAGAAAATTCAAGCCGCGTTCCAAACAGGGGTTCACGCTCTTCTTTACTGGTCTCTCCGGCGCGGGCAAATCGACCCTGGCGAAGATCCTGTATGTGAAGCTGTTGGAACTCAATGAACGGCCTGTGACCCTGCTCGATGGAGATATCGTGCGTACGAACCTTTCCAGCGAGCTTGATTTCAGCCGGGAGCACAGAAACCTGAACGTCACCCGCATCGGCTTCGTGGCCAGTGAGATCGTCAAGAATGGGGGTGTGGCCGTATGTGCGCCGATCGCCCCGTATGCGGAATCGCGTCGTCTGGTCCGGGAGAATGTGGAGCAGTACGGCGGGTTCATAGAGATTCATGTGAGCACTCCGCTCAATGTCTGCGAGCAGCGTGACCGAAAGGGCATTTATGCCAAGGCCAGAGCGGGGATAATCAAAGGCCTGACCGGTGTGGATGATCCGTATGTCGAACCCGAAAAGCCGGAACTGCGCATTGACACGTCGGAGCTTACCCCAAGCGAAGCCGCTGAAGAGGTCATGCGGTTCTTGTCAGACAATAAATATATCTGAAGCCCACAGTGATCATAGCGGGACATGGCCGGGGTGCTGCAACAGATTGAGTGATATGTGTTCCCATTCAAAAGCGGGTTTTCCCTATGGTGAAATGTGCCCGATTTTGTTAAGGGTTACTTGGTCGAAGACTCGGGGTTGTCTTCGGGCATCCGGCTCATGAAGCAGAGGGTGGAGGGGCTATGTCAAAAAGGCCGGGATCGGGCAGCGCCAGTGAGTTCAGGGTTACCATGGACCATTGGGCGGATCATCGTATCTATTTCGGTGCCAACGTGCACGTCAGCAAGGTCTTTGAGCGGAAGAAACTCAGTGGACGCATTGTCGGGCTGTCCGAATACAAGTACCTGATTCTGGAAATCCCCTTTGGTCATAGGGCACAGGGCGCGTTATGTCCCCGGTTCCACGGTCATCGTTAAATTGGTCAGGGAAGGGACGGTGTACGGTTTCTACTCAGAGGGCTTCAACTCCATTACGAACCGGCTCCGGTCATGTACCTCAAGCATCCGGGTGAGGTGGAGTTTTTTTGAATTTCGCTCCGCAAAACGGTTCATGTGCAATGATCCGGCACGAATGTACAACGACAATGCCCATTATTATTGTTTGATCAATGACATAAGTGCGGGCGGTTGCAATCAGTCCAGTCTCAAGGGGGACGAGCATATCAATGCCGAGGAAGACGCCAAACTTCTTCTGAACCTCTACGGACTGGGGAGCTTGAGCTGGACTGCCACGTTCGGATCGTTACGAAATCCGGCGGCGGCTTATCCCATGGCGTCCAATTCGACGAGACCGGGGATTTCTATGCTCTGATTTCGAAATATCTAGATATGCTGTGTTGTTAGCCCCAGCCATACAATAAGTGCGGCTCTCCTGTTGCTGGGCGGTGGCATTGCAACTCCGCTCTTGATTGGCGGAAGGTATTGAAATTGCAATCGGTTGGACATACATATTCCTTATGTCAATATCTTGAACTGCAACCGGTGGGATGATGTTCGATTACCTGGTCCGATCAAATTATTTGCGCGAGGTTCAGCGCACTTTCGGAGGTACCGGGCACCTTGATGTCATGGGGCTTATCACCCAGGCTTTGTCTGTGGCGATTCCCGTGCTTGTGGTGGGCGTTCTCTGGCATTATCGTACCCTTATCTGGTTCAACGCAGCTCGTATGATAGCTCGTTTTTTGACTTCCCGAAGCCAGAAAATCGTGGAAAATTATCTGGTCTCACGAGGTGTCGTCCTTGAGGTGTGCCATTACGCAAACGGGAGGGTAGGGCGTAAGATTTGTGATGCCAGAGTGACGAGCGTGACTGGCGGCAGGATGAAAATGCAACTGCTCAACGCCTGTCCCACCATCCTGAAGCTCAAGAATGCGCAGGTGATCTGTTTCACCAAGCCGTTCGCCTATGCCGGAAAACGAATGAACGCCTTTGTCACCATGGTCAGCCATGTGAGAAAAAAGGGTATTGTACTCAAGGAGTTGTCGATGATGACGCCGATTCGATACAAGTTCATCATCAGGCGGCGTCACTCCCGACAGCGGGTGGCTCGCGAGGGGGCGGTCAGGGTCAAGGCGTGGAGTGGACGCAAGGCCAACACGTTTTGGATGATCAGGCCGGATTTGCAGACTGTGAACAATCCGGCACGCTATGGGGACAAAACTCGTTTGGAGGTGGAAAACATCTCTGCGGGGGGGATGCGCATGTTCGTCATCAATCCCAAGGGTACACTTCCTCCGTTACAACAGGGGAATCAGTTGGTCTTGCGTGTCAGCATATGGAATCCAAAAACAAGAAAATATAATTTTTTCACAGCATTGGGGACAATTCGAAGTCGCTTCTCCGGCAAAGGCGGTTCCGTTGGTCTGGGTATCCAGTTCAATTCAGAAGGCGAAAAGATTGGCTCTCGATATGCGTGGAACACCGTACACGGCGAAATCAAGCCTTTGGCTGAATTCCTATCACAGATAGAAGAGTAGCCCGGTCTGTTGGGACAGGGCTATTTGCGGCAGTCTGCGCAGACGCCGTAAAGGTACATCTTGTGTTTCAGCAGCCTGAAGCCGTGTTCGCGGGCAAGCTCTTCCTGACGACGTTCGATGACCGGGTCCATGATTTCGATGTTTTTGCCGCATCGTTCACAGATAAGGTGGTCGTGGTGATCCTTGCCGTAGCTCAGCTCGTAGCGTGTCACGCCATCCGCGAAATCAAGTGCTTCGATCAGCCCGGAGTCGTTGAGCAGTTTAAGGGTCCGGTAGACCGTTGCCTGGCCGATGGACGCGTCTCGCTTCTTTACTCGGGCATAGAGTTCTTCGGAAGAAAGATGTTCGTTTTGGCGCAGCAGAGTGTCTAGAATGATCCGTCTCTGCGGAGTCATTTTGAGGTTCTCATCGGCCAGATATTCGGCAAAGACAATTTGAGGGGCTTTCATAGGATATCCCATCGTTTTGTTTTAATTTCAATCAGTTCATCTCATACTGGAAATGAGAATCGGTGTCAAACACCCTTGCCCCGACGCAGAATTGACCGAAATTGTTTTGTGTCTTGACTTTCCCTGCCGTGGTTCCTACAACCGTTTTCCCGAAAGTCGGCATTTTTTCTTTGTCGCACCCAACGGAGAGGTGGCAGAGCTCGGTTTAATGCGCTGGTCTTGAAAACCAGAGACGGGGCAACTCGTCCGGGGGTTCGAATCCCTCCCTCTCCGCCAGTAATATCAAGGGCTTGTCTCGTAAGAGGCAAGCCCTTTTTGTGAGTCTATTGTTAGGCGGTCTCCACGTTAGTCCTCGCATAGGGTAATGACATTGGCTTTGTTGTGGAATTGTATGTTTATATATGCTGCCCTGTTTTTTGGGGCGGATAGGTGTAAAGTTCCCCCTCTTAGGGCCAGCTTGGAGGTGCACACTTTGAAAGGAAAATCTGGCAAGTTTCCGCCATTCGGCAACCGCTGATGGCCATACAGATTAAGTTCCATAAATTATTTTACACGATTAGACGCGCTTTTCCTCTCAAGAACTGGTGTGACGATCAAGCTGATGAAATTGCTATGACTTACGTGATGAAGAACATGTATCTTTATCAACAAGATGACGTTGATTCCTTTGGTAAATCAAAGTGAGATTAATTTCCTCGACCAGCTATCGCTGTGAGCCGAAGTAAGGTTTGTATTAGATCGTGTGTAATTCTGGGATTGCTGTAAAGAAGGAGCCGCCCCAGTCAGCTATATACCCGTGCTGGCGTAAAATTTCATTTTTTATATTCCATGGTAGGATTAGGACGTAGTCCGGTCTGCGGTCTTTGAGTGTTTCTGGGGCTAAGATCGGGATATGGCTCTGGGGCATGAACAGCCCCTGTTTATGCGGCGAGGCGTCCACGCAGAAATCGATTAAGTCGGTAGTTACGCCGCAATAATTAAGCAGGGTGTTGCCCTTGGCTGCGGCCCCGTAGGCGGCGACGGACTTGCCCTCGCGCTTTTTCTCTCTCAGGAACTCGAGAAGATCGTCCCGGATGGCGTCAGCCCCCGCCTGGAAGGTGTCGTAGTAGGGAAGGGTATTCATGCCTGCGGCGGATTCACGCCCGAGGATTTCCGTTACCGTCCCGCCGGTCTCCCGCGCGTCGTCTTCGTGGCAGATGAAGACGCGAAGGGACCCTCCGTGAGTGGGCAACTCTTCCACGTCGAAGATGCGTAGCCCGGCTCTGGAGAGGATGCGCCCGACCGTGTTCAGTGAGAGGTAAGAGAAGTGTTCGTGGTAGATAGTGTCGAACTGGCGTTCGGCCACGAGTCGCATAAGGTGCGGAAATTCAAGGGTAGCCGTGCCGCCTTCTCTGAGGATTATCCCAATGCCCTGAACGAAATCGTTGATGTCCGGCACGTGCGCCAGGACGTTGTTGCCGATGAGTAGGTCCACCGGACCGCGTTCATGTCTGAGCTGTTCGGCCAGCTTGCTGCCGAAAAAGTCGCGCACGGACTCAATACCTTTTGTGGCCGCGACGTCCGCCGTGGCCGTGGACGGCTCCACCCCATAGCAGGGAATTTTTTTTTCACGCATGAATTGAAGCAGGTAGCCATCGTTGGAGGCGATCTCTGTCACAAGTGAGTTTTCGTCCAGGTTGAAGCGGTGCGCTGCCATGTCCGCGTAGCGCTGGGCGTGTTCAAGCCAGGAGGAACTGTAAGAGGAATAGTAGACGTATTCCTCGTTGAATATTTCCGTGGATTGCTTGTACTCGTCCACCTGGACCAAGAAGCAGTTGGAGCAGGTGTAGACCTTCAGGGGATACTTGGGCTCGGGTTCGCTAAGCCGGTTTGCGGTCACGAATGAGTTGGAAGGCGGATGCTCGCCGAGGTCGATGAAAAGGTGTTCGAGCGGGGTGTTGCAGTGGCGACAGTTCATATTCGTATCCCTTTGAATGTGGGGTCTATGAGGGGGTGGTTCCTGTCCCGCTCAGAGAGGTCGGAAGGGGGCAGCGGCCACTCGATGCTCAGGGCCGGGTCGTCGAAGCGGACCCCGCCCTCGGCGTCCGGGCTGTAGGGAGCGGTATGCAGATAGAGCAACTCCGAGTCCGGCTCGAGGACCTGGAACCCGTGGGCAAACCCTTCGGGGATGAATAGGGCTTGCCGATTCTCTGAGGTCAGCTTCTGCCCGTGCCATTGCAGAAAGGTCGGCGACCCTTGGCGCAGATCTACGGCAATATCGAAGACGCTCCCCCGCAAACAGCGGACGATCTTGGTTTCGGCGTGGGGTGGGTGTTGGAAATGCATGCCCCGGATGCTTCCGGGGGCAACAGTTTGGGAGAGGTTGATCTGTGCGAGCGGCTTGGTCAAGCCGATGGTCTTAAATTCCTGTGAGCAGAAGACGCGGGCGAAGGAGCCGCGTTCATCCTCGATGGGTTGGGTGGTGACCAGATACAGGCCGTCCATGGGTAAAGGGGTGATGGTCATCGTATCCCTTCGTATTGGCGGATCTGGGCCCGCGTCAGGTCCATGAGGACTGTGGGGTCGGTGCTCCAGGCCGCATACCATTCAGAGGTCCATTTCAGCGCGGTGGTTACGTCGGTCCTGGGAAGCCAGTCAAAACGCTCGCGGACCTTGGCACAGTCCAGGTGCAGAACCTGGGCCTCGTGCGGGTGGTCGTCCGCGTCCGCCTGAATCCGAGCCGTCCCGGGCCACAGCCCGGCGAAGCGGTCGGCGATTTCGCCTACAGTCAGGGTGTCGGACCCTGACGGACCGAAATTCCATCCGCCCGTGGCCTTCCGGTCGCCGTTCAGGATCGCCCGGGCCAGGGTCAGGTATCCGGAAAGTGGCTCGAGGACGTGCTGCCAGGGACGGATTGCCTTGGGGGAGCGGATGGATACCGGTTCCCCGAGGGAGAAAGCCCGGACCATGTCCGGCAGGAGCCGGTCCTCGCCGAAGTCCCCACCGCCGATGACGTTGCCCGCCCGGACTGAGGCCAGGATGACGTCCTTGGCCTCGAAAAAGGATGCATTCCAGGAGTGGGCCGCCAGCTCGGCGCACCCCTTGCTGGCCGAGTATGGGTCGTTGCCACCCATGGGATCGGTCTCCCGGAAGGCGTGTCCCTGCTCCCGGTTTTCGTAGCACTTGTCGCTGGTCACGTTGATCACCCCGCGCACGGTGGGGGTGGAGCGGACCGCCTCAAGTACGTTGACAGTGCCGAGAACGTTGGTGGTGAAGGTCTCCACCGGCTCGCGGTAGGAGCGGCGAACCAGCGGCTGGGCCGCCATGTGCACAACCAGTTCTGGACGGGCGTCATGCATGGCCGCTTTCAGCTCTTTGAGGTCGCGGATGTCCCCCTTGATCCCCCGGAAATCTCGGTCCATGTCTAGAAGTTCGAACATGGAGGGCGTGGACGGCGGTTCCAAGGAGAAGCCTTTTACCTCTGCCCCGAGCAGATTCAGCCAGAGGGTCAGCCAGCTCCCCTTGAAACCGGTGTGGCCCGTCAGGAAGACGCGTTTGCCGTGGAAGGTGTTCCCAAACATCGTGTTTCTACCAGACCTTCCAGGCCGCCTCGCCCGTATTCCAGATCTGGTTGAGTGCCTCAGTGTCGCGCAGGGTGTCCATGCATGCCCAGAAGCCATTGTGTTGGAACACGTGGAGCTCTCCATCTATTGCGAGACGCTCCAGCGGGCCATACTCAAAGTCACAATCCTCGTCCGGGGTCAGGTAGTCGAAAATCTTGCGGTTCAGGACCATGTAGCCGCCATTGATCAGATTGTTCCCGGCCTCCTTAGGCTTTTCCCGGAAAGAGACAACGGTGGTGCCGTCGATCTTCATCTCGCCGAAGCGCTGCGCCGGGTTTACACCGGTGATAGTAGCGATCTTGCCGTGGGTATGGTGGAACTCGACCAGCCTGTTGATATCAACATCGGCCACGCCGTCGCCGTAGGTCAGCAGGAAGGTATCGCCTTCGATGTATTTCTCAATGCGTTTGATTCGGCCTCCCTTGAAGGTAGCCTGTCCGGTGTCGGCTAGGGTGATTCGCCACCCGGTCTCATCATGGCATTCGTGCAGGCATAAGGCATCGGGTTTGCCCAGTTCCAGGGTAATGTCGTTGTTCATCCATTCGTAGTTCACGAAAAAATCACGAATCATCTCGCCCTTATAGCCTAGCGGCAGGACAAAGTCGGTGTGCCCGTGGTGGGCGAATATCTTCATGATGTGCCAGAGGATCGGGCGGGATCCTATGTTGACCATGGGCTTGGGCCTAAATTCGGTTTCTTCGCGGAGACGGGTACCCAGGCCTCCGCAGAGGATGACGGTTTCCATAAAATTCTCTTGTGGTTGTGGATGGTTGAGTTACAATTGTGCTTTTGGGGACTGTGACAGCAATTCGTTGAGCCGGTCAGTGCTGCCCCAGAACCGAAACGGCTCCCATTCCGGATACGGGAAAACTCCTAAATTGAGTCGGATCGAGCTGCTCCGGCGACGTAGGTGTTCTTTCACTAACGTTCTGAGTTCCGTCTGTCGGCCCGAGCAGACGTTCACCGTGCTGGGGTGAGGGTTGTCGAGCAGAAGGACTGCGAGAATCCCGGCAGCGGTGTCCACTGGTAGATAATCTCTTATCTGTTTCCCGCCGGACATGTCAAAATCGCTCTTGTTTTCATCGATGGCCCTGTCCAGTTGGGCGAACAGGGAATTGGGTGACTGACCCTCTCCGTGGAGATAGAAGAGCCTTGCCCAGCTCAGAGTGCAGCCGGTCCCCCGGACGCGATCCTCGAGGTGGAGTCTGAGCTGATTCTTGGCCTGGCCATATAGGGTGGTCGGGGTGATTATCATATCCTCGCGAAGCTCTCCCTCGATCATGCCGTATTCAAAGCAGGTTCCGGCCACCACCAGCCGTTGGAGCCCTTCCCGCAGGAGGGCGTCGAGGAACCGCTTGCTTTGCGGCAGGGCGTGTTCCATGTGGCGGTCTGCCAGATAGTTGGGCAGCCCGGGCCATGCCAGGTGGAGACAGTGGGTGGGGCGCCCCAGGGTTTTATGGAGGTCTTTGGGGAGGTCGTCGAGATCCAGGACTACGCGGGAAACGCGCGGGTTATCCTTAAAAAAAAGCAGCCTATCAGTGGAACGCCCCACGACCGTGACTGTCTCGCCACGCCTGGTCAGGGCGCGCACTGCGTGCCTGCCGATGAAGCCTGTGGCGCCGGTGACAAGGATGCGTTTTTTCATGATGCTCCGGGGCGACGGGTCAGGCCACGACGATGGTGCCTGAGTACCCTGCGTTTTTGAGATCATGGGAAATGGATGCCCCGCAGGGGCCGCGCCAGACGACCACGGCGGAGTCGGGAGAGGCACCTTCTATTGCCGAAGGTGGGCTGATCGGTTTGCCCTCGATGGTCTTGGTCTGCTTGATTGCGTCCCTGTCGATGAGGGCGACGATGTTGCAGTCCTTGAGCGGGGTCATGGCCATGACTCGCTGGAGGAAAAAGTTGATGCCCCAGATGTATACTTCGGCCCCGGATTCGGCCAGCTTCTGCAGGGTCCGGTTGGCCGGGGTGGAGTCCCCGGCGAACAGCTTGAGGTATTCATCGGGAGAGCCTGGCTCGAGCGTTTGGACCTTGTCTGGCACTGCAAGCTTGTTGCCCTTCTGCAGGACCGCGAAGCAGCCGGGGATGGACGGCTCTAGTTCCTCGTCCAGCACCTTGCGGCCGTAGTCGATCATGGTCAGTCCGGCCTCGGCAAACAGCCGCTTCAGGGTGTACGGGGTGAAGTGGTTGATGTGTTCGTAGAAGAGGTAGGTGATCGGGGCCCTACCCGGGAAGGCATCGTACCGGGTCAGATCCGGGACTTCGATGTAGGCCAGTCCTTCATCGGCGAGCAGGTCGGCTATGGACCGGGCCGCCTCGGGCAGGTCCATAATGTGCTCGAAGGTGTGCGTCGAGAGAATGCAGTCGAAGCTCCCTGGTTGGTGTACTGTGTCGGTTGCCGTGCCCAGGGTCACGTTCAGGTCGTGCTCCCGGTTGAGGTACTCCACACAATCCAGAGACGGGTCCACGCCGAACAGGTTGGCGTACCCCTGTCGCTTGAAGGACAGGAGTAGGTCGCCTTTGCCGCAGCCGATGTCGCAAATACGGGCGTCGTCGCGCAGTCGAGGCCCCATGACCTCGAAGGGTGAGTTCTTGGCCCGCATGACCGCCACGTCACCCTTGGCGGTGTAACCGGAGACGAAATAGTGCTGTTCGTAGAAAAGGGTGAAGTCCTCGAGGGTGTTGGGTGTGTCGTAGAAGACGAAGGAGCACTCGTCGCAGAGGATCACTTCGAACTCGCCGGTCAGCGGGCAGTCATCGAACACGGCGAAGCGCATGGCCCGCAGCACTGTGCCGTGGGTCGCGCCGCAGACGGGGCAGGGACGGAGTAAAGTTTTGGTATTTCGCATCAGACAAGTCCCGCGTGCTGGCTGACCTTTTCGTAGAGGGCGTCCCGAAATTCGTCGATGTTGTCGGCCATGCCGTAGGCGAGCTGCATGCAGTCCTTGCAGAATGGCATGTGCTGCCGTTCGCCTTTGAGGAAATCCAGTCGGTAGCGATTCATGGCATCCGAGTTCCAGATGGCTTTCACGTCTTCCGTGTTGGCGTCGCCGACGATGAGGTCGTGCTTCCAGTCGAGGAAGCAGACGCTGGCCCGACCGTCCGCATTGATGGACATGGAGTAGAAGACGTAGGGGCAGGTGTCCACCGAGGCGATAGGCTGGCCGTAGATGCCTGTCTCCAGGCTCGCGTCGATCTTCTCGAGGACGTCGAACTCCGGCCAGCAGGGGGCCACATGCTCCACAAAGATTTTGTCGGCGATGGGCGAGAAATACTCGAAGAAGAGCTTTTCCGTGTCCGGGGTGAGAATCTCCTTGACCGTCTTGATCAGGATATTGCAGTCGCCCCGGTTTTCGTAGAGCGTTTTGATGTTCTCCCGGTACCGGGCAAAATCGACCTTGGTGTGGGTGAAGTCCTTGAACTGCTCGTCGCTCATGCCGTCCAGGGAGATATTGATCTGGTCGATCCCGGCCTCGGCCACGGGCAGGGCCCGCTCCGGAGTCAGCAGCGAGCCGTTGGTCGTGGTGTCCACGGAGAGAATCTTGTTGCTCTGCTTGGCGTAGCGCACCATGTCCGCCAGTCTCGGGTTGAGGAACGGCTCGCCGTCCTTGTACAACCGCAGCACCTTGAGCTGTCCGTCGAACTTCTCCAGATCATCGATGATCTTGGTGAACAGGTCGTAGTCGAGGAGGACGTTTTGGCGGCTGGACGTCTTCAGTAACTCCTTGTTGCCGGTGGGGCAGAAGTTGCAGCGGAAATTGCAGCGGCTGGAGGGGTCTAGAAACAGGACGAACGGAGTCTCAAGTGGAATAACATCCTGCAGTGGTGTCCGGTTTCTTTGGTCGATGCGTGTATCTAGGGTCGCGCTCATGGGGTCCTTGGCGTGTTCGTTTAGGGAATTATGTCCGGCTACTTGATCTTTTTCAGGTATCCGTCGGAACAGGAGGTGATCAGCAGCTTGTCCTCGATCTCGCGGGCCACGGCAAATGAGTCGTCGGATTTGAGATATTCGTGGACGGCGGTCTTGGGGTTGTTGCCTTTACCCCACGGGCGGTCATTGCAGGTGGGGTTGTCCGGCAGATTCTCCACGCCGCTGTCGAAGACCACGCAGTAGCTGCCCTTGGTTACCATGGGGGCGTAGTGTTTCAGCTCGGCCAGGACGTGGTCATGGGTGTGGTTGGAGTCCAGGGCCACGAGGACGCGCTCGGCCCTCTTGACGAATTCGTGGACCTTGGTCACGGTCCCGGTGTCGATGGAACTGCCTTCCAACAGAGTCACGCGCCGATACATGGGGTGCTGAATGATCGCCCGGTAGTTGTGCGCACGGATGTCGATGTCGATGCCCAGGACGTGGCCGTCCAATCCCATCATTTCCATCATCGAGGCATAGAAAATGATCGATCCGCCTCGGGCCACTCCGGTCTCGATGACGAGGTCGGGCTTCACCTCCCAAAGTATCTCCTGCATGGCGACGATGTCTTGCGGGGCCTGGATGATGGGCAGCCCCATCCAGGTGAAGTTATGGGAGTAGTTGTACTTGAGGACCTCGGAGAGCCATTCCAGGGTCACTTCCCTGCATCGTTTCGACTCGCCGAGATTCTTGATGTTTTCTTTAACGCTCTGGGCAAATTCTTTGGTATCATCCATTGAGTTGTTCCTTTGGTGCATAAACTAGTAGCAATAGAGGACATAGTCGCCCAGGACCGGGGTATGCCAGCGGAAGGCGAAGCGGTAACTGGGTGCGATCTCCTGAACGTTTTCGGCCAGGGAGAAGAGATCAACGGGGTAATGGTAGGCACAGACGGCGAGTTTGGGTTGTTGCCGGGCGATAGTCTGTCGGGCGCCGGAGAGCAGTTGCGCCTCCATTCCCTCCACGTCCATTTTGATCATCGTCACCCGCCGGTCTCCGATGAAGTCGTCCAGCCTGTGGATCGGCACGGTGTCCGCGGATTGTGCCCTGACGCCCCCGGCCCCGTGGTTCGAGGTCGGCAGGCCGGACTTGTCGATCGCCATGTGGCCGTTCTTGTCGGCCAGCGCGCCTTGGACGGCGGTGATAGCGCCTTCGCCCAGAGCCCACTCTACGCGCAGTCTGCGGATGCGCTCTTTCATGGCAGCGAACTGTCGCGCGCCGGGTTCGAAAGCCAGGATGCTTTCGAAGGAGCCGCCGCACTTCCAGATAAATTTTTCAAGGGTATCGCCGACGTAGGCTCCGGCGTCCACGAAGGATTCGGAGTAGCCGCAGGCGAACTGCGGGACCGAGAAGTACATGTTGTTGTCTAGCACCGGGTAGCACTGCTCAAGAGAGTTGCTCAGCAGGGCGT
Organism: Pseudodesulfovibrio sp. S3; assembly: GCF_004025585.1. Lineage (NCBI taxonomy): Bacteria > Pseudomonadati > Thermodesulfobacteriota > Desulfovibrionia > Desulfovibrionales > Desulfovibrionaceae > Pseudodesulfovibrio > Pseudodesulfovibrio sp. S3. The sequence goes on from NZ_QTZO01000001.1 coordinate 289,518, forward strand.
GGATAACGGCGTTGTAAGAACGACGACTGATCCCGTCATCTTCGAACATGTCCCTGGCTTGGGCGATCCGATCGCGATTGGTGACGATCACAAAGGCGTCCAGGGACATGATGTTGGCGTAGTGGGGGGCGCAGCGGGCGGCAATCGGTTGTACGTGGTGCCTGGCGGAAATGAGTAGCGATCGGCTTCGTCCGATTCCGTCATCGTGCCGGAGGGTAGGGATAGCCTTGTAGGTTGTTCCCTGTTTGTCGGGGGCGTTGTCGATAATGCAGTTGATGGCGGCTCCGACCCCGGAGAGGTGAGAGGCTCCCCATTGCCCGACCACGCCCTGTCCGTAAAGGGTCACTCCGTCGCCGAAATCGTCGACAATGGCGTGTGCCTTGGGCAGGAGTTCCTCGATGAGGTCATTGATGGTCGTGTCGGTAACTGCTTTCATGTCCATTGTTTTTATCGTCATTTCACTTGGCGCGTGACCTGGTTTTGGTTGCGCGTGAGTCGCTCTTCGGGGATCGCATAGAATACCGCCGAGTTGCCGCAATAGTCATGCAGATGGAAGAACAGCCTATACCTATTGAGTCCTATCAGGAAATCGGGGATGGCGTCGAGGCCGGCGGCGGAGTGATCGGCCAAGACCATGATCACGGGGCGGTTTCGCTGAATGAAGGATTTTGCTCCCCTGAGCACGGCAAGTTCTTCTCCTTCCACATGAATCTTAAGAAAGCTTTGCGTAACATCAGGCATTGAATCCAGACAAGCTGTTTTTACGGATAGTTCACCTTTCTCGGAGAGCATGGAAGCGAAATCCATGCCCTGTCGAAATCGGCTTTCCCTTCGTTCGCAGGAGGATATCGCTATTTGCTCCAGGTGTATCCTCGGGTCGTCGTAGCGCTGGTTCAATTTCTTGAAGGTCTCTGGATCGGGTTCGAAGGCGAGGACGGCCCCGAAACGGTCGCTGGTGTACTCGATGAAGGCATCGATGGTCTGCCCCAGGTGTGCTCCGCAGTCGATCAGATTTTCCCCGCCCCGGGAAGCCGGGACGCAGGGGGCATTGAAATACTTTCGCCCCGAAAGGACCGGATGGGCACGGTCGTTTACTTCGCGTCGGGCCACGCGCCACCAGAGGAAATGGCAGAAATGCGACAGGGAACCAGGGTCATGGGACAGCTGCTTACCTATGCGCTCAAGTAGGGGCCTATCCGGCGACTCGATGACCCAGCCGTTGGGCATGATTTCGGGAAAGGTGCTTTCGCTGAGGTCGTAGAAATGCCGAACATCCGTGCAGCCGAGACCTTTGAGAAAGTCGGCCAGGGGAGCGAATTCCAGGGTGGCGATGCAGACGACGAAGGTCATCGTCGTTTTGGCCTGCTTGGGGATATCGTCAGGCGTGACCACTGGAACGCCCCGAAGGCTGTCGCTGCCGTAGTCCCTGTCGACGATCAGGCGCGCTTGGATGCCCGCATGGGCCAGGCAGTCCAGGGCCATTTGTCCCATCTTCCCGGCGCCGTAGAGGACGATGCCTTCCGCCGACACGGGGCGCAGGGGCGAAGGCACGAGCAAGGGAGTTTCGAGGATCGCTTTCAGTTCGTTTTTGAAGCGGGCGTATGCCTGGGCTCGGGCTTGCAATTCGTCCAATAGCCTGACGGCCTCCGTGGGGTTCGGGGAACCCGGCATGGCTTCCCCGAGGAGGGGGTGACAAGCGTCAGCGGCTTCCATGTCGCCGAGAGCCTCTTGGCTTTGGATCAGATGCCACAGGATGCGCCAGTGGCCGAAACCGTGTTCCCGAGCCCGGGAAAAGAGGGTGGCAGCCCGGGCGTGATTCCCCTGTTTCTGGCGGATGAGACCGTGCCAGAATCCGAGTACCGGGTCTTCCGGGAAAAGGGTGGCGTAGTGGATGACGCTCCCCTTGGTCGGGGTGGTCATCTCCTCCGGGCTGTCGGCGATTGCCAGGTCGGTCTCAAGCAGTACGTCAAGTTCTTCCGAAAGGGTGTTGGTCGCGAATGGCTCGGCACTGTCTCCCAGGGATCGGAGGAATATCCGGTGGCCTGGGAGCGGAGGCCGGATCGCATCGTCAAACTCGTGGAGCCGTTTGGGCCGCTTAAGGAGTTCGGCATAGAGTTTGTGGAAACGGTCCACGGTCTTTTCCAGGGTGAAGTGGGTCTTTGTGTACCGCCTCGCGTTGTCACCCAGTCGTCTGCGCTCTTCTGGATGGCTGTAAAGGAATTCGATGGCATCGGCGTAGGCCTGCGGGCTGTCCACCAGCAAGCCGGTCTCTCCGTCTTGGATGATGGTCCTTTCACAGCCATTGGCAAAGGCTACAGGGGGCACGCCTGCGGCCATGGCCTCGAGCAGGGCCTGTTCTCCCGTGCCGTAGTGCCTGGCGTTCAGTGGGTACCCGAAGACGTCCAATTCCCGGAAGACCTCGGCGATGTCGTCCACATGTCCTTTGAACGAGAACCGACCCGCCAGTCCCAGGTCGGCCGCAGCGTTTTCGAGTTCCGGCCGTGCCGCTCCTTCTCCGCAGACCACGAAGCGGACGCCCGGGATATTGACGGCCGCGCTCATATGGAGGAATTCCGGGTGCATCTTACAGAAATCGACCGTCCCGACGTAGCCGACATTGAACTCCGTGTGCGGCCTGGGGGTGATGCCCGCGACCCGCTTGGTGCTCCCCCCGGCGATGAAGAGGGTGCAGACCTTTTCCGGCTGTTGCGCCCGGATGAGCGGATGGTCTTCGGAATAAGGGGTCGAGAGGCAGAAGATGTCGGCCAGATCGAGGGCGTCACGGGTGAAGACGGCGGGCGGATGGAAGCCGGAGACATGGGAGAAGAAGAGTGTCCTCGCGGGTGGAAGCGTAACCGAATACAGGAATTTGTTCAGCAGGGGGTGGTTCCACCACTCCACCTGGATGATGTCCGCCTGTTCCGCTTTCCGCAATATTCGGTCGTAGGGAACCTCGGAGTGCGCCGTGATTGCGCGGCGCGCGCACAAATCCCGGGAGTGGGCACTGAGCCGGTCCAGGCAGACGACCTCGTGGATGAAACTGCTGGCGCCGGAACTGCCGACGATATTGGTGACGACTTGCCCGACACCGCCTCCCAGGTGTGTGGTGATGTGGAGAATGGTGGGCATGTTTGTATGGTACCTTTCGCTCGGGAGGACAATGGTTCGTGGCTATTGATGGCTGCAGCCGATCAACTTGCAGATTCTCTTGTAATCTTCGGCTGCCGTCGGATCTTCGGCGAGCACGTCCTGAATGCTGGTCTTTCTGGGCTTGGGTGGTTTGGGAATGGGAAGGCCGACGCGCCTGAAAAGGGCGTTTAACTCGAACCTGATCCGATCCATGAAGGTCTTGGGAGGGCGGTCGCGCATCCAGTACCATTTATTCTTCTTGGGCAGAATGCTCAGCATCATTATGCGCATGGTGTTGTCTACGTAGAACGTGGCCTTTGTGGTGGAGATCCCTTTTTCTTCGACCAGGTAGTTCACGATGTCATTCTTCAGCGTTGCCAGTTCGGGATAGTATTTGTTTTTCCGGACCAGGTTCTTGGAGGTTGCCAGGACGGATTTGAAGTTCTTGGTGCTTTTCGGTTCATCGCAAATGACTTGATGGAAAGAGTTGACTGTAGCCACCTTGCCCTGAGCGATCAGGATCAGGGCGAAATATAATTCACAGAAGTTGTAGTCGACAACTCCCTCTGGGAATCGATCCAGGGCGAACTGGAGGCATTCAGTCCGTTGCAGGGAGTAAAATACAGGGTGATAATAGGTGAAAAATTGAAGTAAGCGTGTGGCCGGGCAGTCTGCATCCGCCTGAAAAAAATGGGCCTCGGGTCTTCTGAGGACAATTTTCCCATTGGAATTGAAGAAAACCTTTCCCTGAATGGCGGCATAGTCTGGATTGCTTTCCAGGAAAGCCAGACTTTTTTTCAAAAAGGACAGCGATGGGTAGATGTCATCGGCGGTAACCATGGTGTAGGGGGTTTGCGTACGCTTTGTGGCCTCGCGAAATCTGGCCAGCGGATGGACGCCCGGAGCATGATAGTACTCAATGTTCTTGAAATCGAATTGAGGAATGAATTTGGATTCTGTCGCGTCCATGACAATAATTTTAACTTCGAATTCATCCAGAAAGGACAGGATATTATCGAGTAAGTGGTGCCTGTTTAACGTCAGGAGAATCAAGGTGATTTCGTTCTTCATTTCGGTCCTTCGTAAATGTAATCCAGTGCTCAATGAGTTGAGCCTGCTTTTTTTCGTAAGTGATGCCACCCTAAACCTAAGCGGAGTGTTTAGCTCTTAGTTGGGACAGCTCCTTATCAAATTAGGGCCTGCTTCTTGAGAGCCTGTTGGATCTTTTTGGCCGGATGCATCCCCGGAGCATGAATATAGAGAATGTTGGAAAAGGTCTTTTGTGTCTCGTACCGGGGTCTGCGTGGAGTCGATTGCAACCGTTTTTATGTTGAATTCGTCCAGAAACGGCAGGGTATCGTCGAGCAGGTGATGCCGGTTGTGCGTCGGGAGGATTATGGTGATGTCAGAGTGCATATAGGTCCGTGTCGATTGGTTGCGGGTGGTTGATTGCTTTTGGATCAGCGGTCGGGTTCCCTAGAGTTCCATCAGGTCGATTCTGTTCAGAGTGGTGTGCTCCTTGGAACGGGCGCTGAGGTCGTGTCCGACGACCGTGCCGTTGGTCTCCATCCTGTCCGCTCCGTCCAGGATGCGGCGCTCCTTCTCCTTTCGGTTGACCTGGCCGTCCATGGCGGCGGCCTCGGTGTTCGGCCCGGCCATGAAAATGTTCCCCATGACGTAGCGGAACCGGTACTGCAGGATGAATTCCACGGTTTCCTCCCATTCCTCGGAGGTTTCCGTGGGGAAGCCCGCGATCACGTGGGTCTCCAATTCCACCCGGGAGCCGTCGAAGATCGAGTTGAACACCGTGTGCAACTCTTCTTTCGTGTAACCTCGCTTCATGGCCGCTAGCACCCTGTCGTTGGCCGACTGGATAGGCACGAGCGCCTGAAAGATCGTGCCGTCCTTGACAAGCGCGCTCAACTCTTCGGTATAGTGCAGGCACCAGGCGGGGTGGATCTGTTTGAGGCTGATCCGGACGTCGGGGTGTATGGCTTTGAGTTCCCGGATGAGTTCGATGAGGGTTGTGCCGGTATCCACTCCATAGGCACCGATGTCGTCACCGAAGAGGGCGATATTCTTGACCTCGGTCTTCTCGACCATTTCCCGGGCCTTGGCGACGAGCTTTTCTTTGGGGAAGCTCCGGTAGGGCGGGAAGGCCCGCACCTCGGTGCAGTAGGTACAGAGCCTGGTGCAGCCCTCGGACAGGAAAATTTTGATGTATTGGTCGTCGTTGCCGATTTTTAATTCGGGGTGGAGTTTCTTGTACTCGTCGATGGGCAGGGGGATGGGCGCCTCGACCACAGGGTACGGAGCGTCCATATGCTCAACCCCGAAGACCTTGGCGAACTCCTCACGGTCGTTGTTGTAGTGGATGATCTCGCCGTGAAAATTGTTCTCTACTTCCGAGGGGTCGATGGACGGCAGGCAACCTGCGGCCACCACCGAAAATCCCCTGGACTCGAAGTCCTTGAGAACCGAGATGCTGTTGTCGTGGAAGTCGCCTCTCACGGCGCAGGTCCAGACAAGAACCTTGTCCGCTTTCTCGGGGGTATCGACCAACTCGTGGCCGTTCTGTAGAAGGGCTTCCCTGTACTGTGTGGTGTTGACTCTGCGCATGGGGCATATATTCAATGTCTTGATATAAACTTTCATAATGCTAGACCGTGTACATGATGGTGTCGTTACAGCTTGTGGAGTGGTGCCTGATGTAAATCCGGTAGTCCGGGGCGATGTCGTGTATATACTCGGGGATTTCCAGGAGGTCGATGATGTTGTGGTAGAGACAGATGCCGAGCTTGGGGTGGTGTTTCTGGATAGTATCCTTCGCGCCTTTCAGGGCATTCAGCTCGGCCCCTTCCAAATCCATTTTGATGATTGAGACAGGGACGTCCTTCAATTCATCGTCGATTCTGACTACTTCAATGCCGTCATCATTTTTTTTGTCCATGACCGAGGCGTTTGATTCGCTGACCGCGGAATAGACGCCGTCCCAACTGAAGCCGATGGAACCGTTGCGGTTGTACACTCCCTTGGGGATGATCGTAACATTGTCTATGCCGTTGTCGGCGATGCACGCAGCAAGGGCTTCAAGGATGTTTTTGTCCGGTTCGAATGCGTAGATGTGTTTGTACCGGCCCTTGGACGTTTTATTGAAAAGCGTAATGGTGTCACCATCGAAGGCTCCGCAGTCGACATAGACTGAGTCCTCGTCCGCCGCCAGCAGCGATTTGAACAGGTACCAGTCGTCATCGACCCGGGGAATGGACTCGAAGTCTTCTCGTTTTCCCGTGCTGTGTGCCTTCAGGACCTGGCGATAAACTTGACGCGACAGATCGTCAGCCAGAAAAGCTTCCACGGCCTTGAACCGTTCTATGTGTTGCGTGAAGTAGGGTTGGAATTGTTTGCCGGAGAAATAATGGGTGCAGTTGAAGTCCACGGGGCAGACCGAATTCGCACCGAATTGAGTCTCCAGTTGTTCCTTAATCTCCCAGAAGTAGGCGGGGGAAGTGACGACAAAGGTCTTGGTGTCAGGCAGCGAGGCTACCTGATCGAGAGACTGGACGGTATACCCTAAAATCTGTCTGCCGTGCTTCTTCTTGTCGTTGTCGCAGATGGACAGGGCCGTGAATCCTTTTTGCTCAAAGCGTTGCAGAATGCCCTTGAGCGCGAAGCCTGCGCCGAAGAACACGATGGGTGCCGCCTTGTCCCGGGATGCAAAAAAGGCGTCCGCAACGTTGGAGTTCATTGTCAGTTGTTCATATGAAAGCATGGACTATCCTATCGATTGAGCTTGACGGGGGCCTACTCTGCGTTTTTTTGATTGTCTTCGAATTGCATTTTGTAAAGATTGGCATAAAGGGGGCAGCTCTCAATGAGTTCAGCGTGTGTCCCGGAGGTGACTATGCGGCCGTTCTCCATGACCAAGATGACGTCGGCGTTGAGGATAGTGGAGAGCCGATGCGCGATGACAATGGAGGTGCGCCCCTCCATGAGGTTGTCCAAAGCCATCTGGACTACACGTTCAGACTCGGTGTCTAGGGCGCTGGTGGCCTCGTCCAGGATGAGCAGGGAGGGATCTTTCATGATCGCGCGAGCTATGGTCAGTCGCTGCTTCTGCCCTCCCGATATCTTGACCCCGCCTTCACCGACGACCGTGTCGTAGCCTTCAGGCATGGCTGAGACGAATTCATGGGCGTAGGCACCCTTGGCCGCACGCACCACCGCATCCATATCGTAGTCATCGTGGGCGTAGGCGATGTTCTCCGAAACGGAGACGTTGAACAGAAAGGTGTCCTGTGAGACCAAACCAATCCCTTGGCGTAAGCTCTTCAGTGTATATTGCTGGATGGGACGTCCGTTGAGCAGGATACGTCCTTTGTCCAAATCGTAGAAGCGCGGCAAAAGATTTACCAGGGTAGTCTTTCCTGCGCCACTCGGTCCGACTATCGCTACCCGTTGCCCAGCCTTGATGTTCAGGTTGATGTTGCTCAGTGACGGGTGGTTTGTACGCGGATAGGCAAAGTCTACGTTTTCGTAGGTGAGTTCCCTCAACTGGCCGTCGAATTCGAAGTCACCGTCAGTTTCAGCCTGGATGTCCGGGGAGTCGAGCATGTCGAATACTCGCTCCGTACCCGCCAAGCCGGTCTGTATCGATTGGTTGGCTGAGTTCATCTTTTTGATCGGATCGTACAGTTGGATCAGGCACACCAGGAACGCCGTCAGGTCTCCCGGCGTCATCACGCCTTCAACCACTCTCATTCCGCCTACCCAGAGGACCGTGGCGCCGGCTGCGGCGGCAATGATGTCCATAATCCGGGATGACCCTTCGTTGTAAAGGAGACTACGGATGAGTAATCTGGTGAGGTTCTCGTTTTCGTGGGCGAAGGCAGATTCCGTGCGCTGTTCGTTTGCGAATCCCTTGATGACTTTAATTCCCGAGAAGTTTTCCTCCAATAAAACATTAAGTCCTGAGAGGTTCGCTTGTGTTCTTCTGCCATATTTTCGAATCTTTTGGCCGAAGTAGATAAATGGATAAATTGCTATGGGCATGACCAGTAGGCTCCAGAAAGCTAGGTATGCGTCGAGGAAAATGGTCGTGCCGATCAATCCGGCAAGAGTAAATATCTGGCGTACGAACATGATCACGTTTGGCAAACAAGCGCGGACCGAGGTCACGTCACCCCCGACGCGGTTCATGAGCATGCCTATTTCGCTATCGGCAAAATACGCCATGGGCAGGCGGATGATCTTGGAGAACATGTCCCTGCGGAGGTCTCTTAAAACCTCCAGGCCCGTGGCGTTCATGATGACAACCTGGCCTATCTGTGTGATGCATTTGGAAACGATAAGAATGACGAAAGCGAGGATGCAGAGTTTGAGCGTTGCGGCGTCCTTATCGATGAGGACTTGGTCTGTGACGTATTTAGTTAACCAAGCCAGTGCAGGGCCTATGGGGGCATAAAGTAGCATGGCCAATATGGCAAATAGAATGCGCGATTTATACGGACCGAAATAGCCTATGCTCCGTTTTAGCAAATACCAGCTGGAAAATTTAAACAATTTAACGTTGTTAGCCAAAATATCTCCAATTATTATTCTGTAGCAAAATTCTATTAAGGTGATTAATTAAGTGTGTAAAGTGTAAAATTATGTAAATATTTATTGTCAGTAGGCTAAGTTCGGCCGACTCGGGGTGACCATCTCCCGGGTGACCTTGTCCGCTGGACAATTCCGGGCGGCAAGGCCTGCGGGTCTCTGCTGGAGTTGTTTTACAAGCAAATTCGATCAGGCTGCAAGCGATTACTCCAGGGCTGCATGTGAGTAGCACAACCCTGAACATCCCAAGTTCCGATATCTGCTGAAATGAGTTGCCATTCAGCGAAAAATAAAGCTTGGAGCACAGACATTGCCTATATCCCCATGCAGCGCGGTTTTCTGTGTCTGGTAGCAGGCATAGAGACTGGTGGAGCCGATTTGTGTTGGCGTGGGAGCTATCGAAGTCGATGGACAGTTCCTTCTGCATGCACTGAACAAGGCATTGTAAAGATCTACACCAGTGGTGTTCAATACGGACCAGGGGGCGCAATTCACGAGCTGTGAATTTCCCCACGTCTTGCAGGACAATGGCATCGCCATCAGCATGGACGGCAAAGGCCGCGCAATCGACAACGTGTTCATCGAGCGGTTGTGGTGGACGGTGAAATACGAGGATGTCCATCCCAAGTCGGACTCTGATGGAATCGAGCCATATTATGGTTTGACGCGCTGTTTCGATACTACAATGAGGAACGCAGACATTCGTCGTTGGACAGAATAACTCCCGTTGCTGTATACGGGAGCAGCTTGAATTTTCATTGAATTGGCTCGAAGCCTTTGCTCCGCCCTCGGCCACCGACGGTCTACGCTCTGCAACTACTCCGGCGTCCTTTCTCCTCGGAGGCATAAACTCTGACGCTGGATTTCATCTTAAAATGACCGATCAGTGGTCCAGAGGATGTGGGGGCGAGGATGTGGGGGCATCGAGCCGGAATCGTCTCTTTACAACGCGCAGCTCTGATGGAGTTTTTGCAGGACAAGGGCGCCGGCCCCGCGGGCGTAGTTTTCTTCCTGCCAGGGGCTGATCACGAGCTTTGGGGTGACGCGGAATACTTCTGAAGTGCAGGTTTCCATGGCCTGGGCCAATGGTTCGAAGAGCATGTCCTTGGCGAGGTTGCTCTTGCCCGTGATGATGATGGTCTCCGGGTCCAGGATGCGTGTCAGGTCGGCAATGCGCTGGCCGAGTATGGTGCCGGCTTGGGTAAATATATCCTGCAGCGCCTTTTCTCCGCTTTCAGCCGCTCGGATGACTTCTTCCAGTGTGATCCGGTCAGGATGCAACGGGTGCCAGCGGCCTGAGATGATCGCTTTCTTGGCCTCCTTGAGAATGGCGTGGGGGGAGGCCATTGCTTCGAGGCAGCCTTTCATGCCGCACCGGCAGGTGCACTCGCGCGCATCGCCCCTGACATGGCCGAATTCTCCGGCAATGCCCTGCCAGCCACGAACCAGGGCTCCATTGACATACAGTCCCAGGCCGATGCCGTGCTCCAGGGTGACCACGAAAAAATTGTCGATGCCTCTGGACGCGCCGAACCAGTGTTCATAGATGGCCAGCGTGTTGGAACTGTTCTCGATGAAGGTTTGGAAGCCGGTGCGCTTTTCCACCAGATCCTTGAACGGAATATCGGTCCAGTCGAATCCCTTGTTGAAACCGGGATGGAAATGGATCAGGCCCTCGTCGGAATTGACCAGGCCCGGAATGCCGAGTCCGAGCCCGGAGATATCCTCCGGTATGAAACCGTATCGGGTGCAGCAG